>JAMPHZ010000026.1 GCA_023663145.1 Odoribacter sp.
AGAGCATCTGACTACGGATCAGAAGGTTACAGGTTTGAATCCTGTGCGAGTCACATTTATTCCTATAATTAATTTTTATTGGTTCGCTAGCTCAACTGAATAGAGCATCTGACTACGGATCAGAAGGTTACAGGTTTGAATCCTGTGCGAATCACAAAACCTCATCAACCCGAGACGGTAAGATGAGGTTTTCTTTTATCCTCAACACGAATGTTAATATACTCTAAACAAAGACTAAACTATTTGTAGTTAAATATTTTTATATGTATATTTGCAAATCTTTATATTATTAGCTTAATATTCCAGATAAGAAAAAAAACGTTCATAACCACTGATACTTTCTTTAAAAATCAAATAACTTTTATATAACTTCACTTAAAAAATCTTAACCATGAAAAAAACAAAGTTCATCTTCCTAATCGCAGCTGCAGGTTTGGCAGCCTGCTCACAGGAGCAGATTTATTATCCGGATCCCCCACCCGACAGCAACGCCACACCGCCAAGCATACGATCTATCGACGAAGCCATCGCCATCGCCCGCGAGGCAGCCCTTAATGATGACTCCAAGGCACGCGTTACCCTCAATATTGATGCTGCAAACGTAAAAATCATAAGAGGACATAATGGCCGATCCTCCGGCGACATTCTTTATTATGCCGTGAATTACGAAGACAATCAAGGCTTTGCGCTCGTTGCCGCTTCCCGTGACATTCCCGAACTTCTCGCCGTCACCGAGCACGGCGAATTCGGCAGCGGGCAGACATCGGAAAACAGCGCTTTCCAGTTCGCGCTAAAAGCCACGGAATTATACATCAACACAATGTCAATAAACCCGCCATCGGGTAATGGTGAGGGCCCGGTAGGCCCGGTCCTGAATCCGGCATTTATTGTTGACACAGTGCCATTCACAACCAATTACGGGAACCGCATCAACATCCAGTGGAACCAGGCATGGCCTGAAAATGCCTTCACACCCAATGGAGTAGCCGGATGCGTGCCCGTAGCCTATGCCATGGCATGCACGTATCTAAGACCGTTCGACACCATCGAACTCACCTACGCAGGAGCTGACAAGAGCACTCAGGAACTCGATTGGGACTTGCTTGTAAAGCACAATACCTCCGGACATACATACAATCCTTCTGACCTTGACGTTAATTACCACGTCACACATTGTCCCATTCCCCTTGAACAACACCTCGCTCTCGGGCGGTTCGTAAGGCAATTGGGTGAGATTTGCGGAACAACATATTATAACAAGACCTCAGAAGACAAGGCACATACAGGCACTGATTTCATATGGGCCGAAATTAACATGAGACAGTTCCTTGGCGCCACATAAGCCGCAGGATTCGGGACAGAGGGTCTATATTACCACTTAGGCCGCGATGGAATCGCCATTATGTCATCGGGAGGCGAATATCCCCATGCATGGATCGTTGACGGATTCAAAACAATCGGGAGAACACGCATCGTAAAGGAGCTGGCCGACCTTGATGACCACAACAAGGGATATGCCACCGTCTCAGAAGATATACTTGAGTCAAACACATATTACCACTATAACTGGGGATTTGGCGGCGACTCCAATGGATACTTCCTTGAAGACATATTCAACATTGCCGACGCATACCGATATGACAGCGTACACACCATTGAGGCAATTGACCTAACCGGAATAGAATACATAGTATACAAACCTAAAAAATAACAGATTATGAAAAACATATTTATACCTGCAATGGTGTGCATGGGTCTATTGGCTACCGGATGCACCGATGCACCCCAGGCAACAGAAGAACCCACTCCTCCCGTTCAAGACGCACCGGCAACCACGGTAACAGACGAGGATCTAACTTCAATCACACATGCCATTGCCACACTTTCACCAGAACTTCAAAAGGTAAACGACGACATAAACAAATTCTCGATAAGCCTCCTGGACATAGTAGCCGCCTCCCAAAGTGAAAACTCCAACATAGCGTTTTCTCCGCTCACTGAAACAATCAACATGATGCTCTTTGGTAATGCAGCCGACGACGCTTTAAAAACCGAAATCGAGACATTGTTCAACGGCGCCGACTTCGACAAACTCACCTACGTTGCCTCATTACTCCGCAGATCCATGATAAGTGAGAAGAACGGAGCCTTCCTCACAATAGCAAGCTCGGTATGGGCGCAGAACGGACTATATATCTCCCCCGAGTACAGCCATCTGATGGATTCCCTATTCCTGTCTCCAGTCACACCGGTTAATTTCAGCGACCCGGCTACAGTCACAACCATCAACGACTGGTGCAAAGAAACCACCAACGGCCTTATACCCAATATGGTAACCTATGAAATGCTGCAATACACTGAACTCGCATGGCTCACATCGCTTTATTTTGAAGGTGAATGGTCAAGCAAATTCAACAAAGAGCTGACACGCGAAGCCGACTTCCACTCCCCCGGAGGCACGACCAAGGTTGAAATGATGCATAAAGATGACTTCGCGATGCCCTACTACAAGGAACTTGACGGTTTTACATACGCAATGATCCCGTTCAGCGGAAGTTCTGCATTCCATATGATACTGCCACCCGAAGGAATGAACCTCAACGAGGCCGCATCAATCATCTCCAACGGACTATGGGAGCGAATTCATAATAACCATGGTTCAATGGAAGTGATCTTACATCTTGACATACCTAAATTCGAGATTGCCACACAAATGAATTTCAATTCAGTATATGCCCAATCAGGAATTTATTTTGCTGATGCCATCATGTCTGCGTTTGGAAAAACCGAGGGTTCAAATCTTGACCTGATACAGAAAGCATCAATAAGACTTGATGAAGATGGAGCCACCGCAGCCGCCGTGTCATACGCACATTGGTGTATCGCCCCGAACATACCATTTGAGAAGAAAGACTACTACCTCACCCTTGACCGGCCATTCTTCTTCTTCATCAACAACAATTCAGCCGACAATATCATTTTTGCAGGCCGGGTTGTCACCCCGTAATTCTCTACATAAACCAGGAGACAACCAAATACGACTCTCTATAAAAAGCGCGGCCCTGTATGTGAGGCCGCGCTTTTTATAATGACAGCAACAGGAGGCAGAAGCCCGGGGTTACCATAGCTCGCCTCCTGTTTTTATTATGTAATCTCTAAATTATGCAGTGGCTGAGGGCTTTGCCTCCCAACCAAGGGCACTCGCGCCGAGAACCGCCGCATCAGCCTCCTTAAGCTCACTGAGCATAACTTTGGCTTTTCCCTTGAATATACTCATCATATTGCGATCCATCGCATTACGGAGCGGCTTCATAAGCAAATCACCACTCTTGGCAAGGCCACCAAAGAGAATAAATGCCTGCGGTGACGAGAACACCATCATATTGGCAAATGCCTCTCCAAGGATCTCGCCGGTGTATTCGAATATATCCTTGGCAAGTTTGTCGCCACTCACAGCGGCATCATAAACATCTTTCGATGTGATCTGGTCAGTATCAAGGTTGCGCAGCAGTGAAGGCTCAGTGCGCACCTCAAGGAATTCACGCGCGGTGCGTGCAACACCGGTAGCCGAACAATAAGCTTCGAGACATCCCGTACGGCCACAGCCACACAGACGCCCGTTATTACGCTTCACAATCACATGTCCAAGCTCCCCGGCGAATCCATCATGACCATAAACCACCTGACCGTTGATCACTATACCTGAGCCAACACCCGTGCCGAGAGTGATCATGATAAAATCCTTGAGGCCACGTGCAGCGCCATATGTCATTTCACCTATGGCGGCGGCATTGGCATCATTGGTTATCGCCACCGGAATACCGAATTTCTCCTCTACCAACTTTGCGAGAGGTAGCGGAGTTGGCCATGGAAGGTTCACACCATCTTCAATCATACCGGTGAAATAATTGGCATTGGGAGCACCGATACCTATGCCATGTATCTTACCGGCAGCATCGTTAGCCTCAATAAGACGCGAAGCCTCGGTGTACAACTCGTTTATATAATCTTCGATGTTATTGTGTTTGGCTGTTTTGATAGACCCGCTGGCGATCACCATGCCACGGGTGTCAACGATACCGAATACCGTATTGGTGCCGCCGATATCGATGCCCATTACATAAGGTTTCATTATTATCTGATATGATTTTTGGTTAAAAAGATTATTAATTGCACAAAGTTACAAAGAATAGTCGACGCTGCAAACATGAACAAAGCTAAAAAATCAAAATTCACAGCATATATAAAAATCGGCTGCCATTCATCATGACAGCCGATCGTTGTGGCGGGGGCAGGATTCGAACCTACGACCTCTGGGTTATGAGCCCAGTGAGCTACCACTGCTCTACCCCGCGATGTTTTACGAGTGCAAAGTTACACCTCTTTCCCGACATACGCAATAGTGTTAACATTCTTTAACCATACCACCGTCGTGCCGCTCGTTTGGCAATTTGGTCATGGAAAGTCTCGGGTTCGTCAAAAAATCACTTGTTTTGGTGGATTAAAACCATGTTTTTATTGACAAAAGGCCTCCCGTGTAGTAACTTTGCATCAGAAACAAAAACAATAATGACATAACCCTCTAAAAACTTACGATCATGAAATCAGAAGATACCATCTACGATCCCCGTCTCAATAATCAGGCATTCTCTCCCCGCTCCACCAATTCTTTCGGATCAGGCTCGGGCTCAATAGCCACAACAAGCAACGGCCCCACCCTTGTGCAAGTAGGCACTGCTGCCGTAAGCGGCCTCGTCATAGGCGGCGTGGCTATGGCTCTCACCTCATTCACTGATGAAGACAACACCACCACAGCCGAAGACATTCTCGACTCAATGCCCGATGACGAGATACTGGAAGAAGAGATGACAGAAGAAGAAAAAGAATACACCTCAACCGGCGGAACTGGCCATTACGCCGATGACGAGATAGAATTTGCCACCGGGATCAATGAAGACATGAGTTTCGCCGAAGCTTTCAGCGCAGCCCGCGCCGAAGTTGGGCCCGGAGGTGCATTCGTTTGGCACGGCAACATATACGGCACATATACAGCATCGGAATGGAACGCCATGTCACCTGCCGAGCAGGCTGAATACACATCTCACTTCGACTGGAACAACATCAGCAGTCCCAACGGAACCACTGCCACCACAACAGAAGAGACTGGCAGCGAAGAGCAGACCGTATCCACAGGCTCAGAACGTCAGGATGAAGAAGAGCACTCCAACGGAGCTCTTCCGCCCGAAGATAGCACCGAACCTGAAGTCGAGGTAATCGAGATCGTAGCAAATACCGAAACAGGACAAAGCTACGTGGAAATGCGCATCGACGGGCACGAAGCATACTTCATCGACGAAGACGGCGACGGGACATATGACACACTGGTGGCCGACCTGAATGACAATCAGCAACTCGACGAAGGCGAGACGATTGACATTTCAGCATCAGGCCTCACACTTGAAGACGTAGCAGCAGAAAGCGGTATTGAAATCACTTACATCGGTGGTGAAGAGATTGAGACAGAAGACCCTGAAGTGGTACTGCCTGGCGATGATCCCACTTACATTGACGAAGACGAAGATCTGAATGACCTCGACATCGATATCACCGACGAAGAAGCCCTTGACATCTAAACTCACCTTTTAAACAACACTGTATCAATTAGCTCAAGTCTCCGGAATACCTGCCAATGGTAGCATCCGGAGACTTCGAGAATAATCATATAAGTAAAACGATGGCCGATCTGACACAATTCCCGACACCCGTGAGATGTCCGGGCTGCGGGGCAGTTCTTCGCCCCAAAGTACAACCCAAACCCACGCAATACATTACATGCCCGGTGTGCAAATCCAGACATACATTCGCCGAATATCTACCCTATAAACAACAGCCCGCACAGGGGGGCGCCAAGCGCACTGCCGCCTTTCCGGGAGTCATAGTCTACATGGGCACCACGTATCATCTCGCAGCCGGCCGAAACATCGTAGGGCGTGAGGCCGACTCATCAAAAGCGACCCTGAAACTGCCCGACCAAAGCCGTTACATGAGCCGTGAGCACTTCGCCATAGATGTCACACCGATGTCCGACGGCACCATGCGCCACACCATATCACTGATAAAAGACCTGTGCCAACCCTCGGTCGTAAACGGCACCCCGCTCACATCAGGGAACGCCTTGATTCTGCGACACGGCGACAAAATATCCATAACTCCGGCCAACTGCGCCCCTATTGAACTGACATTCTTGGATGGAATTTAAGATCTCGACTTACAGCATATGGGAATACGGCTCACGCATAGACAGCACCGGCAACCCCCATCAGGAAGACTCGATATATCCCCGTCACGGTGATCCCGAAGCTTCAGACTCCCGTCTTTTCGTACTATGCGATGGAATGGGGGGACATGATGCCGGGGAAATAGCATCGGCGGCAGTGTGCGAGGCAATTGCATCTGAAATAAACTCATACATGCGCGACGGAGACATATTCAGTGAGGCAGACCTTCAAGCAGCCATAGACGCCGGATTCAACGCACTTGACATCCGGGACAATGGCGCCGAGCGTAAGATGGGCACAACACTGACCCTGCTTAAACTACATGCCGGAGGAGCCACCATTGCCCATATCGGAGATTCAAGAGTGTATCATATCAGGCCCGGTAACACAGCTGCCGACACCTGTATATTACACGTCACATCAGACCACTCGTTGGTCAACGACCTTGTTAAAGCCGGACAACTCTCACCGGAACAAGCCGCCAGCCATCCGCGCCGGAACGTCCTCACCAAAGCCATGCAACCGCATCTCGAATACAGACCGCGCGCCGATGTATACACCACCGCCGACATACTTCCTGGAGATATCTTCTACATGTGTAGCGACGGAATGCTTGAGCAGATGAATGACAATGAGATAAAGCGGGCGTTTTCACATGAAGATCCGGCTCTGAGGGACTTCGCCGACAAGATCGGGTTCCTTATCGACGCCACCAAAAACAACAGCGACAACCACACCGCCATGATAGTGCACATCGACGAGGTGAAAAACGCGACCGATAGGATGCAGAATAAACAGCAGACAGCAAATTCAAGGCGTATACACAATCCCGCATCGAAAAAGCCGGCATTAAAAAAATGGATCGCAGCAGCTGTGGCACTCACAGTTATTGCATGCGCGATCATTTTATTCACAAAACGCACCACTGACGGCTCTGACATACGGGACTCCATTATAGAAGTGACAGAGACCGCACCCCGCAACACGGAGAAGACTATGCCAACCACCCGTCGGCAGGAAAACGCCCGGCCTACACGCAACCAACAGTCATCACATCGTACGGCTCCTTCCGGTCAAGCCCCCGTAAAAAAATCCGCCGAGCCTCCCGTAGAGACTGAAGAACCTCCAGTACAGTCAGTTGATCTCAACCGGGTAGCCAACGAAATGCGTCAACCTGTAGCAGTGGCACCGCCACAGATAGGCACCTCTCCTAACAAAAACAAAAAAGAAAAGCAATCAAAATGATCTAAGGGGCCTCCTGACAATGTCAGTTGGCCGGGCCTAATTGCAGGATCGCACCGGTAGTCGGATCAAAAATAAGTTTCTGCGGTGCTTTCTTGTCGCTGAACAATGATGGGTCAAGACCGAACGTTGTTCCGAGTTGGGCAAGTGACACATCAGCCGTGGCCACTACATTTCCCTCGAACTCCACAGACACACGGGCCGCGCCGGGAATGGTGTATGCCACACCACCTTTGGGGAACTTCTTCACGTCGCCTTTTTCATTTACCGGCAACTCGCCGCGTTCAACCACCGTGACTGTGATCGAGACAGGTGCTCCTGCAAGATTATCCGCATCAAGAATTCCATCAAAAGGCGAGATGCGGGCAATTACCTCACGGGGTGTATCTACTGAGTCGGGGCGTACCGCAAAAGTCTGCACGCAGGTCCATGTCGATGTTGTGCCGGCAAACATTGCAGTAAGCGCATCCTCCTGAGAGGCTATATTCTGAAGCACGAGCTGCATAGCCTGACCATCAGCCGGCGGATTGTCATATTGTCCGGAAAGCAGGTCGGAACGCATGTCACGCAACTCAAAAACACGCTGAGCCGCAAGTTCCGCACGTTTTGATATGGAAGAACTGCGTATCATATCCTGAGTCATCGCCTGCCGGGCCGCCTCGGTTTCAAGGACCGTAGGAGCGGCAGGGCGAGCCACCGGGAGTTCAGCGGCATCACAATCAGCCTCTTCATCTGTATTGATTGACAGAGGCGTACCCTCGGGGCTAAGTTCTATGAAGGTAGAAGATCCTGATTTAAATTGAACGAGCCACCTGTTTGCGGGATCAGCCACTCCACGTGGAGTGATGGTAACTGATTTTATACGTACAGTCGTTGACTCAGCAGTGATTGCATCGCTGATGGCAAGATGCCTGCGGGCATAGTTGAAGAACTCGCCCGGCACACGATGCGTGTGCTCAGTCTCGATTGTTATATCGACTTCGGTGACAGGAAGCGAATATACCAATCCATACTCATTAGCCTTTGATGCAGTAAGGCGTTGGGTTGTCTGAGCAGTGGCAGACATATTTACAGCAAGAGCCACGGAGGCACCTATGAAAAGTCGGATTGCATTCATTGTCAGATTCATTCTATTATGGATTTAATGGCACGGCCAATATTATCGGCAATATCTGAGGCCGTCACACCGTAAGTACCATGTACCTGCGCAGCAAGTTCGCCTGCGAGGCCGTGTACATAAGGAGCGGCCAAGGCGGCAAGTTCAGGTTGGAGTCCACGTGCCATAAACGATGCTATAAGCCCTGTGAGAACGTCTCCCGATCCGCCGGTAGCCATGGCGGGAGTACCAGTGGGATTGAAATAAACCTTGAAATCAGGGCGCACTACTGCAGTATAATGCCCTTTGAGCACAATTATGATTTTATGTTTGTTAGCCACCTCGATAGCTTTCAACAAACGTGCATAGCTTGACGGTTGCCGCCCGAAAAGACGATCAAATTCACCCGGATGCGGTGTGAGCACCGACATCACCGGCACATGATTGAGCATATCGGGGCGTATAGCCATACAATTGAGGGCATCGGCGTCAAGTACCAACGGGCGACTGTTGGCATTAGCTATCTTGAGGAAACTGTCAAGAGTGTCGATTGTGGAATCGGCCGTACCAAGACCCGGGCCGATAGCCACTGACCTGAAATCATGTTTCAACTCTATCTGCACATTACACATATCTCCGGGATCTGTGTCATACATGGCACATGGCACAGCCGACTGCATCACAAAAAAGCCGCAGCGTGGCCCGTGCACTGTCACCTTGCCACATCCGCCGCGCAATGCTCCGCGGGCAGCAAGCACAGCCGCGCCCATCATTCCTGATGACCCGGCAAAAATTATTGTATCCCCCGCGTCAGCCTTACTCTCGAATACCGGCCTCGGCAACAGAAGACGGCGCACATCTCCGCGTTCCATCACCCTGAACTGCCATGGGGCATCATGCAACGCACGGCGGCTAAAGTCCACCGGGACCACTTTCCATGTCCCAAGCAACTCGGCATTTTCCTTAAGGAAGAAGGCAACACGCGGCATACCGATGGCCAATGTGATTGAGGCATGAATTATATTACGGCTTATAAGCCCCTCTACAGCATCAACAAGCAGACCGGATGGCACGTCAAGAGAGATCACACGAGTCTTCATATCATTGATATGACGTACGATACTCTGGAATCCACCACCCAACGGAGTCTTGCGCTCAGTGCCGAAGATACCGTCTATTACCGTCACATCTCCCTGTAGATCAGGCATTGAGAACTCAAGTCCTGTGATTTCAGTAAGTGAATCCTCTCCACACGTCTCGCGCAGGACATCTCGCTCCACCGTGCATGCAGTACTCAGGCGTTTGCCTCCTACGTTAAAGAGAAACACCTCGGGATGAAACCCTTGAAGACACAGGTGACGTGCTGTAGCAAGTGCATATGCGCCATTTAATTCAGGGCCTGCAAACACCACTATCCTGTGACCGGGAATGATAGCCGTGATTATTTCAAGAGCCAAGGCATCACTCACCGAGTCAATGAACTGTTGCTCGGTAAGGCCCTGCTCTTTCAGAGTATATTGTGTTATCGCGTTTATTTCGTCAGATGAAAATATCTTCATTTTCGCATAATTTACAAAATGCTACCGCAAAGGTAACAAAAATCCCGCGAGTTTTGCACCGCCCCGACAAAAAAATACACCATAATATTTACCAGAAGCGGCGGGACTCTCGTCTCGCCGCTTCCGGTGGCCCTGTGAGGCTCGCACAATTAATTACCTAAATTATGAGAAGATTCCAGTTAACCAATCTTCAAATCTGGTTCCCGATTGCGGGGAAACCAAAACAATTCAATTTTCACGATGCAAAGTAACTGCTAATTTTACATCCCGGCAATACCAAAAAATCAGTAAATCATATGTTTTCACCGATCCCTACGATACCGAATATAAAGTATCTGCATCAGAAAAAGCAATTTTATGCATGTGTTTCACAAACTTTTACCTTAAAAAGTTTGACATCGGGCTTAAAATGTTGTAATTTTGCACGAAATTTGGGCATAAGCGGCCATTTTGCACCGCCCCTGATTTTGTAATTTACTGCATCACAATTAAATGGCAAACAAACAAAAAGCCCGCATATCCACTTTCGGCTCGCAATTCACCTCTGTGGTGAGTGTGACCCTTGTGCTGCTTATACTCGGCATACTGGCCATGACCCTGAGAGCGTCCGGGTCTATGGGCGACAGTATCCGCCGCAACATAGGATTCATTGTCAAAATTGACCGCGATGCCTCCGACACCGAAATATCACGGCTCAAACGCGAACTTGCAGCAGCTCGCTTCACCGAGTCGTTGGCATACACGCCGGCTGATGAAATCCTGCGTCAGGAATCGGAACTCATGGGCGAGCCTCTCGACTCTCTACTTGATGACAATCCATTCAACCCGGAAATTGACGTAAAAGTAAAACCCGCTTTCGCCAACAGCGACTCAATAGCCGCCATCGCTACCCGCATGGAACTCGTACCATCAATAGATGAGGTGGTCACTGAAACCACTGTAGTCGACAACATCAATTCAGTGCTGTCGCGCCTGACTATCATACTCATGGCAATAGCAGCCGCCCTATTGGTAATATCATTCGTTCTGATCAACAATACAGTGTCATTAGCCGTATATTCGCGACGATTTATAATACACACAATGAAACTTGTGGGAGCTACCGGAGCTTTCATCAGGCGCCCTTTCCTCCTCGCCGGACTCTTTACGGGTGCTATAGCGGCTTTAGCCGCATGCGGCATACTGACCGGCGTAAAGTTCTATATGTCTCACCTTGATCCCATATTCGATCAACTGATAACATGGAGCGACATGTGGTTGATTTTCGCTGTAGTGGTGATCCTCGGACTACTGATATGCCTTTGCGCATCGGCATTGGCCACAAACCGTTACCTACGCTTAGGTTACGATGACATGTTCATGAAATAATACAGTATTAACAATGAAAGATAAACACACAGGCAACAAAATCGAGCATGAGGCTTTCGACGAAAAGCCTCTGGCACGCAACAACTTCATCTTCATGGCTGCCGCCGGTATCATGATCATAGCAGGATTTCTGCTCATGTTGGGCGGATCATCAACTGAAGAAGCTTTCAACCCTGACATCTTCAGCACCCGCCGCATTGTGGTCGGGCCTACGATTACTTTTCTCGGATTTGTAGCCATGGCAATAGCCGTGTGTATTAGACCTCGTAAATAAACGATTACAATGGATACTATAAACGCTTTGATAATGGGCATCGTGCAAGGTCTGGCAGAATACTTGCCCATCAGCTCCTCAGGACATCTTGAAATATGCCGCTCGTTGCTTGGGCTTGACCTTTCGGGTGCAGAAAGCCTTGAATTCGACGTAATGCTGCACGTCGCAACCGTACTGAGTACAATCGTAGTACTGTGGCATGAATTCCTGCCTCTGTGCCGTTCTTTCTTCACCTTGCGCCGCGATGAAAACTTCAATACCGTAATCAAAATCCTCATATCCTGTATCCCTGTTGGTATTGTCGGCGTATGCTTTAAAAAGCAAATAGAAGGATTCTTCGGAACTGACCTCACCGTTGTAGGCATATGCCTTATGGTCACAGCGCTGCTGCTGTCTTTCTCATACTTCTTCCGCACCAGGCCGCTGCTTGATTCTCCAGCAGCACATAAAGCCTACACCCCACGCGACATAACCTACCTTGACGCATTTATCATCGGCATCGCCCAGGCAATAGCCGTGCTACCGGGGCTGTCACGTTCCGGTACCACCATCGCCACAGGCATTCTCATAGGAGACAAACGCGAGCAAGTGGCACACTTCTCATTCCTGATGGTAATCATTCCGATTCTTGGAGAAGCCCTACTTGATGTCAAGGACTATATCACAGAACCGGCCTCTACTGCCGCGGCATCAATAGGATGGGTACCTATGCTCGTAGGATTCCTTGCCTCATTCATCGTGGGCTGTATAGCCTGCAAATGGATGCTGAATATTGTCAAGAAAGGCAAGCTCGTATGGTTTGCAGTATACTGCCTTATAGCAGGTATCCTTTGCATCGTATTCTGATATGAATTTCATTGCAGGTGAAATAATTTGCATCGACAAACCCTTGGGGTGGACTTCTTTCGACGCCGTAAAGCGCATCCGTGGAGCCATATACCGCCGCATAAACGTCAGAAAAATAAAGGTCGGGCATGCAGGCACCCTTGATCCGCTTGCCACAGGCGTGATGATCATTTGCACAGGCCGCTCCACAAAGGAAATCGACAGGCTTCAGTCTGGTGTGAAAGAATATATAGCCGATATTGCCTTAGGAGCCACAACGCCATCCTTCGACCGTGAAACCGAAATTGACGCCACCTACCCTACCGCTCACATATCACAAGACATGGTAGAAGATGTGCTCACCAGATTCACAGGTCGCATAGAGCAAGTTCCGCCCGAGTACTCAGCATGCAAGATAGACGGTCGCCGCGCCTACGACATGGCGCGCGCCGGTGTTGAAGTCAAACTGAAACCCAAGATCCTGATAATAGATGAAATAGAATTACTTGAATATTCTTCCGAACTCCTAAAGATAAGAGTTGTATGTAGCAAAGGCACATACATCAGAGCTTTGGCACGCGACATTGGCCGAGCTCTTCAATCAGGAGCTCATCTCGCGGCTCTTCGCCGCACACGGGTGGGCGATGTAACCATCGGCCAATGCATGTCTGTTGAGGATGCCGTAAAACTGATCGCTGAAACCCCGGTTGAATTTCCCGACGACTATCCAATTTCATAAAACTATAATACACAGCATATAATGAAACTTTCACAGTTTAAATTCCAACTTCCCGACGAACTCATTGCCCAGGATCCGCCCCAAGAACGCGATGCGTGCCGGCTGATGGTGCTTGACCGTAAGAACAAGACCATCGAGCATAAGGTTTTCAAAGACTTGCTTTCATATTATGGCGACGGCGACGTTATGGTTTTTAATGACACCCAGGTATTTCCTGCACTCCTTTACGGAAATAAGGAAAAAACCGGTGCACGCATTGAAGTTTTCCTGCTGCGCGAACTTAACTCCGACAACAAGCTGTGGGACGTCCTCGTTGAACCGGCCCGCAAGATACGTATCGGCAACAAACTATATTTCGGCGACGAGGGCAATATGGTGGCCGAAGTTATTGACAACACCACCTCACGAGGACGCACCCTGAGATTCCTGTACGATGGTCCTCACGATGAATTCAAGAAAGAGCTGTTCGCACTGGGACACACTCCCCTGCCAGGGTATATCAACCGTGCGCCACGCGACGAAGACGCCGAAGCCTACCAGACACTCTACGCAAGTAAAGAAGGTGCCGTTGTAGCTCCGGGTGTAGGGCTCCACTTCTCGCGCGAACTTCTCAAACGCCTTGAAATAAGAGGCGTGGAACAAGCATTCATAACCCTGCACAGTGGTCTCGGAACTTTCCGCGAAATTGACGTGGAAGATCTAACCAAACACCGGATGGACTCCGAGCAGATGAACGCCTCGGCTGAACTCGTAGACACTGTCAACCGGGCCAAGGACTCGGGCAAGCAAGTTTGCGCGGTAGGAACCTCTGTTCTCCGCGGAATATCCTCCGCCGTATCAATGGGCGGACACATGAAAGTATATGAGGGATGGACCAACAAATTCATCTTCCCTCCTTACGATTTCACGGTCACTACATCGCTGCTGACCGACTTCCATCTGCCATACTCAACAATGCTCATGATGGTATCGGCATTCGGCGGCTACGACCTTGTCATGAAAGCATATGCCGAAGCGGTAAAAGAAGGATATCGGTTCGGTTGTTACGGCGATGCCATGCTCATCATCTGACACTTTTTATCCTGTTCAACTACATCACGGCTGCCGCGACTCTGTCATGGCAGCCGTTTTTATTTAAAAAAGCATACAAAAAGGCCAAAACACCTCACACATCTTGCCCGTTTTACGAAAATTGCGTAAATTTGCTATTTGGAAAATGGAGCAGTTGCTATACATATTACCCCGAGGACTGGCAATCGGAGCGCTCATATCGGCACCGATGGGGCCAATAGGCATGCTCATAATCCAACGCACAATCAGCAAAGGGCGTTGGGCTGGCCTTTTCACAGGTGTTGGCGCGGCTCTGAGCGATCTGATATACTGCCTTCTCACAGGATTTGGACTCAGTTTCGTCACAGACTTCATCAATGAACAGCAACAATGGCTACAGTTACTGGGGGGATTGGTCCTCGCAATCTTTGCAATTTACCTGTTCCGTAAGAATCCTACCCGGGCACTAAAGACTGCCACACCTTCACCTGCCAACAGCTACTGGACCGACTTCGCCACCGGATTCCTGCTCACATTCTCCAATCCCCTCATATTATTCTTCATCGTCGGCCTTTTCGCACGATTCGTGCTTATATTGCCTGATTACGGACTTTACCACTACATCTTTGCATATGTGTGCATATTGGGTGGTGCCCTGCTTTGGTGGTACGGTGTGACCTGGCTCGTCAACCGCCTGAGACGACGGTTCAACGTGCGCGCCCTATGGCTCGTCAACCGAATTATCGCAATAATATTACTTGCCATGGCCGCATTCGGCTTCACAATGGCGATAAAAGAACTGATCATATGACACGGAAATCAAACTGCAACAGCATCACTATCCCCCGCATCGACCGACTTGACTCGATTACTGATCCAGATGCCATCATCGCTCTGCTCGATGACCGTGGCGCGCGCGGCGACATAAGTCACGTCAACTGGCCCGAAGTCTCAGCCTACAGGCCCATGGCCACCTTTGCTACAGCATACTCTTCCAAATATCTCTATATTGATTTCCTGACCCGATGCAACTACCTTCGCGCAGTCAACTTTGAAGATCAGTCGCCTGTAAGCCAGGACTCCTGCGTGGAATTTTTCATAGATCCGGCATGCGACGGACATTACTGGAATTTTGAATTCAACTGCATAGGAGCCGTCAACGCATCTCACCGCCGCGAAAGGCCCAACCCCACTCGTCTGACATCACAGGAAATTGCCACCATCCGCCGCTATCCATCGTGCGGCACACGCCCGTTCTGTGAGATCGAAGGCCTGTTCACATGGAATCTGCTTGTAGCGATTCCACTTGATCTGATGGGATTAGACGCCGACAACATGCCTGAAAAAGCAAACGCCAACTTCTACAAATGCGCGTCTGCGACCAACGAACCTCACTACCTGTCATGGAATCCCATAGACATTGAACGGCCTGATTTCCATCGCCCGGACTTCTTCGGAACCATTTACTTTGACCAACACAAAACCGGAACACTATGATCAAGCGACTATTGATGACAATCGCCACCACAGGAGCCTTATGCGCCTCAGCATCCACTCCTCTGTGGCTTGAGGACAATGCATCCGAAGCCATATCACGACGCATATCAACAGATTTTCCATACACCGTGGAGCAATTCACAACCATGGCCGCCGCCCATGATTCCTCACTCACTCCGGAGGTTATCAACGAGATGATTACAAACAAATTCGTTGAGACCATGGTGATAAATGATACTGTAAGAGTATTTCGCAAAGCCCTGCGGAACCTTTACCACCTTGACCCCATGCGCAACGGTGGATGGCACCACAGAGGCGCCAATCCCGGCGAGCGTCGCATAAGCTATGTGGACTCAGTTATAGATTGGCATAACGGTGTTAACCCCTTAGGAGGGGCCCACCGTGTTGAATATACATTCTCGCTTGATGTACCGGGGCATGAAGCCATTGCCGGTGACACATTGCGGGTATGGTTGCCCGTTCCGTTTGAATCATCACGCCAAAGTGATATAGAAATATTATCAGCTTCGGCACCTTACACGCTCAGTGACGGACGCTCGGTACACAACACAATCTATTTCGAGGCTCCCGCTCCCGTACCAGGCGACACCGCCCACTTCGAATACTCGGCTGCATACACCGCCGCAGGACAATACTTCCCCGAAGAATATATTCTTGCCAATCTGAAGCCATACGATAAATCTTCCGATTTATATAGTAGATATACAGCAACTGAAGATCCCCATATAATCAAAATGCCATTCCTGGCGCGTGCCATCGCAGGCGATGAGAACAATCCCTACCGCCTATCAGAACGGGTATTCGACTTCATATCCAATTTCCCCTGGGCAGGAGCACGCGAATACAGCACCATCGATTGCATCCCTGCTTATGTCATGCAGCAAGGACATGGCGACTGCGGACAGGTATCACTACTTTACATATCTCTTATGCGTACCCTCGGTATCCCGGCACGATGGGAAAGCGGATGGATGATCCACCCAGGTGAGAAGAACTATCATGATTGGGCCGAGGTATACTTCGAAGGCATTGGCTGGGTACCTGTCGACACTTCATTCGGGCGATACACCGCAGCCATCCGCCCCGAGACACAAGGCTTCTATTCTCACGGAATGGATGCCCATCGCTTCGCCACCAATCACGGGATATGCGGAGCCCTGTATCCACCAAAAAAATTCGTACGCTCAGAAACCGTGGATTTCCAGCCTGGAGAAGTAGAAACATCACGCGGAAATCTTTTTTATCCGGCATGGAGCAGCCATTTTAAACTAAACAGCGTTATTCCTGTCAAAATTGAACAATGAAGACAACTCTCCTGATAACAGCATTAACAGCAATATGGGCGGCTCCGATGTTCGCAGCCACCACCGGCACCGATGTCCTTACCGCCGTCAAGAAAAAAGTTGCTCCCGACTCCCGTCAGGTCGTTTTTGAACTTAAACTTGACGAAACACCAGGCTCTGGAGCTATCCTCTCTGGAGTCACAAGCGACAGCACGGCACTGACAGCCGCCACATCGGCACTTGCAGAAGCCGGCATCACATTCGTCAACAAAGCATCGGTATATCCATACGATAACCATGGACTTGTGTCAATTCCTGTCGCCTCATTACGCACGCGCGCCGCACATGCAGGCGAGATGGCTACACAAGCCGTAATGGGAACACCAGTAAGGATACTCGAGAACCGTAATGGATGGATGCGTGTGCAAACGCCCGATGGATATATAGCCTACGTACCCGACAGTTCAATAGCACCACTGTCCGAGGAGGAATTTGACGCCTGGCGTACCAATGACTCTCGCCTTGTAGCCACAAACTTATGGCAGTCACACGCATTTTACACACCCGATGCATCAGAGCCACGCGATGTGGTAACCGACATTGTGCTCGGTACAATTGTAACCCCCGACACAAACCATTCACCTTCAAACGGGCGTACACCTGTAATACTGCCCGACGGACGTAATGCATGGGTAAACACAGCCGAATTCACTCCAGTGCGCACATGGGCCGACCAATCATTCAACATAAAAAAAATACTTGATACGGCATACTCCCTTGAAGGCTCACCCTACCTGTGGGGCGGCACATCTGTAAAAAGTGTCGACTGCTCAGGATTGGTAAAGGTAAGCTATCTCAACAACGGCATCATCCTGCGCCGCGACGCTTCTCAGCAAGCTCTCACCGGCAAGCGGCTCGAAGCCTCGGAATGGCCCTCCTATCAAGCCGGCGACCTCATGTTTTTCGGCAACAAATCTACCGGACGTATAACCCACGTGGCCATATATGACCACGACGGCATGTATATACATTCATCAGGGCGCGTAAAACGTAACAGCGTTGACCCTTCGGCTCCTTCATATCTCTATTCTCCCCTTCACTCAGTCAGAATCCACGGATCAGAAGGTACAGAAGGCATCACCCGTGCAATAGACCACCCCTGGTATTTTAAAACAAACAAGCCATTGCCATGAACCGCAGAAATTTCCTCAAAACCTCCGCTTTGGGACTTGCTTTTGCCGCTGCTCCCATCTCTCTCTCAGCCACCGGCACCCCGACCCGGGCCACCACACGCCCCGGGCGCCTCAACCTCTCTTTTGAACCTTACGAACTAAAACTGCGGCACGCATTCAATTTAGCCCGTTCACAACGTACCACCACCCCTGATGTGCAGGTACAGATTGAATACGACGGTATCATAGGCTATGGAGAGGCGTCGATGCCTCCTTATTTAGGCGAAAGCATTGACTCTGTATGCAATTTCCTGTCGAAGCTTGACCTCGCTCAGTTCTCCGATCCATTCCGTATCGAAGAAATACACGGATACCTTGACAGTGTGGCTCCAAATGACCGAGCCGCAAAAGCGGCCATTGACATAGCTCTCCACGACCTCACAGGCAAAATCATGGGACAGCCATGGTACAAGATCTGGGGACTTAGCCCGGAAAAGGCTCCTAACACCTCGTATACTATATCCTACGATTCCGACCCGGCTGAGATGAAAGCAAAAATCGACGAATGTAAACCATTCAAGGTCGTTAAGGTAAAAATGGGCGTTGGCCACGACAAAGAAACCGTGGAAGCGTTACGTAAATACTCTGACGTGGCAATATGCGTCGATGCCAACCAAGGTTGGACTGACAAGAACCACGCACTTGACATGTGTAAATGGCTTGCCGACCAAAATTGTTTATTCGTGGAGCAGCCAATGCCAAAAGAAATGTTCGAAGAAACCGCATGGCTGCGCGAACGCTCTCCTCTGCCACTCATAGCCGATGAATTTCTTCAGCGCTTACCCGATGTGGCACGTGCGTCTCAGGCATATGACGGTATCAACATCAAGCTGATGAAAAGCACAGGCATGCATGAAGCATACCAGATGGCTACTCTCGCCAGAGCTATGGGCATGAAAGTGATGCTCGGATGCATGACTGAAACTTCATGCGCCGTTACGGCAGCCGCACAACTATCACCTCTGGTAGATTGGGCTGATCTTGACGGGAACCTGCTAATCGCCAATGATCGCTTCGACGGCATCAAGATTGTTGACGGCAAGGTAACCATACCAGATCGCCCCGGCATAGGGGTTGAGCTGATAGGCTAAATTTTTGTCCTTTTAGTTGCTATATTTAAAAAATATTGCTAACTTTGCCCCTCGAATCGCACTATATAAGAATAAATCAAAATAAACATAAAAGGCAATGAAAAGAACATTTCAACCCCACAACCGCAAGCGCGTAAACAAGCACGGCTTCCGTGAACGCATGTCGACCCCCGAAGGCCGTAAGGTTTTGGCTCGCCGCCGCGCAAAAGGTCGCGCTCGCCTCACCGTTTCCGATTCGATGGCTCACAAGTAATCATCACGTTCGGAGCCTATGACGGCTACGTGCAACCCCGGTAACCATGGTTACCGGGGTTGCCGTTTATATACTTCCTATCATGTGCTTTAAAACAGTTATCTCTATGGAGCGCAATTGAGGTGCTTTTGCTTATCGCACTTTGCAATTGTGATTTTTATGTGTAACTTTGCAATTGATTCCCACTCATGCAGAGGCATTGAACCGGAATATATTTTGATATTTAGGTGTTATTGATTTTTATCTTCTATTATCGAACTTGGCGGTTTGAACTGTAGCGGAGATAGAATTGCAATAGCGCCGCACTGTTTGCTTATACCTTATCCTTCAGGATAGCTATATAGTAAATTGGTGTGGGGCTGTTGTTTTATCTGCTACAATGGTACGCCAAGACCGGATAATAGGATAAAACAGCATTAATCCTCACACCTTTTGTGTATTATTGAGCATACCTGTTGAGGATCAGGCATAGATGTGTAGTTATGAATTACTACTTCCGTTTCCGTACAATATCCCGAATGACCGTGATTGTTATAATAGCTGTCTGCGCCGCTTGTTGTATATACTTTTACACAGCCGGAGACAATAATTCCTCTATACTTATGACAGCAGTCTCAATGTGCATTTTACCCGTATTGTTATAATATGGAGTTTAGGTAACATAGTTCCATGCACTCACTGCTATTCTAAAGGAATATTAATAACAAGCCTACCGCTCTCAAGAGCTTTTGTATATAGATTGCGGGATATCTCGCGGTCAAACTCTGCCCGGCGCCGGTTCATCAGCCTCTCCACAACTTGTCCACGGGCCTGTTCAAGAGGCATTATATGACCGGTGGGAAGATAATCACTTATAAAAAGAAGGTATACAAAATTTCCGTTCTTTATATCAAGGGTATTGTTGGCGCGCAGCCACCCGTCGGCATCACTTCCGAAATTATATGGAATCTTTGTCTCTATCTGCTCCCAGTCCACCCAGTTGTCGCGAAAATAATCATAATGTATGGCGCTTGATAATGACTCCTTCTCAAGCCGGTCAATATCATCGGGTTTGGTAGAACGGTACAACCGGCGCAATATATTGATATTTGCGGCATGCGTAGGTATCTTGAGATATGTACCTTTTACAAGAGGATGTTGTAATACAAAATCTTTCTTGTGCAATTCATAATATGCCTGTATCGAATCGGACTTTATCGAATCGGCCTGCGATTGGAACAGCCTCCTGCGGTATTCAAGCAATATGAGCCGATTACGGTATTCCTCAGTGAGCCGGTCAATTTCCTGCATATCTATCTCCGAAGCGGCATAGTCACTGACAAGGTGCGAGTTTATCCACTCAGTCACGTACACACGGGTGTAACGGGAGGAATCTTCCGGACTAAGACCGGCCGGAATAGCCTTGGCAAGGTCAGCGGCCGAAAGCATCTGATTCCCGACCTTCACAATAAAATCACCCTTTGGGCTGTCTGATGTCTCGGCATGATCCTTACCGCAGCCGCAAAAAAGAAGCGCCAAAGCTACAACAGTTGATGCAATTGAGACCCTGATGTTGCTTTGGCGCATTGTATTAAGGTTTTTACGGATTGACAATACCGTGACAGGGATGTGATTTTATTTCACCTGCCCCATTACTTTTTGATTGATCTTAACCGGGTATTTTGCACGTAGTCCTTCTACCCAACGGCGTTCGAGTTCAGCCTGGAAATCAGCTACAACTGCTCCACGCACGTCAGCTGCCTCCTCAGGAGCTTCAATTACGCGGCCACGGAATGCAGCATATGACGGCCATCGGGCATTATCAGACGATGGTTTCTCGCCGCCGAACGCCAAGTAGTCAGTAATAGCATTTTCACCTTTCGCAGCTATTACGCGTTCTACTTTCACATCACGGCCAAACTTATCACGTATGCTTTTCACCACATCAGTGGGAGCCATATCTGCGGGAAGAGTCTGCGCGAAAGTCATAGCCTCTCCTAATATCGAGTCATTGGATGCAAAAATTATGTAAGACTTAAACTTAGGTGATTCCCAGGTGTACTTGCTGCGGTTCTGCTTGAAGAACTGTTCAAGGCCCTCCTTATCATCAGCGGCACGCTGCCATACATTACGGTTGGAAATCTCGAACAACAGTATACCGTCGCGATATTCATTTACAAGATTGTGATAATCGGGATTGGCTGATTCGAGATCAACACGAGCCATATCTACTGCACGGTCACTCATATATATACCGGCCGCATCCTTGACAGCATTCGCTATGTTCTGGCCGCCTTTTAGCGCATTGGCAGGCATAGCGGTCATAACCTGAGCCAAGGTATATTTCTTACCTCCGAGTTCGAACAATGGTAAATCGGAACGGCTGAACTCAGCAACCATCGTAGAATCATATTGACCGCCCAGTTCGTCAGCCATGCGAGCCACGCGTTCGAAATTCTTCGTGATAAATTTACCTTTGTATTTCTTAATCATATTCAAGGCAAAGGCGCGCTGAGGCATCTGGCTGCGGTCACTGCCCGCGATCTGAGCCTCAAGTTGCGGGCGCGCCTCTTCAATCGACGGAGGCATACGCTGATCAAGCTTATGCACAATATGCCATCCGAACGACGATTGGAATGGCTTGGAATAACCACCTACCGGTGTTTCAAAAGCCGCCGAATCGAATTCAGCAACCATCATTCCAGTACCGAACCAGTCAAGTCTGCCGCCCTTGCTTGCCGACCCCGGGTCTTGCGACAACGTAGTGGCAAGTTGAGCGAAATCGGCACCTCCGGTTGTCACTGCCTGATAGATGGAATCGATACGCACTGCCTCAGCCTGGGCCACACTATCACTGACATTGCGGGTAAGACGCAATATATGCTCCACAAGGACCTCTCCACGGCTTGGGCGCGAAATATCGGTGCGTACTATATGTATACCGAATCCGGAATTTATCACAGGTGAGATATCACCCTGTGGGGTGGCATAAGCTGCTTCTTCAAAAGCCCATGGATAGCGGTTGACACCAACCCATCCCATCCTGCCACCTTGTTGAGAGGTGCCACGGTCAATTGAGTACTCGCGGGCCACATCTTCAAATGTGGTCCTATGCTCAAGGATGGCGGTACGCAGGGAGTCAAGAGTCTCCTCGTTGCCCATGTTCATCATTATATGGCTCACATAAACCTCGCGTGTTATGTGGTCATAAAGCTGGCGCACCAATGAGTCAAGCACTTCATTGTCTTTCAGGTAAGGAGCCGCCAACTCGTTACGGAATTGTGAGAATTCCTTTACAAAAGCTGCCGTGGTGTCAATACCGGCCGCCTCAGCGTCCGCAACCTTAAGCTTGTAGTCTATGAACATCTGCACATATTCGTCAAGTGACTGAGGTTGCACCTGCTGGGTGCTGTTCTTATGATATAAGTATTCAAATTCGCCAAGTGTAACATCCTTTCCGGCTATATTCATAAGAATTGGCTCGGCGGATTTAGCGGCCATAAAAAGAATGGAGGCACCGGCGATGCCTAAGGCCAAGAATTGCTTTTTCATTGCTTGAGTAATCGTTGAATAGTCAAAATAGATTAATTCAACATATATAACGCAGAAAAAATACCTTTATTATATGGAGTGATAAAAATTATCGTTGTCCGGTTGAATAATTGGGGGCCTCACTTGTAATGGCTACATCATGTGGATGGCTCTCCGCCACACCGGCAGCTGTTATGCGCGTGAAGCGGGCATGATGAAGATCCTCAATAGTGGGTGTTCCGCAATAGCCCATTCCGGCACGCAGTCCCCCAAGCATCTGGTACACGACTTCATATAGTGAACCTTTATAAGGAACACGGGCGGCTATTCCCTCAGGGACAAGTTTCTTTGAGTCACTTTCATTACCCTGGAAATAGCGGTCTTTTGAACCTTTCTCCATGGCTTCAAGCGATCCCATGCCGCGATAGGTCTTATATTTGCGGCCATTGAAGATGATGGTGTCGCCGGGAGACTCCTCTACTCCGGCAAGCATTCCGCCAAGCATCACTGAGTGTGCGCCGGCAGCAAGCGCCTTTACAATATCACCGCTGTAGCGTATGCCACCGTCGGCTATCAAAGGTATGCCATATGATTCAAGGGCTGTAGCCACATCATATACGGCCGACAGCTGTGGCACGCCCACACCGGCTATCACACGGGTTGTGCATATCGAACCGGGACCGATTCCTACCTTCACACCGTCTGCACCGTTGTCGGCAAGGAAACGGGCGGCATCGCCGGTAGCTATATTACCCACGAGGACATCAATTCCGGGAAATTCACGTTTCACATCCTTCAAGACGCCCACCACACCTTTCGAGTGGCCGTGCGCGGTATCTATCACCAAAGCATCTACTCCGGCCTCAACCAAAGCGGTGGCACGCAACATGGTATCAGCGGTAACGCCTATACCTGCCGCCACACGCAAACGCCCGAGATGATCTTTGCATGCATTGGGCTTGTCTTTGGCTTTCGTGATATCTTTGTACGTGACAAGTCCAACCAACTTTCCTGCGCTGTCAACCACAGGGAGCTTCTCGATCTTGCGTTGCTGCAGGATGCGGGCAGCGTCCTCAAGGTTGGTAGACTGTGAGGTCGTCACTATATTTTCAGTTGTCATGACCTCATCAATCAGACGGTTGAGGTCACTTTCAAAACGAAGGTCGCGGTTTGTCACAATACCTACCAGGAATCCGTTTTCGTCAACCACAGGAATACCACCTATGTGATATTCCTCCATCATGCCGAGAGCCTGCCCCACGGTAGCTCCACGACGTATGGTCACCGGATCATATATCATACCGTTCTCAGCACGCTTTACCGCATGCACCTGACGTGCCTGCTCTGCGATAGGCATATTCTTATGAATGACACCTATACCGCCTTCGCGGGCTATGGCTATGGCAAGCTGTGACTCTGTCACCGTGTCCATGGCAGCCGAGACTATAGGCACATTAAGGGTTATGTTACGTGAAAAGCGGGTGGTGAGATTGACTTCACGGGGCAGTACCTCCGAGTAAGACGGGATGAGCAGGACATCGTCAAAAGTAAGACCGTCCATAGCTACTCTATCAGCAATAAAAGACGCCATTATGTATGTTGCTTTGGTTTTTATTGCACGCAAAGTTACGAATTTTTTTCGAACCGCGCGCCGTTTTTTTGATAAATCTTGAGAATGCAGTGTCATATAAAAGCGTAACGCCCCATGGAGGGGCGTTACGGTCAATATTCGAATGTGCCGAACTGCGATTTTATGATAAGCCGGTTCTGCGGAGCTTCCTCAACATGTCCCACTATCTTTGCATCGATATTGAACGAGCGCGAGATATCAATTACCTGACGTGCCATGTTCTCAGGAAGGTATATCTCAAAACGGTGTCCCATATTAAATACCTTGTACATCTCGCGCCATGGGGTGCCCGACTGCTCTTGAATAAGCGTGAACAAAGGCCCCGGGTCGAACATATTGTCTTTCACCACAAGTTTGTTCTGCACAAAATTCATCACCTTTGTCTGCGCTCCGCCTGAGCAATGTATCATACCGTGAATCCCGTGGCGCATCTGTTTAAGGATTTCCTTAACCACAGGTGCGTAAGTACGCGTAGGGGAAAGCACCAGGCGCCCTGCATCAAGTGGCGAACCGTCAACCGGGTCGGTAAGTTCACAACCACCGCTGTAGGCGAGTTCATCCGGTATGGAGTGATCATAACTCTCCGGGAAGTCGCGTGCGACATTCTTGGAAAAAACGTCATGACGGGCCGAAGTGAGGCCATTGCTACCCATACCTCCATTATATACAGCCTCATACGTCGCACGGCCATAGGAGCACAGTCCCACTATCACGTCGCCTGCCGCTATCCGGGAATTATCAATTACGTCAGCACGCGGCATGCGGCAGGTAACCGTGGAATCGACAATAATGGTGCGCACAAGGTCACCCACATCAGCAGTCTCGCCTCCTGTGGCCCAGACTCCGATACCATGACTGCGCAGATCAGCCAACAGTTCTTCGGTGCCGTTGATTATCGCCGATATGACTTCACCGGGCACGAGATTTTTGTTGCGCCCTATTGTTGATGATACCAGTATGTTATCGGTAGCGCCTACACACAGCAGATCATCGATATTCATTATAAGCGCATCCTGCGCGATACCTTTCCACACGTCAAGGTCTCCTGTCCGGCGCCAGTAGACGTAAGCCAGTGATGATTTCGTACCGGCGCCGTCGGCGTGCATTATATTGCACCAATCGGGGTCACCGCCAAGTATGTCGGGGATAATTTTGCAGAACGCGCCGGGAAATATACCCTTGTCAACATTCTTGATTGCGTTATGCACGTCTTCTTTTGATGCTGAGACGCCACGCATTTTGTACCGGAGGTCACCTGTGTCAGTTGTCATAAATAGGCTTTGTAAAAGAGGCTGTTATTTAAGTCGGGCTATATTTTTGGCCGTTCCGGCGAGCCAGACAATGTCACCGGGGGCAAATTTAAGATTTGGATTGGAGTCAATGAACTCACCGCCACGGTTTACCGCGACCACGAGCACATCGTAGTTGTCACGTAAGGACGCACTTGAAGGAGTCTTATCAATCAGTGGTGAATTGAACGAAAGCAATATCGAGGCAAGTGTCATTTCCTCATGACTGCCGCCCTGACCGTCAGCCATAAGCTGAGCCTCGGCCACAGGAAGCAATGCGGCTATACTCTCATCCGTTCCTATCACACCTATCACATCTCCGGGATAAATGCGCCTGCGACCGTTAGGGATAGGGATATTCTGATAACCACGCTGTATGCTCACGACATTCACATTATATGTCTTACGGAGATTGCTGTCCATCAGTCGCTCACCGGCGAACGGACATCCGGCTCCCACCGTCATGTAAGCCAGATGCAAGTCGCTGACCACCGTATTTTTCTTGCCGGAACGACGCAACTCGCGCTCATTGAGATTATCGAAGAATTTCGATTCCATCATACCCATCCGTAAAGTGATATCTCGGTAAAATACCACGATTACAAGCACTACCACAGCCAAAGTGGCAAAGAAACCGGCCGTAGCCGAGTATACAGATGCAATAGCATGCACAACAAATCCCGCCGCTATGAGTGAACGGAAGATGGTTAGCACAATACGCGGTATATTATGAGCCGATGCAGCATGCTCCTTTGGTATTTTTACCGGAGAAACAAGAGCGATCAGGAATGGAGACATGAACAGCACCTCAATCAGAACCGACGCCAGATTCCCCCACTTACCTGCCAGGGGTGCAAGCCATGGTCGTACATACGCCTCCATACACACTGATATTGCGATAAGAATCACAGAATAGATGAACGTGCGCCACAGATGACGCTTCAACACCACAGTCCATTGCCCCCCAATAGCTTCCTCTTTTTGATTCTCACCGGTATATCGGTCTATCAGGAAATGAAGCCGCTGCGGCAGATGGCGCTCGACAAAATTATAAAACGGAAGCGAAAGCTTTATGAAGTAAGGTGTTGTGAAAGTCGTTATGACCGACACTGCCACCACTATAGGATAAAGGTATGGCTCAAGCACATGCAGACTCATACCAAGAGTGGCTATAATGAATGCAAACTCACCTATCTGAGTCAGTGAGAAACCAGAACGGATGGCGACACGCAATGACTGTCCGGTAATAAGCATTCCGAATGTGCCGAAGATTATCATACCGGCTATCACGACTATCGACAATATAAGTATCGGCAGCCAATACTGCGCCAGAATAGCAGGCTGAACCATCATGCCCACTGATATGAAGAACACAGCACCAAACAGATCCTTTACCGGATTTACCACATGTTCAATCTGCTCTGCGTAGCTCGTGCCGGCAAGTATCGACCCCATCACAAAGGCGCCCAATGCCATGGAAAATCCGCAATACACCGAAAAAACAGCCATGCCGAGACACAGCCCCATAGAAACCACAAGCAATGTCTCTCCATTTAGGAAGCGGCGTATACGACCAAGTATCGACGGCAGAAGATAAACCCCCACCAAGAACCATATCACCAGGAAGAATAACAGTTTGCCCACACTCCACAGCATTTCGCCACCCTGCACAGAGTTATTTATGGCGATTGACGACAGAAGCACCATCATCACCACCGCGAACAAGTCCTCCACGATCAACACGGCAAGCACCAGCGAAGCAAATTTCTGCTGCCGCAGGCCCATGTCAGTAAATGCCTTTATAATTATGGTAGTCGACGACATTGACAGCATGCCGCCAAGGAACAGGCTGTTGATTGTATTGAAGTGCAATATGCGGCCTGTGGCGAAGCCGGCACACATCATGCCGGCAACTATTATAAGTGCAGTGACCACGGCTGATCCGCCGGAATTCAACAATTTGCGGAAACTGAACTCAAGGCCAAGAGAGAAAAGGAGTACCACGATGCCTATCTGTGCCCAAAATTCAATATTGGCTTCGGTTGTCACCGATGGCAGATATGTAAAATTAGGACTGGCGAGGAAACCTGCCACAATATATCCGAGCACAACAGGCTGCTTGAGCCATTTGAACAGCACTGTTACAACCGCACCGAGCAGCAGTATAAACGCAAGGTCGGTAATCAGGCTTTCCACATTCATATATTTATCTGATTGGCAAGAGTTATCGAACGGGTAGGATAAAGGCTCTCAAAGGCATGAAAGAGCGAAACGAGATCGGTATTCTCGCGCATCACAACTACCAGATTGAGCCGCGTTTCCTTCTGCTCGAAGTCATATTCCACATAGTAATTGCTCAACTGCACTTTCTTAAGGTTGCACACCTCGCGATATTTCTCTATATCATCAAGCACAACTCCCAGCCGAAGGCGTATAATCCGCGCCTCTGAACGGGCGCTTATGCGATGTTCGATACGTTCGAGCAGTATAAGGATGAAAAGTATCAGCCCGGTCGCCACTATCGATATGACATACAAGCCGCAACCCACTGCCATGCCTATGGCCGAGATCATCCATATCCCTGCTGCTGTGGTAAGCCCTCTCACCGAACCCTTCATCTGTATGATGGCTCCGGCACCAAGAAAACCTATACCCGAGATCACTTGTGCCGCAATACGGCTTACATCTCCCTCAAGCACACCGACATACTTTTGCGGTACATAAATCGACAGTATCATCGCTAAAGTCGACCCCATGGCGATGAGTGAGAACGTACGCACTCCGGCCGTCTGTCCGCGGCGGCGCCGTTCGAACCCCACCACACTCCCTAAAAGCATACTCAGCAACAACTGATAACAGCTGCCTATGAGATTGATCTGAGGGGAATTGACCTCTTCAATGATTTGTTGAAATAGATTCATGCCTATAAGGCTGCAAGAAGCCTGTCAATTTTATTTAAGTTCGAATGTTCGTGATGTGAGACGGAAGTTATCAGCAAAAAGCTCTACAGTATACTGACCGGGAGTCAAAGCCGTATTCACGTCCCAGAAGATGGTGATACCTGCCAATTCCTCGCCTGAATACTCAATGACAGTCTTTGCAGAAGCCTCAAGTGACGACCCCTCGAAACTGAACTGACCGGCACCGGGAAGCACCTGTCCTGATGGAGATACGATGCGCAGATATATGGTCTTGGATCCCACAGGGGTGGAGTTGTTCTGAGGAATCGTAAATGTAACTCGTAACTGTCGTGCCTTGCTCACCTTCTTCTCTATCTTGCCCTTTTTGTTGAGAGCTACAAGATTTACACCGGTTACATTCAGCTTCTCAGCAAGAGTCATTCGCTCGCTAAGTTCTTCATTTTGGCGCGAGGTTTCCTGCACCCGGCTCGACAATTGCTCATTACGGTTCTTTATCTCCTGATTCTCATTACGCAGCGATTCGTTCTCAAGATTTAGGCGGTTGATTTCCTCAACATAGTGACGCAGAAGATTGCGCAATGTCTCTATTTCATTTTTAAGGCGCTGTATTTCAGCCGAACTCAGATTCTTTTGATTACGCAATTCCTGCTGCAGTTTTTCCACCTGCAGGCGTGCGGTTTCATATTTCTGAGTAAGCTCACGCTTCACCGAATCGTCAAGGATCAGCTGTCGTTGATTCTCAAACTGGCTGAACTCAGCATTCAGTGAGTCGTAAGCATTCTGAAGATCGCGTTGACTTGCATCAAGTTCAGCCTGCTCTTTCAGCGAGATTGCTTCCTCAAGATCACGCTTCTGTGACGAAGTGTATACAAAGAACCATGCGGCAAGACCTATAATTATAATGACGAGCACGCCTATCACTATCAGCAGCGTGTTCTTGTTATCTTTTGGCTTTGGAACCGGTTGTCCGCTTGGTTGATCCGGCTTACCGGGAGCAGCCTTGGAAGGGTCAGTGGTATTGATACGCTGCCATGGCGATACTGTGCTGTGAGGGGAAGAAGCTCCCTCTGTAGGCTTTTTATTATCTTGTTCTTCCATATATACTCTGTTTAAGTGTGCAAAGGTAACAAAAATTCGTCAAACAACAAAAACACGGCTTTAAAAGGCCGCGCGGCGAAGTCAACCGACGGTTTACATAAATACAAATCAATGATTATTTGCAGAAAAAAACAGACATACTTTACGTTTTGTTCCGATTAATAACTATATTTGCAGCGTTTCTACAGACACCAAACTATGAAAAACAGAATAACAGCAGTCTTGATATGCATTACCGCCGCTTCGCTATACGCCTGCGACGATAACAGCTCTGACATCGAGGCTTTAATCAAGTCCCAGTCTTCAGTGAGTCTGGTCAATTATCTGGGCAATTCACAAAACATACATCCAAAAGTATTATACTTCAATGAACCATATGGAGGGCATAGGTTCTGGATGGCCTATACACCATATCCCGATGGGAAAATCAATTGTGAAAATCCATGCATAGCAGTATCCGACGACGGATACACATGGCATGATCCTGAAGGACGTCACAATCCGTTGGCAACAGCGCCGAAATACGGCTACAATTCCGATACCCATCTTATATTCAATCCGGCCGACAACTCACTTGAATGCTGGTGGAGGGAATACGACATCAAGGGTAAACGCGACCGTCTGCTACGGCGTATCTCCACCGACGGCGGCAAGTCATGGTCAGTCACCGGAGAAGTGCTCCCATTCGGCTCTGCCGGAGACATGCGGCTGTCTCCGGCCGTAGTGATACGGGATGGACACTACGAAATGATGTATTGTGACGGCAGCCGCCTCTTTATTGTAAAAAGCGATGTCCCAGCTCCAGATGTGCACTGGGGCGCTTACCAGGAGATTAAATTAAACGCCCTCGGCCTCAACGCCTGGCACCTTGACTTCATAATGAGAGACCACAGTCTGGCCACAGCAGTAATCTGCTGTTACGAGGAGGGCGGGAATAACAATTCTGCCGATCTATATATATGCGACATTGATCTTGATGAAGCTGTTTCAACGACTCCCCGCATGCTTCTCGCCCGCAGCCCTGAAAAAGGCTCCATCACTGAGCGCTCAATATACCGGTCATCAATAGTTGACGTTGACGGCACTGATTACCTATATTACAGTTCCATTGATCAGGCATGGCACCGACACCTTGATCTAATGATATTGGATAACGTGTATTGATTCCACAAACAACTCAATCAAGCAGGAGGCGTATTGAAAGACGCTCCCTACAAAATTTAGCTCTGAAGTCATCTTGACTTATTTTAAACATACAAAATACAAAAAGGAGTGTTAAGTGT
>JAMPHZ010000027.1 GCA_023663145.1 Odoribacter sp.
GCCGAGTTCTTCAAATTTATTGCCTAATTTTGCACTTGCAGGTAGAATCTGCAGTTGACCGGGTACTGGAATTTTATGCGATTTTAATATGATAGGCTGTGTGGAGACGTGAATTTTGATTGTGCCGGGTGCATTTTTCACTTATTTTGCATAACTTTGCACAGATTTACCACAAATAACAGTAATCTACATGAGAAGATGGCGCATTGAAGACAGTGCTGAACTGTACAATATCAACGGCTGGGGCCGTAATTATTTTTCAATCAACGAAAAAGGTCATGTGATTGTGACCCCAAGAGCCGGACACGCGTCGGTTGACCTGCGTGAAGTGATGGATGAGCTGAAGATAAAGGATATATCAGCTCCGGTGCTGTTGCGCTTTCCCGATATCCTTGATAACCGCATCGAAAAGATTTCAAAGTGCTTCGAGCAAGCTGCTGAAACTTATAATTATCAGGCTCGCAATTACATGATTTATCCCATCAAGGTTAATCAGATGCGGCCTGTGGTGGAGGAGATAGTCACCTATGGCAAAAAGTTCAACATAGGCCTTGAAGCCGGTTCAAAGCCCGAGTTACATGCGGTGTTGGCCACAAATATCGCCGACAATGCCCTTATTATATGTAATGGTTACAAGGATGCAAATTATGTGGAACTGGCGCTCCTTGCCCAGAAAATGGGGCGGCGTATATATCTTGTGGTGGAGAAACTGAATGAACTGGCTTTGATCGCCGATATTGCCAAGCGCCTTAAGATAAGACCCAACATAGGTATCCGCATAAAACTGTCGTCGACCGGTGCAGGTAAGTGGGTTGAGAGTGGTGGTGATTCGTCGAAATTCGGTCTCAACTCTTCAGAACTGCTTGAAGCACTCGCTTTCCTTGAAAAGCGCGGATTACAGGATTGTCTTAAGTTGATACATTTCCATATAGGAAGCCAAATAACCAAAATACGTGTTATAAAAAATGCATTGCGTGAGGCTACGCAGTTCTATGTGCAACTTTCGAAAGGCGGTTTCAGTATTGACTTCATAGACATAGGCGGTGGCTTGGGGGTTGACTATGACGGCACCCGCTCTTCTGCTTCTGAAAGTTCTATGAATTACTCGATTCAGGAGTATGCCAATGACGCTATATCTGCAATTGTGGAAGTGTGTACTAAGAATGACCTGCCGCAGCCCAATATTATCACAGAGAGCGGCCGTTCACTCACGGCTCATCACTCCATCCTGATACTTGAGGTGCTTGAAACGGCCGAGTTGCCGCGTTGGCGCGATGATGCCGAGATAGCGCCCGATGCACATGAACTTGCCCGCGAGTTGTTCTCGATATGGGATCGCCTCGATCCTCACAACCTTTTTGAAAGTTGGCATGACGCGTTGCAGATACGAGAGGAGGCACTTGATTTATTTTCGTTGGGAATGCTTGATCTTACCACCCGCGCCCAGATTGAGAAGTTGTTCTGGTCAGTAGCCCGGGAGGTTGGAGAGATAGCGCACACCATGAAGCATGTGCCTGATGAATTGCGCAAGATCTCGAAGATGATCCCCGACAAGTATTTCTGTAACTTCTCACTGTTCCAGTCGTTGCCTGATGCGTGGGCTATCGATCAGATGTTCCCTATCATTCCGTTGGGACGTCTTGACGAGAAACCGACACGTACGTGCACAATTCAGGATATGACCTGCGACTCTGATGGTAAAATCACCAATTTCATCACATCGCAGGGTACCAAAGGTGCGTTGCCTGTGCATGCTCTCAAGAGTGGCGAACCGTATTATCTCGGGGTGTTTCTTGTGGGTGCTTATCAAGAAATCTTAGGTGATATGCATAACCTTTTCGGTGACACCAATGCCGTGCATATAAGCGTTTACCGTGACCGGTATGAGATTGATCAGATCATTGAAGGCGAGAGTGTGGACGAGGTTCTCGAATATGTGCAGTTCAATCCCAAGAAACTTGTACGTAATGTTGAGGCATGGGTTACGTCATCAATGAAGGCCGGAACCATAACACCTGAAGAAGGCCGCGATTTTATATCCACTTACCGTGCGGGCCTTTTTGGCTACACCTATCTTGAACGCGACTGATGCGTTTCTTTATAGAACTGTCTTATCGTGGAGCGCCTTTCCATGGCTGGCAGGTGCAGCCGGGTGTTGTAACCGTGCAGAGTGTGATTGAGGGCGCTCTTGAACGTCTGACAAGTGTTCCTGTACCTGTGACAGGTGCCGGCAGGACCGACGCCGGAGTGAATGCCCGCCGCATGGTTGCCCATATTGATCTTCCGGAGGGTTGCGACCCTACGGCCGGCGGGTTTCTGCGTTCGCTGAATGCGCTGTGTGGTAAGGATATTGCAATTCATGATATAAAACAGGTCCCAGCCCAGGCTCATGCGCGTTTTGATGCCACAGAGCGTACATACCGATATTTTGTGCATACTGTTAAGGATCCGTTTACAGGCGGGCTGTCGTGGCAGGCTCCTCTGTCACTTGATTTTGAGGCTATGAATGCCGCTGCTTCCATTCTGACGGGCAGACGTGACTTTACGTCTTTTTCAAAACTCCACACAGATGTAAAGACAAATATATGTGACCTGCGGGATGCCCGCTGGCACAATATTGATGATTCCCATTGGTATTTTGAAATAACTGCTGACCGCTTTCTGCGCAATATGGTGCGTGCAGTAGTGGGCACGCTTGTTGATGTGGGGAGGCATAAGATAGATGCCGGAGATCTTCAGGACATTATAGATGCAAAGGATCGTTGTGCAGCCGGGACTTCAATGCCGGCCACGCCCTTGTTCCTTTGGGATGTAAAATATCCTGAGGAAATTACAGGGTTCAGAAATTGAAATAAATGAATGGGGTAACGTCGCTGCTGCGTAACTCGATCACAGCCTGAACAACCGCGAGGAATACAATCAGTTTCACAATCCATGGGGCGGTGACGAATCTGATACCCAGACGCTGCCAGAAACGTGTGGGCAGGCAGTGGCTGATAATTATTATAGCCATCAGTACCAGCCACATTGTGCGTGCGGCTGCGAATGGAAGGGCATAGGCAGGATCGAAGTCGGTGAATACACCGGCTATTACAGTCGTCGCATCTGTGAAAGAGTCGGCCCGGAAGAAAACCCATAGAGCCATCACGAAGGCCATGGTGATAGTCCATGCAAAGGCTTTTACTGGCCATGAATCTCCTATTTTCCCCAAATATGGCTTCGAGGCCTTGTGCACGGCGAGGCCGGCTCCGTGCATTGCTCCCCAAAAGACGAATCTCCATGCGGCACCGTGCCACAGGCCTCCCACAAGCATGGTGGCGAAGTTGTTGAGGTAGGTGCGGCGCGTGCCGTGCCGGTTGCCTCCAAGCGGAATGTATACATAGTCGCGAAGCCATGTCGAGAGCGAGATGTGCCACCGTCGCCAGAAGTCTGTGAGGTTTTGTGATTTGTATGGAAAATTGAAATTCTGGGCAAGATGGAAACCCATAATCAGAGCTATGCCTATAGCCATGTCGCTATATCCGGAGAAATCGCAGTAAATCTGCATTGTATATCCAATTATTCCCATCAAGGTCTCGAAGCCGCTGTAGCCGCCCGGGGTCTCAAAGATGAGATCATTGTATTGGGCGATATAATCGGCTATGACAGCTTTTTTTACCACGCCTAATATGATAAGCCAAAGGCCCATCCACATTTGCCTGCGGGTGGCATGGTTACGCCGCTCGAGCTGAGGAAGGAAATAATCGGCGCGTACGATAGGTCCTGCTACCAATGCCGGGAAAAAAGAAAGGAAGAACAGATATTCAAGCCAGGTGCGGGTGGGGGATACCCGGTCCTTGTATACGTCTACTATATAGCTGACACTTTGAAACGTATAGAATGAAATCCCGACAGGAAGAATCAGGTCAAGCGGTTGAAAATTTGCATTGACCATGGCGTTTATGTTCCATAGGAAGAAGTTGGCGTATTTGAAATATGCCAGGATTCCCAGTGATGTTGTGAGCGAAGCGGCCACGCACCAACGGCGAGCGGTTATGGATCTGCATCGCATAAGTAGTTTTGACAGGCACCAGTCAACAAGCGAGGTGCCCAACAGTAGCCCTACGAATAATCCACTTGACTTGTAATAAAAGTAAAGGCTGAACATGGAAACGAAAGTGAGCATTTGCCATTTGCGTGTACGTAGCAGGGCGTATAAGGGCAAGAATATAAGGAACACTGCCCAAAAGGTACCGCTTGAGAACAGCATTGGCTCTCCTGGAACAAATCGGAGAGCCTCTGTTATGTTGTGGGCGATGTCAGTGATGGCCATCGTGTTATTGCTCGTTGGGTTGGTGAATGAACACTTTTGCGGCTGATGCTGTGGTCATGGGAGGCGCTTCGAGCCTGAAAGGATGTGAAGAGTTATGATTCATCCATCTTACTACCGAGTCCATCCATACTACGGCTGATGAGCGCGTGGGATGAGCGCCGTCTTTGGCTCGCTCGAAAGTCATACCGTCGCTCAGGAAGAAAGATCCGCCGGCGGCATGTTTGGCAATCAAAGCGTTGATGCCGGTGTCAGGTTTCCAGTTCGGTGGCCCGATCCACAGGTATGGGATATCGCCGATCTCGCTCAATATGGTCTTTACATATCCTTCTCGCTTAGTCATGATATCTTTTACAAACAATTCGTTGGCTCCGAGTGATATAAAGACGAAATCGGGGTTGATACGGTCAATGTATGATTTAAGTTTTCCGGAGCGTCCCCAAACCTCACTTGTCGAACTATACCATATGACTGAATAAAGTGTGTGGCCGTTGTGTTTGGCGTAGGCAGCCAGACGCGGTGACAATCCTTCAAGCATTGAATCTCCGATAAAGAGTAATGTTTTTGGCAGTGTGTCAACCGGAACCGGGATTACAGGTGCGGTCTCAGCTTCAAATATGGAATCGTATTCATCGAGAGCTTGCATTGTAAGCGGCAATTCTTCTGTTTCGCGAGGCTGCGTTAGAGCGGCCATCAGCCCGGAGTCGCGCAATTCGTAGCGCCCTATGCTTACCGGCGAGAAAGCCGACAGCACGGCTATGGCAATGAATGCCACAGCGAGCAGTAACCATATGCCGAAGTAATTACGTTTCATTTATCAGTAGATTACCATGTATTCGCCGTTGGGCCCGTGTGTCACATGATAGCGTTGCAGGCCGTAACCGTGTTCGGCGGCCTCGCCTGAGACGGGTGCCCCGGCCATCGAGAATACATCATAGCAGCTATGACACCGCATGCACTCGGCTTTCATATCTTCGTTGATGAATACCGTGATGTCGCCACGGCATTCCACCGGGCAGGCAAGATCGTAGGCCACGGGCTCACCAATAAAGGTGGTGCATACCAAAACACCACCCAGGCCTGTCAAGGAGGCTGCGTGGTATTGGTAATTGGCCGGTATACGCTTGGATTTGTTGAAGATCTTGTATTGTCCGGCACCGGAGACTCCGTGGGTTACCCAGTCGGCTTCGGTCCAGAACAGCAGATTAGCTACTGCTCCCGGCAGGCGATGATTGTCGACATGGTGGCAACTCTGGCAGGTTATGGCTGCTGCCAGTGTCGCGGTGCACCATGTCAATGTGGAGAGAGATTTGCGTTTCATGTGCAGGGAAATGGTGTTGATTGTCAAGCGAGTTTCTGCATCAGTTGACCGAATTGGTCAACGGCTTTCTGCATCGCACCTCCGATCATGGGCTTGAGGAAAGCCGGAATCTCAACTTCCATTGAGGTGGTAAGTTCAGTCGATTCAGATGAGAGTTCCTTGAGATTTATTACAAGCGATAGTGGTACGGGAGCGCCTTGAGCTGTGAATACAACACGGTTATCGGTGCGCTCTGTCACGGTAAAGTTGATTTCTCCTACCTGTTGGGTGGTGATAGTGATGCGATCTTTTGTGAGTGTCACATCTCCGATTTGCTTGCGTTGTTCGTCGGGCATGCGGTCCATGATTTCCTGCATGCGCGAGAGATCGCTGAATTTTTCGGCAACCTGAGCGGCGGGTTTGTCAACGATTACCGGTTTTCCTGTGAAAGTTGCCATATCAAAGGTCAGTTTTGCGTGGTGAAGGAAGCCAATTGGCAGGGTCGTCGCGCCATTCTTTTAGCGTGTCAACGTCGCTCTCCTGAATGTAGTTGGTAGCAAGTGCTGCTTCTATCATGGCGTTGTAGTTGCTTAGTGAATAGAGTTTCACGCCTGCCTTGCGGAAGTTCTCTTCAGCTACGGGGAACCCATAATTGAATAGTGAAACCATGCCTATGACTTCGGCGCCAGCCATGCGTATTGCCTCTACTGCTTTCAATGAAGATTTTCCGGTGGAGATGAGGTCTTCGATCACTACAACGCGCTGACCGGTCTTCAGGCTTCCTTCTATCAGATTTTCAAGGCCGTGATCCTTAGGTGTGGAACGCACATAGATGTAAGGTAGTCCTAAGATGTCGGCAACTAATGCTCCCTGTGCGATTGCACCGGTAGCCACGCCGGCTATAACATCAACGTTCTTGAACTGCTCCATGATCACGCGGGCAAGTTCGACTTTGATAAACGACCGTATCTCGGGGTACGACAATGTCTTGCGGTTGTCGGTATAGATGGGTGAATTCCATCCCGATGCCCATGTGAAAGGGTTGTCAACCTGTAGGATAATTGCGCTGATTTTCAAAAGCTTCTCAGCTAAAAGACGTTCGACCTTTTTCATTTGAATCTTAATATGTAAAATTTATGCAAAGTTACCAATAATATGCGACTTATCATAAATAAAAATTATTAAAAGAGCGAAAAAAGAGGGGAGCGCACTCCATGACGCACTCCCCTCCCTGTATGAGAATAAAGATTATTTTATCGCTATCTTTGTGGCGTGGATGCCTGATGCTACGATGTAGATTCCCGGTGCGAGTTGGACTGTGCTGTTGGCTGATGGGGCTGCCACCACTGTGCCGGCAGGAGTATATATGATGGCATCATCGTCTAAAGTGACTGAGCGCCCGTTGATGTGTATGGCTGCGCATATGTCAATGGTCGTGTCGGATATGCCTCCGCCACCTGCTCCGAACACAAGCCGGATATCTGACCGTTGGTTCTGAGCTGCGTATCCGAATGTTGTATTGGGGTCGAGGGGCTCTGATTCGTCGTAACCCGAAGCGAATCGTGTGCGGTTGAGATATTGGCCTCCGTAATCGTAGGTGCCGCGCATTGTGATGCCTGAGTTAGCTGTGGCTGAGAATTTTTTGTGGATCATTATGGCGAGGTTTCCACCTTTATAATGATAAACGGTGCTTAGATTGAACGTTATTTCGCTTGAGCCAGACGGTATGTCAACGGTGCTGTCGAATACTTTTGTGAGTTGTGATGCGGGTGCGATTCCGTCGGCGAGGTTGGCCATTACAGTTTCACCTACCCATATCTCAAATGGTACGGCGAGGTAGCCCTCATCACATTTCGACAGTGGATAGCTGAGGATTGAGAGTTCACGGTCCTTGCCTGCGGTAAGTTCGTCGGCAGTGAGGATGACTTCGCTGATAGATTCATTGCTCATGAATGAGAACGGCATTACAAAAAGGTTGGCAGGCTCTGGAGCGAATAGGTCGATGAATGCTGACCCGGCAGGAAGCACGCGCATCTGTAATGGTTCGGTAGTATTGTTGGAGATGTCTTCATCGCCATCAAGCACCACGCGGGCGGTAATCTCGCAGTCGGCGGCGGTAGTCGGGGTGAATTCAAGTTTAACAGACGCAGTACCGCGGGTGGGTAGTGCCTGTCCGTCGGAAGATGCAACTGTAGTGCCGTCACATAGCAGTTCTATTTTGTAGGTAGATGGCGATGTTGTGCCTTTGTTTGTCACTGTAACTGTGAATGAGGCTTTCTCGCCTGCTACGGCCATTGCTTCGCCGCTGATGGCAGAGGCTTCCATATCGGCGGCGAGAGGTTTCAGTGATTTGACGATTGCTTTCCAACCGGGTGCTGTCTCAAGCACATCAGCTGAGAATACAAATGTCAGAGCGCCGTCGGCAGCGGTTGATTCAACGTGTCTCAGACCTGCCGGCAAGGATGTGGAGTTGAATTTTCCGTATAGTTCGCCGTCGGTGCCTGTGCCTTGGTAGATTGACAGGTAATCTCCGTAAGTCTCGACACTGAATTCGCTGAATTCGGCTACAATGTAGCAACCGGCCTCGGCTGGAGCAAGGGTTAGCGTGTGGTTGCGTGAATTATAATATTGGCCGTTGGGACCGCCTTCGTCATAGAATTCATATTCCATGCCGGTGGCGAGCTTCTCTGTGCCGTGGTGCATTATTATCCATGATGATGGTTTTACAAGCACGCCGCTGATGGTGGAAGGCTCCCCGTTGCCGATCTTTGACAGTGCGGTTACGGTGTATTCGTAGGTACCGAATGATGTCGCGTCTTCGTAGGTGAGTTGGGAGGGTTGGGTAGTGGCTATTACCCGGTTGCCGCGTTTAACTTCGTAGCCGGTGATGTCGGCAGGATCGAACATACCGCCGGAAGCACCTTCTGCGGGCGCTTTCCATGTCAGTATTGCAGAGCCGTCGCCTTGAGTCGCTGTAAGATCTGTGACTTTGGCGGGGCGATCTTTGCCGATATGAACAGTGATGGGGTAGGTGTCGACGCCTCCGCGACCTGCGGCATTGTAGGGTATGATTTCGTAAGCGTAGTCGTGCCCGTCTTCGAGGTTTTTATCTTCGTAACTTTGGGGTTGTCCGATTGCTGAGCCGAGTGTTTTCACATTGGCGATTTCCAGTCCGTCGCGCTTTATTATTACGCCTTGCAGCGAAGTCAGCTCCTCACCTTGGGCTGTGAGGATGGGGTTGGTCCAGGTAAGTGTAGCAGATGCCGCATTGCCTCGGGCAGTTATGTTGGTCACGCGGTCGGGGGAACCTTGTGGAACATTGATGAATGGAATGAACAGAGATCCCATGCTTGAGACGCCGTTGAGGCCTAAGGGGCCAATTTCGGTAGCTTTGCCTGTGGAAGTGTTAATTGTATATAGAATGTAATCGGCGTTGTTGGCCCAATATAGAGTGCCTGTGGCATAGTCAAAGGCCATGGTTTGATCAAAACCGGCGTCGGCGCCGAGATGTCCGACGCGAGTCAGTGAGGCATCGCTCGGGTTGATCTTATAGAGATAGTCATCAGTTGATACACCATATACAACGCCGTCGAGAGATGCAGCTATTGCAAGCATATAGGCGTCAGTGCCTTCGTAGGAGAAGCGCCCTATTATTGAACTTTGTCCGGTGGTGGGATCGAATTCGGCCAATATGGAGCTGCCGGTGCGTATGCCCAATACCTTGTCAGTGGCGTAATTGTAGGTCAGGTCAATCATTTTGGTACCACCTTTACACAATAGAGTCCGTTCACCTGTTGTTAGGTCAATGTCATAAACGCCTTCGACACTTGATTGTGTCCCTTTGACTATTCCCTGGCCATACCAGTGGTAGTTGTAATAATAACCTCCGTACACCACGCCCATGTCGGAGCAATCTGCGATTATTGTCATGTCGCCTGGCGATGATGAGTCAAATTTTACGGGGCCGCGCATCGGATTGTCGGTCATCGGTTCCCACGTCTGGTAACCATAAATTATTGTTGCCTGTGAGGCTGCCGCAGTCATGGTACAGGCGGCAATTAGCATAAATAGTTGTTTTTTCATAGAAATATGAATGGAAATGAAATGATTTGCACGCAAAGTTATATATAAATTTTAAATATTTCTTACATTTTGCAAATAAATATTTAAAAATAGATAAAATAAATAAGCCGGCCCGGTGTGACAGGTCGGCTTTGTTAATTGTGCTATGATATATCAGATGTATTTGTCTACACTGCTTTCAAGTTCAGCAGGATCTGTCACGCGGCTTGCGATCTGACCTTTGCGGTCAATGATGTAAGTCATAGGCAACGCTCCAACGTTATATTTGAGTAATGGGTCCTTTGAGTCAGTGTTTGAGTTCCATACAGTGGTCCATGGAAGGTTCGCGGCCCGTATCTGCCACATTGTCTGGTCTTCATCGAAAGCTATCTGGTATATATCAAGCCCTGAGTCATGGTATTTTTCCCACACATTGTTTAGAATCACATTGTATGCAGGTGATTTTTCCATTTCATATGTGGTGAAACTCAGCACCACAACATTGCCTTTTGATGCCATTTCAGACAGCGATCGTGAAACACCTTTCTCGTCGAATCTCACAATGTCGATCAAGGCTGTCTCCGGAACTTCTATGGTGGTTGTAATATCTGAGTTTATGACACTGGTAGCCTGCTGCACAAGATATGCAGTGCGGGGATCGTCGGGGCGCTCGACATTGAACCGTTGGGCTACGGCGCGGAAAAGGCGCAGGTCGGCCGGATTGGAAATGTCGAAAAGTTGGTTGTCGCCTACTGATTTGTTAATGACATAATACATAGGCAGCAAGGACGCGTTGTTGAAAGCCAGGGTGAAAATCTCTTTCTTGAGATCATTGTCGGCTAACAATGCGTCTACGCCGCTGGTGTTCAGGTTCGCATTGATTATGCTGTCGATTGACGCTATGGTTGTCGCCTGGGCCGACCCTTCCATTTTATATCCTGATGCGAAGTTGCCGGCATTAGCTGTGACGGTTATGTGGTCAATTGAGTCAACCGGGAAGTATATGCTTGAGCCGTTGAAGCTGAGTCGTAGAACGTCAGGGTATGGCGCGGCTTCAGGGGAAGTGTATTTGAATGAGCCATCGGTGTCAACGGTGATGGAGTCCATTACCGTCCATGAGCCGTTGTTGAACCGTTCGATGGCTATTCGGGTATCTTGACCGGCGTCTTCAACGGTGCCTGATATTGACCATCCGTTGTCGGAACTGCTGCATGCCGCAAGGACTGTTGCGGCAAGTGTTGCAACGATTATTTTTTTCATGTCAATCAGAAGTTTTTTGCAATGGCTTCGGCAATGGCAGCCATTTTTTCAGGAGAAAGCTGTTTTTTCGGTGCTCTGAAGTCCATATCCCCCTCGTTCTGCAAGGGTATGAGGTGTATGTGGGCGTGAGGCACCTCAAGACCCAGGACTGCTATGCCTACTTTCCGGCATGGAATGGCCTTGCGTAAAGCTTCGGCTACCCGTTTGGAGAAGAGTTGCAGCGATGCGAATGAGTCGTCATCAAGATCGAAAATGTAGTCGACTTCTTGCTTGGGTATTACGAGTACGTGTCCCTCAGCTACAGGGTTGATGTCAAGAAATGCGTAGTTTTTGTCGTCTTCTGCAACTTTGTAGGATGGAATCTCTCCTGCTACGATTCGTGAAAAGATGGAGGCCATGGTCAGAATGATATTTCAATGATTTCGAATTTCATCATGCCTGCTGGAGCCTTTATCTCAACGACTTCACCTACCCGGTGGCCTAATAGACCTTGTGCGATAGGAGTCGAGGCTGCAATTTTCTTTTCTTTCAGGTTAGCCTCCGAGTCGGCCACTATGGTATATTCCATCAGCATACCGTTGGCTACATTCTTGATCTTTACGCGGTTCATGATCTGGACTTCCTCATTGTTGAGCTTGGATTCGTCAAGTATGCGTGCCGATGCAACAAGGTCTTTGAGTTGGGAGATCTTCATTTCGAGCATGCCCTGTGCTTCTTTGGCTGCGTCGTATTCAGCATTTTCAGAGAGGTCTCCTTTGTCGCGTGCTTCGGCTATGGCGCGTGATATTTCGGGGCGCTTAACATTTTCGAGATAAGCGATTTCTTCCATTTTTTTCTTATAACCTTCTTTGGTCATGTAGGTGATTGCCATGTTCTTAGGTCTTAGAGGTGATTTTGAGATTTCAATTATGTGAGAGCAAAATAAAAAGAGGAAACCCAAACCGCGCGGTATGCGGCCGAGTTCCTGCACATGTTTTGCTCATAAATACTACGCAAAGGTAGGTAATTTTGACGGATAAGGATTGTGTGCTGCTGTTAAATCATGTTAACGTGATTTTTGCATGAGTAAATTTGGGAATGTTATCTTTTAACCGTAAATTTGTGATATGAATGCAATTGATTTTGAAATCGAACCTATAGTGTCGGCTGCTGCGCCGCAGCTTGCAGTGGTGGTGCTGGAGGCATCGGTGACGAATGACCCTACTGATGACGACCTGTGGCAAGAGATTACTGATGTGGCATCAGTTCTCCGTGAGTCAACACCGATGGAGTTGGTTAACAAACAGCCGGCCATAGCTGCCACACGGGCAGCGTACAAGGCTTTGGGTAAGGAACCAAACCGTTACCGCCCGTCAGCAGAGGCATTATGTCGCCGCTGTGTGAAAGGACTTGATCTTTACCGGTCGCTTTCAGTAATTGATCTGATAAACATGATGTCGTTGGTCACCGGCCACTCGATAGGTGGTTTTGACCTTGATAAAATAGAGGGACAAGTCCTCAGGTTGGGGCGCGGCCGGGCTGGTGAGCCATACGAGGCTATTGGCCGCGGTGTGCTGAATATAGAGGGATTACCCGTGATACGCGACAATGTCGGAGGCATAGGCACCCCGACTTCCGATAATGAACGTACCAAATTGTCTCAGTCAACCAAGCGATTGCTGATGACGATAAATATGTATTCAGGCTCAGAAGGGGCTGAAAAGGTGGTTGATCTGGCGATACGCCTGTTGTCGAAATATGCTTCGGCAACTGATATATATTATAAGATCTATGGAAATACTTGAATTTCACGGTGATAGTGTGAATAGTCGTCACATAGGCTATGCAGTGGAGATACTTGAACGCGGCGGCATTGTGATTTATCCTACAGACAGTCTCTATGCCCTCGGGTGTGATGCTCTGAATAACAGAGCTATAGAGCGCCTGTGCGCTATAAAAGGGATTAATCCCGACAAACAGTTGCTTTCAATAGTGTGTGCCGATATGTCAATGGCTGCTGAATTTGCCCGTATTGATAACCGCGCGTTCAAGCTTATGAAAGCCAATATCCCCGGTGCGTTTACGTTTATTCTTCCCGGTACAACGCGCCTGCCGAAGGTGTTCAAGGACCGCAGAAGTGTGGGAGTGCGCATCCCGGCAAATGCAGTGGCTACCGGTCTTGCTGAAGCTTTAGGACACCCATTGCTCACCACATCGGTAGAAATCGAAGATGAAACCGAGGTCACGCAGCCTGGGTCAGTAGCCATGCACTACGAAGGCCGGGCTGATCTTATGCTTGACGGTGGCCCCGGAGGCGTGATCTCCTCCACGGTTATTGACTTGACGGATTCATCTGACCCTGTATTGGTGCGTCAGGGAGCCGCTATCCTTGGATGATTGCAATTTTTTAACGTCAATCCTTGCTGCCGTTTGCCCAAAAGTCACTACCTTTGCCCGCTGATATATACCTGTGCGCGCGTGAGATTGGCATCATGCAGCGTTACTCTTTCAGAATCAGTCACTTCGCGTAGTTGAGAAAGTTTTTGCTATACATAGTCATGCTGATGTTGCTACCGCAAATGCTTGTGGCGGTAGCTGATGTGATGCAGCCGGCTGTGCATGTGCCATCCGTGGGAGACGTTGATACAACCCGGGCTGCGGCGGTTGATACTGCCGTTCGACATATAATGGCGGTGATTGATCATCATGATACTTTGCAGGATGAAATTGCCGACACATTGTCCTCGGTGTCGGTGGTCGACACCTTCATGCCGAGGATGCGGCCTGTGGTGACACGAGTGGATCTTGATGCACCGGTGGTGTTTTCATCAAGCGACTCGATGCTTATATTGCGCCGCGATTCGGCTTTTATGTATGGTAACAGCTCGGTCTCATATGGCGAGATTAAGCTCGAAAGCGCTAATATAGAGATGGACCTTCGCGATAATACCGTTTACGCCGTAGGCGTTCCTGATTCGGTTGGAGACATGCAAGGGTCACCGGTATTCAGCGAGGGCAACGATTCATATGAGGCCGGGACAATGAGATATAACTTTCGAACCGGCAAGGGTTATATCACCAATGTGGTTACGCAGCAGGGTGAAGGGTACCTCACCGGTGGTGTTACAAAACGAGACAGTGTGGGTAATTTTTACATTGTCAACGGCCGTTACACTACATGCTCCGACACCGAATGCCCGCACTTCTATTTCAACGTCTCGAAAGGTAAACTACGACCCGGCAAGGACGTAGTGGCAGGCCCCACATGGATGGTGCTTGCCGGATTGCCGTTACCATTGGCAGTGCCATTCGGTTATTTCCCATTTACTGACAGTTATGCGTCAGGAATCATCGTGCCATCGTTCGGCGACGATTACCAACGGGGATTTTATCTGCGCGACGGCGGTTATTATTTTGCTATAAATGACAACATTGATCTTGCACTCACCGGTGAGATATACACAAGAGGCTCCTGGGGGCTTACAGCCCAATCAACTTATGCCCGCCGTTATAAGTATTCCGGTAATTTCAATATATCTTACCTGAAGTCGATATATGGAGAGAAGGGCTCTCCGGACTATTCGGCACAGACTAACTTCCAGATTCTTTGGAGCCATACCCAGGATTCAAAGGCTAATCCCAACATGAGCCTTTCAGCAAGTGTGAATTTCACTACCGCCGGATATTCGCGCAATGACCTTAATTCATATTATTCGAGTGCTTTTACCGAGAATACCAAAAGTTCATCGGTGAATATGACTTATCGGTTCCCAGGCACCAAGTGGTCAATTTCAACCACAATGAATGTGTCGCAGCGTACCCAGGACTCCACGCTTACCGTCTCGTTCCCGAATATTACCATATCACTGAGTCAGATAAACCCATTCAAACGCAAGTTCAAGGTTGGTTCAGAACGGTGGTATGAAAAAATACGCATAAGCTACTCGGGACAGTTTCAAAACTCGCTCACGTCAAAGCAAAATGTGTTTTTCAAAAAAAGCCTTATCAAGGATTGGCGCAACGGCATGCGTCACTATATCCCGATTTCGGCAACCTTTAATGCTTTCAATGTAATCAACATTACGCCGAGTTTTAATTTCACCGACCGCATGTATACATCAAAGGTGCGTCGCCAGTGGGACCCTGCCGCTTCGGCCGAGGTATGTGACACGTCTTATTCTTTTTATAATGTGTACGACTTTCAGGCATCGGTGTCGCTTGATACAAAAATATATGGATTCTGGCGCCCAATAGGTCCTTTAGCCAAGAAAATCAAAATGATACGCCATGTGCTGACTCCTACGGTATCGCTCAGTGGCGCTCCCGATTTCGGATCAAGTTTCTTTGGATACTATGGAGAGTATCAATATCCCGACGCGCAAGGAAATATGCAGACACGTCGTTACAATTACTTCCCGAATGCACAGTTTGGTGTGCCGGGTGAGGGGCGGCAGGGGACCCTTACCTATCAGCTTGCCAATAATCTTGAGATGAAGGTCAATACCAATGACTCGGTAGGTGAGAAGAAGATATCCCTTATCGAGAATTTTACAATAGGCCAAAGTTACAATTTTGCCGCAGACTCGCTGAATTGGTCAAATATCAACACTTCCATAATGCTCAGGATAGTCAAGGGATTCAATCTAAATCTCTCTGCCACCTGGGACGTATATACTTATCAGCTCAATGCCAACGGCCAACCGGTAAGGGTCAACATCCCGCGTTGGAAGGCCGGTAAAGGTATAGGACGCCTGTCAAGTACCGGCACGTCGTTCTCATATACTATCAATAATGAGACTTTCAGACGTAAGAACAAAAGCAATCCGGGAGGGAATCAAGGTAATGACCGACCTGTGTCGGGTGCCGAACATGACCGCGATGTAGCTGATGGTGTTGAGGATGCGGCATCAGGCGACAGTGACTATGACCTTGATTCCGATGGATATGTGAAATGGAAAGTGCCTTGGAGTCTCACGTTCAATTACTCCATAGCCTATGCCTATGGCTCATTCAATAAGGAAAAAATGGAATATGACCCGAGGATAACCCAAAATCTGAGTCTTTCGGGAAATATAAAGCCTACCCCCGGATGGAATTTCTCGTTTACGGCGTCATATAATTTCGATACGCATCGTCTGGCCTATATGAACTGCAACATATCGCGAGACCTGCACTGTTTCACTATGCGTGCAAGTTTCGTGCCGGTAGGCCCATATAAGAGTTATACTTTCAATATCGCAGTCAAGAGCGCAATGCTCAGTGACCTGAAGTATGACAAACGGTCATCGTTGGCCAATGGTGTTACGTGGTACTGATCAATATGCTATGAATCGTAATCAGATTTGGTTTTTAATATAATATTAGTGAAGCCGGGTAAAAATGATGCCGGAGCATGCAAATCGACATGCTCCGGCAGTTGTTATAATATGTTATTGCTACCGCAGTTACACGAGTGACCGCCCTTTCTCAATGGCTTCTTCGTTGAGTGGGATAAGGTGGTGATGGCGTTCAGGTAGGGTCTTGCGCAGTGCTTTTACGACCGCCTCGGTGGTCACTACCGGCCGCAGTCCTAACAGCGCTCCGAGGAGCACCATGTTGTATGTCTTGGCGTTTTTGAGTTCGAGGGTAGCTTCAAGTGCATCGACGCGCGCGATAGTGATATCGGTGCGTGTGGGTGGATGATGTATGCCTGATGGATCGTATATCAGTGTGCCACCAGGTTTCACTTTGCTTTCGAACTTATCAAGGCTCTGCTGATTGAGTATGACGGCAGTGTCGTAGGTGTCGAGCACCGGTGATGATATTGGAGAATCGCTCAGGATCACTGTGACGTTTGCGGTACCGCCACGTTGTTCGGGTCCATAAGCTGGCATCCAGGTTACTTCAAGATCATTCATGAGCCCGGCGTAGGCAAGGATCTTTCCCATCGAGAGCACTCCCTGTCCGCCAAAACCGGCTATAATAATTTCTTCTTTCATAACATTATTCGTTTTTGAGGTCGCCAAGAGGATAGCGTTCGAACATGTGCTCGGCCATCCAATCATTGCTCTTTGCAGGCGACATTTTCCAACCGGAATTACATGTTGATACTATTTCCACGACTGATGTGCCGCGGCCGTTTATAGCATTTTCGAAAGCCTTCTTTATAGCGGCTTTGGTTTTGCGGACAGCAGCCGGTGTATGTACAGCCTGACGTGTCACATAGCAGGTGCCGTCAAGAGGTGCCAGCAATTCCGACATGCGCAGGGGATAGCCGTTCAGGTCGGCGCGGCGCCCGTAGGGGGTCGTGGCAGTCTTCATGCCGATGAGTGTTGTGGGTGCCATCTGTCCGCCTGTCATGCCATAGATGCCGTTGTTGATGAAAATTATGGCGATGTTCTCGCCGCGGTTGGCTGCGTGGATGGTTTCTGCTGTGCCTATGGCTGCGAGGTCACCGTCACCCTGGTACGTGAATACCAGATGACCGGGATTGAGGCGACTGAGAGCTGTGGCTACAGCCGGAGCGCGGCCATGGGCAGCTTCCACCCAGTCGACATCAATATAATTGTAGGCAAACACTGCACAACCTACGGGGGCCACACCTATGGTAGTGTCTTCAAGGCCCATCTCGTCAATGAGTTCGGCTATTATGCGGTGTACCACACCATGCGAGCATCCTGGGCAATAGTGTGTGTTGCGTTCATCAAGCAACCGCGGACGCGAGTATATCTTATTCTCGTCTTTGATGATTTCTTCGGGATTCATAGCCATATTCATTTGATGTTGAAATCCTTGCACAAGGCGTCAAGCACCTCGGCCGGGTTGGGGATCATGCCGCCCATGCGGCCATAATGGTATACAGGTACTTTGCCGTCAACGGCCAGGCGCACGTCTTCAATCATCTGACCTGCATTGAGTTCTACGGTTAGGATGCCTTTGACTTGTGAGGAAAGGCGTTTTATCTCGTCGGAGGGGAACGGCCACAGTGTTATGGGGCGCAGCATGCCAACTTTTATACCGCGTGCACGGGCATCTTCGATGGCCTTCAGGCAGATGCGGGCGACGGAGCCGAATGCCATGATAAGATATTCGGCGTCGTCGGCGTAGCTTAACTCATAGCGCACCTCGTTTTTTTCTATTTCTGCGTAGGTGCGTTGGAACCGCAGGTTGTTCTGTTCCATAGCAGGCGAGTCAAGTTCGAGCGATGTCACTACGTTACGGTGCTTGCGTCCTTTCTTTCCTGTTACGGCCCAAGGGCATTCCTGTGCGATCTGTTCGTCGGTGCGCCGCGGTTTGAACGGCGGGAGTATAACTTTCTCCATCATCTGTCCCACGATGCCGTCGGCGAGAATCATAGCCGGCGTGCGGTATTTGAAAGACAGGTCAAGGCCGAGTCCGACGAAATCAGCCATCTCCTGCACGGTGGCAGGTGCGAGCACTATCAGGTGGTAGTCACCGTGTCCGCCGCCTTTCGTGGCCTGGAAATAGTCAGCCTGCGAGGGTTGGATTGTGCCGAGGCCCGGGCCGCCGCGCATCACGTTGATGATTAGGGCTGGTACCTCGCTTGCTGCTATGTAGCTGAGGCCTTCCTGCATGAGGCTGACGCCGGGCGATGATGATGATGTCATCACTGCTTTTCCGGCAGCGGCGCCTCCGTATATCATGTTTATGGCTGCGACTTCGCTTTCGGCCTGCAGCACTACCATGCCGGTGGTTTCCCAGGGCATTTCTTCTTCAAGGGTTTCAAGCACCTCCGACTGTGGGGTGATGGGATAGCCAAAATAGCCGTCGACGCCGTAGCGGATGGCGGCATGGGCGATGGCCTCGTTGCCCTTCATCAATCTTACTTCTTCTTTCATATCTGAAATTGGTTGAGCGGGTGCCCGTTATGACTTGTTTACCACACGATATACCTCGATACACCCATCGGGGCACACCATGGCGCATGAGGCGCATCCTATGCAGGCTCCGGGATTGGCGGTGAAAGCGAAGTGATATCCGCGGTCGTTAACTTCTTTGGGTTGGAGCGACAGCACGTCTGTGGGGCAGGCGACAACACATAGGTCGCATCCCTTGCAGCGGTCGGCGTCAATTGTGACAGCTCCTTGAACTTTAGCCATAGCTTTTGTTGTTAGGTTCGTATTTGGTTGCAAATATACTAATAATTGCGACGCAATCCAAATGTGAGGTTATTTAATAACTAAAGTTAACTCTATGAATGGTCGTGCTACGGTGCTGAATTATTAAAGTGTTACTTTAGTCAGGAATTTCAGAATATCCTACTATCCGCCGTAGGGATCAAACATGGTGGTGGATAGATACTTCTCGGCGCGGTCAGGGAATACAACCGCTATGTTTCCCTTGTCAAGTTGTGCGGCTACCCGCGCTGCGGCTGTCATGGCCGCCCCGCTACTCATGCCTGCAAAAATGCCTTCTTCGAGAATAAGTCTGCGTGCCATGGCTATTGCTTCTTCGCTGTCAATCATTTCCTGGATGTCAATGGCGGATGGATCATAGATGGCAGGTACAATTGCTTCCTCCATGTTTTTGAGCCCCTGTATGTAATGTCCTTTTACGGGATGTGCGCACACAACCTTGATGTCGGGATTGAGGGCTCTCATAAATTTTGATATACCCATGATTGTTCCGGAGGTGCCTATGGCACACACAAGATAGTCGATCTTACCGCCCGTCTGCTGCCACATTTCGAGTGCCGTGCGTTCGTAGTGGGCCTGATAGTTGGCGGCATTGCCGAACTGATCGGGCATGAAGTATTTTTCCGGTTCACGCTTCACCATCTCGCGGGCAAGACGTATGGCTCCGTCGGTCCCTTCGGCTCCCGGGGTGAGTATTACCTTGGCTCCGTAAGACTGTATTATCTTGCGCCGTTCTATGCTCACGGCATCGCTCATCACAATCACTACATCATAGCCTTTTACCACTCCTGTCATGGCAAGACCAATGCCTGTGTTGCCTGAAGTAGGCTCTATGATTATCTGTCCCTTGTGCAGTTTGCCTGACGCTTCGGCATCTTCGATCATGCGTACCGCTATTCTGTCTTTTATGCTGCCTGTGGGGTTGAATCCCTCAAGCTTGGCATATATGTTGACATCACTGTTGGGGTTGAGACGGTTGATACGTACCATGGGGGTGTTACCGATGGTGTCAAGTATGGAATCGGCTATAGTTGTCATAATGTGATGCTGTATATTTATTCTTCCGCGATGTCTTCGTAATGGTGAAAGAGGAAGTCGTTATATGGGAAGCGCTGTTGGTGTATTTCTTTCGCGCGTTCGTAAATCATGATCTTGAGTTCGTCAATGTTTGTGCCTTTGCGTGCTGATATGAACACACAGTTGTCGTTCATGCGCGACATCCAGGTGGAGCGCAGGTCATCAAGCGACATATTGGCACGGGTTGGCGCTGTGAGGTCATCTTCGTCACGTGGGGTATAGGTGAAAGCATCGATCTTGTTGAAAACAAGTATCATCGGCTTGTTGGCGCCGTCACACACTTCGCGCAGAGTCTTGTCAACTACCTCTATCTGCTCCTCGAAGTTGGGATGGGAGATGTCTACGACGTGAACCAACAGGTCAGCCTCGCGCACTTCATCAAGGGTGGACTTGAATGATTCGATGAGATGTGTGGGCAATTTACGTATGAAGCCTACGGTATCGGTCAACAGCATCGGCAGGTTGTCGATGGTGATTTTGCGCACGGTGGTATCAAGCGTTGCGAACAGTTTGTTCTCGGCAAAGACATCGCTTTTGCTGAGAAGGTTCATTAACGTGGATTTTCCCACATTGGTATATCCCACGAGAGCTACACGGGTGAGTTTCCCGCGATTTTTGCGTTGTATTGACTTTTGTTTGTCAATTGAGCGCAGCTCCTCTTTAAGCCGGGCTATTTTGTCAAGGATTATGCGGCGGTCGGTCTCTATCTGGGTTTCGCCAGGGCCGCGCATGCCTATGCCGCCCCGTTGACGCTCCAGGTGGGTCCACATGCGTGTAAGGCGTGGTAGCAGATATTGATATTGGGCCAGTTCGACTTGTGTTTTGGCGTGTGCTGTTTGCGCGCGGCGGGCGAATATGTCTAGAATCAGACTGGTACGGTCAAGAATCTTTACCTTGAGCTCTTTCTCAAGGTTGGCCACTTGCTTTGATGACAAATCGTCATCAAAGATAACCATGGCTATGTCATTGGATTCTACAAATGCTGCTATTTCCTCAAGTTTCCCTTTCCCTACGAATGTGCTGGGATTGGGATATGACATCTTCTGTGTGAATATTTTTATGGTCTCGGCTCCGGCGGTATCAGCCAAAAAGGCAAGTTCGTCAAGATATTCATGGCATTTTGCCTCATCCTGGGCATCGGTGACCAATCCCACGAGCACTGCGCGTTCGGTGACGCCAGGATCGCTTGTCTTAGTTTCTATCATAGTATACGTATACAATCAAAACGAATTTAATGTGCAAAGATAATAAAGAAAACTTGTCAGTCAAAATTTATCTTAAGCATTATTTAAAACATGAGTGGCGGGATAATTGTTCCCTTTTTCAGGATGAGGTGAAAATGACAGCGGCCGCTCCTGTTGTCATGGAGCGGCCGCTGTGGTTGTGTATCAAGACGTCAGGTGCGGAAGTTTATTCCGAGCACTTGGCGTTTATGAATTCGCGGTTGAGGCGTGCGATATTGCTCAGAGGGATTGATTTGGGACACTCGGCTGCACATGCACCGGTGTTGGTGCAGTTTCCGAAGCCTAACTCGTCCATCTTCTGTACCATGGCGCGGGCACGGCGTTTGCGCTCAACCTGACCCTGGGGCAGGAGTGCGAACTGGCTTACTTTGGCTGATACGAAGAGCATTGCTGAACCGTTCTTGCAGGCAGCCACGCATGCGCCGCAGCCGATACATGTCGCGGAGTCCATGGCAACGTCAGCTACTTCCTTGGATATGGGAGTGGAGTTGGCATCGGGAGCACCGCCACAGTTGAATGATACGTAGCCACCGGCTTGCTGTATCTTGTCGAACGCGTAACGGTCAACCATGAGGTCACGTATAACGGGGAATGCTGCCGAACGCCAGGGTTCGATGGTGATGGTTTCACCATCTTTGAATTTGCGCATGTGCAGCTGGCAGGTGGTGATTCCTTGCACAGGGCCGTGTGGATGTCCGTTGATGTAGAGAGAGCACATGCCGCAGATGCCTTCGCGGCAGTCGCTGTCAAATACGACAGGTTCCTCACCTTGTTCTACAAGGCGTTGGTTGAGCATGTCAAGCATCTCGAGGAATGAGCTTCCGGTCGATACGCCATCGAGGTGGTAGTTGACGAACTGGCCTTTTTCCTTAGGACCACGTTGACGCCAAATTTTCAGATTTACGCTGATAGTATGTTCCATAATTTCTTTTTCTTTGGCTCCCGAGGCATCCGGTGTGCCGGATAGCCTGCGGGATGCGTGGTGGGTTATTACGACTTGTAGTTACGTGTTTGTACCTTGATAGCCTCGTAGTTGAGCGGTTCCTTGATAAGGATTGGCTTTTCGTTGTCGCCGGTGTATTTCCAGCAGCTCACGTACATGTATTTGTCATCTCGACGGGCTGCTTCGCCGTCGGCGGTCTGGTACTCTTCACGGAAGTGTGCGCCGCATGATTCGTTGCGGTTGAGAGCGTCGATAGCCATCATCTTGGCAATTACGAGGAAGTCTTCAAGGCGCAGGGCTTTTTCAAGCTCGGTGTTGAGATCGTCGGCGTTGCCCACGATGCGCAGGTCGCTGTAGAACTCTTTGCGCACTTCTTCGATTTCGTCGATAGCTTTGACAAGGCTCTGCAGTGTGCGGCCCATGCCCACAAGATTCCACATCACATGGCCGAGACGCTTGTGGATTTCGTCGGGCGACTTAGTGCCCTTGATGTCCATGAGTTTCTGGATGCGTGCGCGCACGTCAGCCTCTGCTTTGTCAAATTCGGGGGTGTCGGTGGTGAACTTGGGCACCTTGATCTGGTCGCTCAGGTAGTTCTGCATTGTGTAGGGGAGCACGAAGTAACCGTCGGCAAGGCCCTGCATAAGAGCTGATGCACCGAGGCGGTTGGCGCCGTGGTCGGAGAAGTTACATTCGCCGATCGCGAAGAGGCCTTTGATAGATGTCTGCAGTTCGTAGTCGACCCAAATACCGCCCATGGTGTAGTGTGAGGCGGGGAAGATCATCATTGGTGTCTCGTAGGGGTTGTCGTCAGAAATCATCTGATACATGTCGAAGAGATTGCCGTAGCGGTCGGCTACAGCTTTGCGACCGTCGCGTTCGATAGCGTATTTGAAGTCGAGGTAAACGGCATTGCCGGTACCTACGCCATAGCCGGCGTCGCAACGTTCCTTTGCAGCGCGTGATGCGATGTCACGGGGGCAGAGGTTACCGAAAGCGGGATAGCGGCGTTCGAGATAGAAGTCGCGGTCTTCGTCGGGGATATCTGTGGGTTTGAGTTTACCGGCGCGGATTGCTTCGGCATCTTCTTTTTTCTTGGGGACCCAGATACGGCCGTCATTACGCAGTGATTCGCTCATAAGTGTGAGCTTAGACTGGTCTTCGCCGTGTACAGGTATACATGTGGGGTGAATCTGGGTGAATGCGAGGTTGGCCAGGTAGGCACCTTTCTTGAATGCCTGGATTGCAGCTGAGCCGTTGCATCCCATGGCGTTGGTTGACAGGAAGAAAGCGCGGCCATAACCACCGGTGGCGAGTACCACTGCATGGGCGGCATATCGCTCGATCTCGCCGGTGATGAGGTTGCGCACTATGATACCGCGTGCACGGCCGTCAATGATTACGACGTCAAGCATTTCGCGGCGTACGAAGCTCTGCACTTTGCCTTTTTCGATCTGGCGGTTGAGTGATGCGTAGGCTCCGAGCAGCAGCTGCTGGCCGGTCTGACCTTTGGCGTAGAATGTACGGCTTACCTGGGCGCCGCCGAATGAACGGTTGGCCAACAGACCGCCATATTCACGGGCGAAAGGCACTCCTTGCTCAACACATTGGTCGATGATGTTGTTGGAAACTTCGGCAAGGCGGTATACGTTGGCTTCGCGTGAACGGAAGTCGCCACCTTTTACGGTGTCGTAGAAGAGGCGGTAGATTGAGTCGCCATCGTTCTGATAGTTCTTGGCTGCATTGATACCACCCTGGGCTGCGATCGAGTGAGCGCGGCGGGGGCTGTCCTGAATGCAGAAGTTGAGTACGTTGAAACCGAGCTCACCCAGAGTAGATGCTGCTGATGCACCGGCCAGGCCTGTGCCTACCACGATTATGTCGAGGTGACGCTTGTTGGCCGGGTTAACCAGTTTCTGGTGTGCCTTGTAGTTGGTCCATTTCTCAGCGATGGGACCCTCGGGTATTTTTGAGTCGATCTGATACTCAGGAAGTTTTGATGATTCAATGTCGGCAAAGTCCTGCATGATAGGACTTGAATCGATCATGTCTTTGATTTTATTTTGGTCTATCATCTTTCTGAGAAATTATTGGTTTGTAACAGGATTTTCCTCGGGGGTAGCTACGGGTTCGGCGCTTTCAATAGCGGGAGCAGCTGCGGCGGGAGCGGGAGCAGCTTTCATCATTTGGGCTACTTGAATCTGCTGTTGGAGCTGACCCACGAAGTTTGTTAAAATTGTCATTTCCTGTGGGGCGCCTACTTTTGCACATTGTGCTTTAAAGCCGTTTATAATGGCCTGGCCACGCTGAACGTAGGCGGGACCTTCCTGAGAGAAGAACTGGCCCAGAACTTCTTGCTGCTGAGCCTGGGAGAGACCTTGCTTGTCAGCAACAAAAGAGTTGAAGTCGTGTTCGAAGTCAGACAGGAGTCCGGCAGCTTCATCATTCCAGAATTCAGCGTATTGTTCCTGAAGTTTTTCGTTCTCAAGGTAGTAATTGTTGTGGGCGTGTACTGTAAACACGATGGCCTGAGCGATGAAGAGTGCCACTACAATTGTGGCCCACCAACATCCTATAGTCTTAAGGCGCTTGATCCAGATGTTGTTATCCCAACCGATTGTGTGGAACATTGACCAAAAACCATGGGTCATATGGAACCACAGGGCGATAAAGCCGATAATGTAGACGATAGGTGTCCATACATTTGAGAATGCGGCCTGGATGAAAAGTGTACCCATAGCAGGTGAGCAGGGCACACCTTCGAGCTGAGGAAGTACCTCAAGATCGGCGTGGCGGAGTTCCTGCCATTGCATTTTGGCCCAGAACTGGATAAGGTGAACAACCAGGAAGGCCAGCACCACGATGCCCAATACGAGCATATTCTTTGAGGACCATTCAACCTGGGGCTGGCGGGCAGTTACGGCGTAGCGGTCGTTACCGCGTGCGGCACGGTTCTGCACGGTTAGCCACAAGGCATAGATGATGTGGATGATGAAAAGCAGCGCGAGGCCGGCCGAGGCTATGAGCGCATACCAGTTTGCACCCAAAAATTCGCACACCTGGTTGTAGGCGGCGGGCCATATCAAGGCCACGGCATTCATCAGCACGTGAAAAGTTACGAATAGGACAAGTGCAAGGCCGGTAATGGCCATTACGAACTTACGCCCTATAGATGAGCTTGTTAACCACATAGGATGATTTTGTTTAATTATTATTGATTGTTTTGGTTTTCAGATCAGGTGCCCGTCGGGCTATTTTGTAGTGCAAATTTAACACTTTTTCATCACCCCACAAATAATTAAAGAAAAAATTCTTTAAAATCGTGGCAACAAAGTTTCCAATAAGAAGTGCGGTAGCCTTTAATGCGAGGATTAAATTTGATGGTGTTGAAAAATGTTATTTGATGTATGCAGGTGCTTTTTTATTGTTGGTGTGAGATATGTGGTTAAGAAAAAAGTCTTATCTTTGCAGATTTATCAAATCGCAACTTATATGGATCGAAGTTTAAATGCTACGTGTTTTTGTAGCGGAGTGCGTGAGGAAATTAACAGCAGGGCGCTCGCCAGTCAGAAGAAGGCCCGCGAAGTATTGGCGGAATCAGGTATTGCTGAAGTGTGGCGTAATTCGGGATGCCGTGTAAGTCTGATAGGCTCGCTTAGCATGGGTCTGCTTGCATCTCACCGTGATATAGATCTTCATGTCTATTCCTCCGGAATAACTGAGGAGAGCAGTTTTGCAATCGTTGCCGGGATTGCCCGTGATCGGAATGTTGTCGAGATCAGGTGTGTCAATGGTCTGCACACAAGTGAGCACTGTATAGCCTGGCATGTGTTTTACAAAACTTCAGAAGATGAGATATGGCAGATTGATATCATTCATATCGAAGAAGGTTCTGAGTATGACGGCTATTTCGAGAGAATGGCTGACCGGATTCTTCAGGTGATGACGCCTGAGCAGCGTGATACGATACTATACCTTAAGTTTGAAACCCCGGAAGGGAAGGATTATCATGGTGTGGAATATTATGAAGCTGTAATAGCTGACGGAATAACTGATATGTCAGATTTTGAAAACTGGGTGACGGAGCATCGTAAAAAACCACCTTACTATTGGATTCCCTGAATAGAAACAGTCACAGGCTATAAAATTATATTCCGGTCAGAAACTCACATTTTTTAAGAGGCTCTGACCGGAATATTAATCTGAACTTGTCAGCCGGAGTTGGCTCAAAGGTTTAGGGTGGCTATGGCTGCGCGTGATTGTAAGTATTTGTTGAAATCACCGCATTCAGGAGTGTTGAAAGTGTTGATGTCAACAGGAGTGTCTATTCCTTTTACCTCTCCTTCATGGCTGTATTGCCACAGAGTCCAACGCCCTCGGTCGCGCAGTGGAGGGTCGGTAAACCCACATATCCACAGGCGGCAGTCATCGAAGTGTCCGCGCACGAAGCGGTAATATCCGTTCTTGTTTGTGTAAATTATTACTTCGCGGCCAGCCTGGCGCAGTAGTTCTATCATTGATCTTATTTCGGTTACGATCCGTTCGGTGGAATGACCTCCGGGGTTTCCCCATTCCTCGACATCTATTGCTACAGGCAGGTCAAGATGGCGCCCGTTTATAGCCCTGAGCACGTTGACGCTCTGCCGCCATCCCTCTACGTCGAATCTGAAGAAGTGGTAGGCTCCTACAGGAATATTTGCGGCTCTGGCACGGCGGTAGTTGTCTTCAAATCGTCTGTCGCGCCACGATGCACCTTCTGAAGCTTTGAGATATACGAAGTCTATGCCTGATTCTGCTACCAGATCAAAGTCAATGTCGCCGTTATGGGCTGATATATCAATGCCTCTCACCGGAAATACGGTGTTGTCAATGTCGACAGTCGCCCGCCCTCTCAATATCATGCGGCCACCCATTACGGCTATGATGGCGGCGGCAGTGATGCCGATTATAATATAGGCGATAACGCGAGGTTTCACGATGGTGTTTGCCAAGTGCGGCTTATGACGTGTGTTATGGTTCTTATCAATGGCTTGAGGCCGGTACCTGCAGGCGGTCGCCTTCTGAATTTACGATTTGCTCGAAATAACGCTGGTTGTATCCTCCTGGTACCGGTTGTGCTGTCACGCCGTAGGGTGTGCGTGCGAAGCTGCCGTCTTCATTCTGCTTCTTTATGTTTCCGTCGAGAAACTTGACTAAAAGGTAGTCCCCCAGATCCTTGTAGGCATGTGTAACTTCGTATGAAGCTTGCATTGTCAATGCGTTCAGAGTATCGGCATCGGCACCTTCGGTGGCGAGTTGTTCCACGCGGGCTTCCAAGGTGTCTTCGAAATCTTTCTGCACCCGGCGTATGTCGGGAATCATTTGAGAGTAACGGTTATAGGCTTGGTTGGCTACATAGTTGTTGACCCAGAACATGGAATCCCACGAAATGGTGAGCAGATCACCATTGCCGTGCATCAATTCCTTGGGTACCTCACGCAAGGTGTTGAATACCGGGATGTAAACACATGTGTTGGCGTCATCGACCCCGAACCATAATATGCCTCTCATGCTGTCAGGGCGGCTTGAACTCATTGATGATACAAACGAGAATCCGGTCTGTTGTGTCGCTATTGCCCGCTCATGGGTGTAGGTGTTGCCTGCGACCTCGTATGTCAGTGGGCGCCAACGGTATGGCACTTCGAAAGGCCCGGCGCCGGGATCTTTTGTCATGTCAAGTGGTGTGCCTTCAAAGTGATCGCGCATCATCCATTTGAGATCATTGGCGCTGACAGTTTTTGATGGTTTGACCCACAGGGGCATCACTTCTCCTTCTCCTTTTAGGATCCATGGTAGCCATCCGTCGGCTTCGCCTTCGGGCATAAACCGGTTATAGTAGGCCCACACGCGTGCATCGCAACCGCGCAATGCAAGTGCGTCTGTCACAGCATATGCCTTTGAGAAGTCAAAGTCCTTGTCTTCGCCGTTGAAGTACCCTTTCGAGCGGGCAAATTCAATAATATCGGGTGAGTATAGTGTCTCGGGATCATCAAGGGGAAAGGTGTGTATGCGTGCATGGTTGGCGTGCCCGCTGATCATGCCGTCGGGGACACGACGGGCAACCCACACAGCTCCCGGGTCGTCTTTCCCTTTACCTATCAGCTCCATGATCCACACTTCATCGGGGTCAGCTATGGAGAAGCTCTCGCCTTCAGAGCTATAGCCATAGGTGTCGACTAATGATGTCATAACATTCAGTGCCTCGCGGGCGGTTTTGCTGCGTTCAAGTGCTATGTAGATAAGCGATCCATAGTCAATCAGTCCTGAACCTGCGAGTTCCTCGCGGCCTCCCCACGTGCTTTCGGCTATGGTGACTCCATGCTCGTTCATGTTCCCCATAGTCGCATAAGTTACCGGCACCTGATCAATCTCTCCAAGATGCTTGTTTGAGTCCCAGTCTATTATCTGTCGCTTTGTCCCGGCCGGATGAGTGGCAGCGGGGGTTGAGTAAAGTTCTCCGAACAGGGTGTGGCTGTCGGCTGCATATGTTATCATTGTCGAGCCGTCATTTGTCGCACCCTTTGTAGCTATAAGGCTGGTGCATGCGTCGGCGTTGAAACCGGCGGCGGCAGCAGCTGTCATGATGATGATTGGCTTTATATTCATGTCAAAAAATGTAGATGGATAATTTCTACAAAATTACGCCAAAAAGATGTTATCGGCAAGAGAACGCAATAATAAAAGGGCGTTTTTTTTGAATTTTTCACCTGATGAGATACTGTAGCCATGTGGAAGGCCTTGTAGGCTTGGCTTCGGCCAATCCACTTGTAAAAGAGCAAGACTTTTTGAGAGCCGGTTTTTGACGTTCTGAATTTTGTTCCAAGATGGATGTGGTTTTAGAGAGATTGTAGAAGAGTCTCATTTAATGGAGAGCGCAAAAGAGCACAAAAGAAACTTTTTTTGAAGTTTTTTCAGGAAATGCTTGCAGGATTGAAAATAATGACGTAATTTTGCACCGCAAAACCCTGGAGGGGGCATGAAATCCGCTTCAATAGCTCAGTCGGTTAGAGCATCTGACTGTTAATCAGAGGGTCGTTGG
>JAMPHZ010000028.1 GCA_023663145.1 Odoribacter sp.
CCATTCGTGATGAATTTTTATCAGATGGATAATGTTCTTGTCGGTATGGACTTCTGGTATTAGGCCTGCAATCCGCCTGCTCCCGAAACGGGTGTATGCATGTTTGTTTTGCATGTCGGACTAAAATTGAATAAAGTAAAACTATATTTACTTTAGAATAGAAAAAAAGTATTAACTTTGTAAGATAAACCCTTCTTGCAATGAAAATAATAGCTGAAAGTAGTAGTACACGTACCGAATGGGCAATAGTCGACGGGACTCAAATAGTCGAGCATGCTTTCACTACCGGCATGAACCCCTTCTTCCAGTCGCGCCGAGAGCTGTCTCATGCCATAAGGCTTGAACTCCCCGAGGCATTTTTCCGCCGGCGTTGGGACCATGTGTATTTTTATGGTGCCGGCTGTGCCAATAAAGAGAAAATCAAAATCATGGAGTCATCATTGGTGGCGCAGTTCCGCACCCCTGTCACTGTACAGAGCGACTTGCTCGGAGCTGCCCGTGGGTTGCTGGTGCATACTCCGGGTCTTGCCTGCATTCTTGGCACGGGTTCCAACTCTTGTCTTTATGACGGCAGTGAGATTGTGAAAACTGTGCCGCCTTTAGGATATATCCTGGGTGATGAGGGGTCAAGTGCATATCTTGGCAAAATGTTTTTGGCCGATGTGCTGAAAGGGTTCGCTCCGCAAGATTTGTCGAAACGCTTTTTTGAGCAATACATGATCAATTTCAATATGCTCATGGACGAAGTTTATACCACGGTGCTCCCATCGCGTTCATTGGCTAAATATGCGTCGTTCCTTTCTGAGAATATAGATAATGCTTATGTATATCAGCTTGTGTACTCGGCTTTCATGAGGTTTTTCACCCGAAACCTCGTGCATTATGATTATCGTTCGATGCCTGTGAGCATTGTGGGGTCGACCGGCGTTCAGTTCTCCGATGTGCTTCACCGTGCGGCAGCTGATTTCGGAGTGGCTATTGAAAAGGTTATTCCATATTCGATGCCCGGGCTTGTGGAATTTCATGCCAAGGATTGATATTTGCGACAGATAGATATATGTCATCGCGCATAAAAGGATATCTGATAGGGGCAGTGGCGGCTGCTACCTATGGCCTTAATCCATTGTTTGCATTGCCATGTTACGGTCAGGGGATGAATGCCGAGAGTGTGCTGTTCTGGCGTTATCTTCTGGCAATTGCAGTAATTGGCTTCATGGTGATGTGGCGTTGCCACGATTTCAGGCTTGATCGCCGTCAGGTGTTACCCGTGATGTGCATGGGCGTGTTGATGGCAATGTCGTCACTCACTCTTTTCCGGTCTTATAATTACATGAGTTCAGGTATCGCCTCTACCTTACTTTTTGTGTATCCGGTGATGGTGGCCTTGATCATGACATTTATATATCGTGAGCGGCAGAGTCCGGTCACGTGGGGTGCCGTGCTGCTTGCCTTGGGAGGCATAGGCATGTTGTATCGTGGATCGGATGCCGGGGGAAGTCTCAGCATCACAGGTACAGTGCTTGTGATGGTGTCGTCATTGACTTATGCAATTTATATAGTTGCTGTCAACAGGCCGCCTCTTAACACGCTGCCATCGCTTAAACTTACTTTCTGGGCTTTGGTGGCCGGCACAGTGGTGCTGATGTCTCGGTTCTCCACCGAGCCGTTCAGTGTGCCCACCGGTGTCTCATGGCTAAATATAAGCGGACTGGCGATCCTCCCTACGGCATTGTCATTTCTGTGCACTACACGAGCCATACAACTGATCGGTTCGACTCCGACAGCAATTCTGGGAGCGCTTGAGCCGGTGACTGCGGCTGTTATCGGGGTCATGGTATTCGGTGAGCATCTCACAGGGCGCGACATCACAGGTATGCTTGTAATTCTTATCGCTGTGACGATGGTAGTGGCCGGCGGTTCTATTTCTGAAGCCATCATACGTTTGAGGCGTATGTTCCCGCGTGGCATCCAGGTGCCTTATTTTTTAAGAATATTCAAGAAATGATAGAAATAATCAGTGGTAAAATATTGTCGCTAAACCCGGCTGCGGCAGTGGTAGAGACCCAGGCCGGCATTGGCTTCCTGCTTAATATCACATTGTCGACATTCACAGCCCTTGAAGGTAGTGACAGCGCGCGGCTGTTGGTGCATGAATCTATACGTGAGGATGCCTGGACTCTTTTCGGGTTTCTTACTGAAGATGAGCGGGAGCTGTTCCGTGCACTGGTGGGTGTGTCGGGAGTGGGGGCAGCGTCGGCCCGCATGATATTGTCGGCCATACCTACTTCAGAACTGCGCCAGGTGATAAGCAGTGGTGATGTGAAACGACTGAAAACAGTCAAAGGCATCGGGGCCAAGACGGCCGAAAGAATAATTGTTGACTTGCGCGATAAAATAAAAGTGGACGTATCTACGTTAATAGAACAGACACGCCCGCTACCTCCGGCTTATGACGAGGCTCTTGAGGCTTTGGTGATACTCGGGTTTGCCCGGGTAGCCAGTCAGAAAGCTTTGCAGAAGTTGTTCGCTGATGCTCCGGAACTCACCGTTGAGTCGGCTATAAAGCGCGCGATGTCAATGCTGTAAACCATACGGGCTCTCATGTGGGAGCCTGTTGAACATTATTATTGTCGAACAGACCTTGATGGGAAAAGAACATCGCCCCCGCCGCCATCCCGTGTTGGCCCGGCTCACGGCTTTTGCCGTGGCCGCTTTAGTTGTGGCCGTGCTGTTCTTTCCGGCCGCCGGTCAATATTATCAGCCTACCATATTACCGCCGGCGCCGGCGGCTTATCCACCTGCGGCAACTCCCGTTGACTCGGCATTGATACCACCGATGCCGGTGGGCCCGACAGTCCCCCGCGACTATGAAGACCTGCTCAGTGAGGAGCTGGCCTATGATCTGGCCACTCCTTCCAATATAAAGACAATTGCCGAGTATGATCCGGTGCTTGGATGCTATGTAGTGCGCACACGTGTGGGTGATATGGATATAGCCACGCCGTTCCTTCTGTCTCCGGCCCAGTACAATGACTGGCAGTTGCGCCAGTCGATGCAGCAATACCTGCGAGAGCGTAATATGGAGCAGGTGTCAGGCTCCGATAAGCAACCGTTCAATATTTTCGATATGAACTTCGCACTCGGGCCGCTTGAAAAAATCTTCGGTCCCGGTGGCGTGCAGCTTAAGACACAGGGCTCAGTGCAGGTGTCGATGGGTATAAAAAGCAATTTCACCGATAACCCGTCGCTTTCCATAAACTCGCGTCGCAAAACTTACTTTGACTTCGACCAACGCATCCAGGCCACCATCAATGCCGGTGTTGGTGACCGACTGAAGTTCAACATGACCTATAATACCGATGCGACCTTTGATTTTGATTCCAAAAATCTGCGGCTCAACTATGAAGGTAAGGAAGATGATATAGTCAAGAGCATCGAGGCCGGTAATGTGTCGATGACCACGGGGTCATCGCTGATACGCGGCGCCTCGGCGTTGTTCGGTGTGAAAGCCAAACTGCAATTCGGCCGGCTTACAGTTACCGGCCTGCTGTCGCAGCAAAACTCCGAGTCAAAGACCGTCAATTCAAAAGGCGGTGTGCAGACAACCAAGTTCACCGTCAATGCGGCAGATTATGACCAGAACCGTCATTATTTCCTCGCACAGTTTTTCCGTGACAATTATGATCAGTTTGCGGCAAGGCTTCCGTATGTGGCTTCAGGAGTCAACATCACACGCATCGAGGTATGGGTAACTAATAAGACCGGCAAGTACGAGCAGGCCCGCAATCTTGTGGCGTTTCAGGATCTCGGCGAGAACACTGTGCTTGGCAGCGACTATTGGGTTCCCAACACTGCTATGCCAATTCCTACCAATTCATCGAATAATCTGCTGCAGGTGATAAAAAGCGACTATCCGGGCGCACGTAACATAAACACTGTGACACAGGCGCTCGAACCATTGCAGCCATATGGAATAGTGGGAGGAACGGACTACGAGAAAGTGGAGAGCGCGCGTTTACTCTCGTCAAGTGAGTATACGCTTAATCCGACATTGGGATATATCTCCATCCGCAGCGCCCTGAATGCCGACGAGGTACTTGCTGTGGCATTTGAATACACCTATCAGGGACAGGTATATCAGGTGGGCGAGTTCTCGTCAGACATTACCACCACAGACCAGTCGCTTTATGTGAAAATGCTTAAGAGCACCACGGCGTCAACTTCAGAACCTATGTGGAAGCTGATGATGAAAAACGTGTATAACTTAGGCGGTTACCAGATACAGAAAAACAATTTCAAGCTCAATATCAAATATCTTAGCGATACCACCGGTACTGAAATCAACTATTTGCCGGTGCCTGGGCTGAATAATCAGTCGCTGCTGCAGGTGATGAACCTTGACCGTCTTGACTCCAATCAGGAATCAAACCCCGATGGTTTCTTTGACTTTGTGGACGGTTACACAATCCTGCCGTCTCAAGGTAAGGTGATATTTCCTGTTGTGGAACCCTTTGGCCGCCATCTGCGTGCTAAAATCAACAACGACGCTCTCGCCGACCAATATGTGTATGAGGAACTGTATGACTCCACACTCACTGTGGCCAAACAATTTGCCGACAAGAATAAGTTTGTGCTCACCGGGGAATATCAGGCTTCAGCAGGCTCGCAGATACGCCTCAATGCAATGAATGTGCCGCGCGGCTCGGTGATAGTGACAGCCGGCGGTGTCACGCTTACCGAGAACAGTGACTACACCGTCGATTATGCGATGGGTATAGTGACCATAACCAACCAATCGATAATAGACTCGGGGCAGAGTATAAGCGTTACTCTTGAAAACCAGTCATTGTTCTCAATGCAGCGCAAGACATTGCTCGGCCTTGACCTGCAATACCAACTCACACGTGATCTCAATATAGGTGCCACTCTGATGCATTTTTCAGAGCGAGCCCTCACCGAAAAGGTAAATATAGGCGATGAAATCGTGAACAATACAATGTTCGGTTTCAACCTAAGTTATAATACTAATTTCATGTGGCTCACCAATCTTCTCAACAAGATTCCTACTGTGACCGCCACCCAGCCTTCGCGTCTCAGCCTGACAGCCGAGTATGCACAGCTTGTGCCACACAGTCAGAAGTCAGGCTCCAATAAAGGCTCATCATATGTCGACGACTTCGAATCTACACAGACCGGCATAGACCTGCGTTCACCTTACTCCTGGTTCCTGGCCTCGACGCCCTATGATCCGTCGCCCGATGCCCTGTTCCCCGAGGCAGCCCTTACCGATAATGTGGACTATGGCAAGAACCGCGCTCTGCTCAACTGGTATTTCATTGACCGAATGTTCACGTCACGTAACTCCTCCCTTGCCCCCGGCTACATCAAGAGTGATCTTGACCAATTGTCGAATCCGTATGTGCGTGAAGTGACATCGTATGAAATTTTCCCCGGCAGGGAACTCACATATGGCGAATCATCCACCATACAGACTCTTAACCTGTCGTTTTATCCTACCGAACGCGGCCCTTATAATCTGGATGCCGACAATATCGATGCGCAGGGCAGACTGTTGCAACCCGAGCGACGGTGGGGCGGCATCATGCGCAAACTTGACAATACTAATTTTGAACAAAGCAATATCGAATATGTGCAGTTCTGGCTGCTCAATCCATTCCTTGACCCGGATAACCCCAATTATGAGGGTGGCGATCTTTACCTGAACTTCGGCGAGATTTCGGAGGACATACTCAAAGACGGACTCAAGAGTTATGAGAACGGTGTTCCGGTCGATGGTAATGATGAATATATGCGCGAGACTGCATGGGGGCGCGTGTCTTCTCAGAACTCACTGACCTACTCATTCGACAATGCCGGAGGCGCGCGTCTTGCACAGGATGTTGGCCTTGACGGGCTTCCCACGTCTGACGAGTTTGTGTTTCCCAGCTATGCCGAGTACGTGGAGAGGCTGCGGTTGCGCCTTGATCCGGCCACGCTGGCTCAGATGGAACTTGATCCTTTCTCGCCTCTCAATGACCCGGCCGGCGACAACTACCACTTCTACCGTGGCTACGATTACGACGAGCAACGTCTCGGCATCCTTGACCGTTACAAGCGATACAACGGGTTGGAAGGTAACTCGTTGTCACCTGAAGACGCCAATGACCCGCTTTATCAGACTTCGCGTGCGACCCCTGATGTCGAGGACATCAATCAGGATAATACCCTCAACGAATACGAACGTTATTTCCAATATCGTATCTCCATACGACCCGAAGATCTCGTGGTGGGCAAAAACTACATAACCGACAAGCAGGTGTCGGTGCAGCGCACACGCAATGATTCTAACCTTACCGTGGAGTGGTATCAGTTCAAGATACCATTGAGCGATTATGAAAAAATAGTAGGCTCCATAAAAGACTTTTCCACGATACGTTTCGCACGTATGTTCATGACGGGCTTCAAACAAGTCACCCACCTGCGTTTCGCCACCTTTGAACTTGTGCGCGGCGAGTGGCGCCCGTATGATTTTAATCTTAACTCGCGAGGCGACGCCCCTGCCGAGGGACAGCTTGATATCTCGGTTGTAAATATTGAGGAAAATGCCGGCCGCGAACCTGTGAACTATGTGTTGCCTCCAGGGGTTACACGAATCTCCGATCCCGGCCAAAGCCAGATTGTGCAACTCAATGAGCAATCCATGTCGCTCAAGGTGCTTGGCCTTCAGGCCGGAGATGCCCGTGCCGTGTACCGTAATACCCAGCAGGATCTACGTAACTACAAACGCCTGCAGATGTGGATTCACGCCGAAAGCCTGATTGACGATGTCACCAACTTGCGTTCGGGCGATCTTTCACTCTTCGTACGTCTCGGCTCGGACGTCAAGAACAACTATTACGAGTACGAAATACCTCTCTCGCTCACTCCGCATGATCATTACAATGATTCGCCTACTGACCGCGAACGTGTGTGGCCACTGAGCAATTACCTGAACTTCAATCTGCAAAGTCTTATTGATCTTAAACTCGCCCGCAACGCTGCCAAACGAAACGAGCAGGCCGGTGTAGGCTACGGCGTACCGTTCACAGGGCGCGATCCCGAGAACGAGCAGAACACTATGACAGTGCTTGGTAATCCTTCGCTCAGTGATGTGCGCGTGTTGATGATAGGTGTGCGCAATCATTCGGCTACCGTAAAAGACGGTATCGTGTGGGTCAATGAGCTTAAAGTTACAGACTTCAATGAAGACGGAGGTTGGGCGGCTAATGCCAACGCCACGCTGAATCTGTCAGATATAGCTACCCTTAATTTCGGAGCACACATCGAGACTGCCGGTTTCGGCGGCGTGGATCAGAGCCTCAACGAGCGGCGTCTTGACGACTACCATCAATATAACTTTGCGGTGCAGGCTGATCTGGGTCGTTTCTTCCCGGCAGGTGCCAAGTTGCATGCTCCGGTTTATTATTCGGTGTCGACCGAACGCACAACTCCACGGTATAATCCTCTCGATCAGGATGTGCTGTTGCAAGACGCACTCGACAACTGTGCCACCTCGCAGGAGCGTGATTCAATAAACGCCTATGCCGTGGAGCGCACAACGGTGCAGAACTTCTCTGTGTCGGGACTCAAGTTTGATGTTCAGAGCAAGACCCCGATGCCTTGGGATCCTGCCAACTTCACCCTTAACTTCTCGTTCAACAAGCAATCGAAGTCAGATCCGACCACTGAGTACGAATACACCAATGATTACAGAGGTTCGTTCCTTTACAGTTATTCGCCTTATATACATGGGCTTAAACCATTTGGTTGGCTGAAATCAAAGAATAAGAACCTGAAGTTTTTCAAAGATTGGGAGCTGCAGTGGCTGCCTAATAACATCTCATTCATGACCAACATGTCAAGGTACTATTACGAGCAGCAGACACGTTCGGAGACCGATGTCATGTTCCAACTGCCGGTGTCGGTGAGCAAGAACTTCCTGTGGGACCGCCAGTTGTCATTATCATGGAATATAATCAAAAGCCTGCAGCTTAGTTTCAACTCAAATACATCGGCGCGCATAGAGGAGACTGCCGGCGCGGTAAACAAACGGCTGTTCCCCGACCGTTACCGCGATTGGAAGGATACTGTATGGCAAAGCATCATGTCGCTTGGTACCCCATGGAGCTATAATCAAAGTTTCTCGGCTCAATACAAGGCCCCGTTCTCGCGCATCCCGGTACTTGATTTCCTCACCGGTAACGTATCATTCTCATCGACATACCGCTGGGACCGCGGTGCGACAATAGATGGGCTGAAACTTGGTAATTCAATAGCCAACCAAGCCTCGTGGAATGCCGACGGCCGCATCAATTTCGAGACATTCTACAATAAGATCCCTGTACTGAAAAATGTTACCAAGCGTTTTGCCAATGTGCGCAAGACCGCTTCTCCTACCAAGAAACCCAAGAAATTCGAGCGAAGCTACAAACTGCCTACTGATTCGACCCAGTTGGTGATAAAACATAATCTGAATGTTGCTAAGGTAAAGGTCACCGCGGCTACTACAGAGGGCACGCCATATCCTGTACAGACACGTCAGGTCGACCGTAACTCTATAGAAGTGCTTACCAAGGGAGATCAGACTCTTAAGTTCACAATCCTCGAATTGCAGAAAGAGGAGAAAAATTTCTGGAAAGATTTTGGAGAATATGCCCTGCGTCTGCTCATATCACCGCGCAATGTTTCTGTGAAATACCGCACATCGCGCACTATGTCGCTGCCGCTTTTCGCTCCTGAAATCGGAAATATCTTCGGGCAGACAAATTCGTATGGCCCTATGTCGCCCGGTCTTGACTTCGCTTTCGGCTTCGCCGGTGAAGATTATCTTGACAAAGCACTGCGTAATGGCTGGCTGATAACCGATGACGGACAGACTTCGCCGGCCATCCTCTCAAACACCAAAGAGCTGAATATCGAGGCAAACTTCGAACTCTTCAAAGGTTTCAAGGTCCAGTTGACTTTCAACCGCACCGATAACCGCACCCGTCAGGTGCAGTTCATGTATGATGACATGCCTACCGCTTACTCAGGCTCATTCACAATGACCGGATGTGCCATTGCTACAGCACTGCGTAGTTCCGGAGCCGGCAACGGTTACGAATCAGGAGCTTTCAACGACTTCCTGGCCAATATTGATGTGATGCGCAACCGCGTTGAGAGCCAATACATAGGCCGGCATTATCCTGAAGGTGGCTTCATGCACGGGTTGCCCATGGCCGGCCAGGTATTCAATCCTGAGAACGGTACCATCAGCGAAACCTCGAGCGATGTGCTCATACCTGCATTTGTGGCCGCATATACCGGCCGTAGTGCTGCCCGGCAGTGGTTGTCACCGTTCCCCTCATTCAGTGCCGTGCTTCCTAACTGGCGCATAACCTATGACGGCCTCATCAACTTAGGCAACCTTCGTGATATTTTCAAGACATTCACCCTCTCACATGCTTATCAATGCACATATGCAGTGGGCAGCTATAGTTCATACCTCAATTGGGTAAGTGTTGATGGAGAGCAACTTGGATTTACGCTTGATGAGTTGACCGGTAATCCGGTGCCATCATCTCCGTTCAATATATCATCGGTGGCCATCACCGAGCGCTTTGCCCCACTCATAGGCCTCAATGTAACATTCAAGAATGAACTGCAGGTGGGTGTGGAATACCGCGATCAGCGTACCCTTACTCTCAATTCATCTGCCGGCCAGGTTGTCGAGGCCACTCAACGCGGCTTCAAGGTGAGTGCAGGTTACAAAATTGTAGGGTTCAATACTGTATTGAAGATGAAAGGCTCACAGCAGGGTATAAGCAATGACCTTACGCTTAACGCCGAGGTTGGTATTCAGAACAATCAGGCTCTTATCCGGCGTATTGAGAATAATTATACGCAGCCCACATCAGGCACAAACACATTTAATATCAATTTCACTGCTTCGTATATTCTTAGCAAGAGGGTGACGCTTTCGGCATACTTCGACCATCAGGTCAACTCCCCGATAGTCACCACAAGTTCATACCCGACATCCAATACATCTTATGGTGTATCGATCAACCTGAGTCTCGCACGATGATGGCTTTACTCTACAGTAGATAGCCGATTCAGATTATTTAATATAGCCAGGTGGACATAACTGAAATTGCACTGCAAAAAACTCTTGCAGTGCAATTTCATAGTGCCCATGTTTGGAGACTTTGTCTCAAATGGATTTAGCAGAAACTGATCAACGAGCCTCCCAGGACAGCATGGTTGTATGGCCTGAAAAGTAAATGAATCAGGACATGTGCCGGCAAGAGGCTGTTTATATCAAATTGAAGTCGTCGGCAGAGGTTGCTGCTGGCATGCGCCGTCGGGCAGTTGCTACTTCGTCGAGCGACAGGCGGGCGGTAACGATTGGTGCCGGAGCTGACCGGCGCGGCAAACGTTCACCTACGCTTCGCCCCATGGCGTCATATATGAAGGAAAGGTTGTCATAGACCCCATAATCGTCGGTGCCTGACCGGTTGGCGCCGATCACGCAGCATTGGTTCTCAATGGCGCGTGCAATAAGCAGATGTTCCCATGCATAGGCGCGTGCAACGGGCCAGTTGGCCGGTACAAGCAGCAAATCATAGGCGTTTGAGCGGTTACGGCTCCACACCGGGAAGCGCAGATCATAACACACAATCATTGATATGTTCCATCCGCGGTAACGTATAACCGGGATGTGGCTTGTGCCCGGGCGGAATGTCTGGGCTTCGGAGCTGAGCGAGAAAAGGTGCCGTTTGTCATAGTATGTTTCGTCGCCTGACGGCTCGATGAAGAATGCGCGGTTATAGATTCCGTTGCCTGTGCGGGCAAGGAAAGATCCGGCAATGGCGATGTTATACTTGGCTGCCAAAGATGTTATGGTGCGTATGGTTGAACCTCCGTTGGGTTGGGCGAGCGCGTTAAGTGCGTCTGCATCGGATACATATCCGGTCGAGAACAGCTCGGGAAGCACTAACAGATCGGTGTCTGTGTCAAGCAAAGGAAGGGTACGCCCCACAATGGCAAGGTTCTCATCATGATTACCCCACACAATGTCATTGGCAACGGTGGCCACAGTAAGTATCTTACTCATCTTCAGCTGTGAATTTATTTGGATACCGGCCTGTGTAGGGTTTGTAGAACTGTTTTACACGGCGCAGGTCGGCGTCAATATCTCCGGTTGTTTCAAGCACATGGTCGATGGAGATGGTTTTAGTCTTGAAATCAATTACGCCCAGTTCAATCGGCACATTAGCTTCGGCCGCTATGTGCAGGAAGCCTGTGTGCCACCGGGAGGTGCGGCTGCGGGTGCCTTCGGGAGTAATGGCCAATTGTAGCCTGGATGAACTGTTGAACCGGTCGATAACAGCCCTGGTAAGAGATGTGTGTTTCTTGCGGCGCGGTACCGGGATGCCTCCGATTGCTTTGAACAGGTATCCTAACGGCCAGAAAAACCATGTTTCTTTCATAAGGAAACCTGCATGGCGCCCCACAGCAGCGTATGCGAGTTTTCCCAAAATGAAATCAAGGTTGCTGGTATGGGGTGCTACGCAGATTATGCATTTGGGGTAGTCGGGCGCGGTAACGCTTACCTGCCATCCCATGAGCCGTAATAATCGACCGGCGAGGTTCATTTTACAAGTCGGGCGCGTTCTTCAGCGGGAATTGCCGAGTTCATATCCTTGACTATTTCAAGTACTTTCTTGCCGAAATCGCTGCGGAGACTTTCGAAAGCCTTCTTGAAGTATGTGCGGTGTGCCTTGTTGTATGCCGCACCATTTTCAAAGTCGCGGGGTACTTTGTCAAAGGATACAGACACGCGGTCGCGTGAGGTGGTCTGAAGAGTGGCGATTTCGCCTATGATTTTGTTTACGGCCTTGCGGTCGACGTTGTCGAGCATGTGTGACGCAATGAGAATTTCCGTTGCGAGTTCGCCGCATACATATGAGATGCGTTTTTTGAGCTGACGTTTAGATGCCATGGCTTTTATGATTTATTGATTTAAAATTATTTTTTTCAAAGCCGGGTATGTCGGTGCGATTTTGGCAGCGGCACGAGGCTTTGACATAAAACGGGTGAATTGCAGAGGAAGTTCGACGGTACGGCCAGTGACGGCTGTCATCTTGTCGAGTGATTTAGCAGGATGGGCGGTGGCGAGAACCACAGTAGGCTTGTTGGCCGGGGCTTTGAGACGTGCGGCTGCTATAGCTACGGCAGTGTGTGGGTCAGGGACATAGCCGCGGTTAATCTCTTCGATTATTGTAGCTGATATGGTGTCGTCGTCAATGGCTGCGGCGGCAATGTCGGCTCCCATAGCTTTTATATCGCCATTGTAGTATGCCATCAGACGGGGTAGGTTTACCGGAAATCCGCAGTCCATGGCCCATGCCAGGGTGGGACGTGCCGCACGGTTCATACGCTCCAGGGAGATCGAACCTTCAAGCAGCCGCACGAAATCATCGTTGGCATTGCATCCCGCAATGAGTTTACCGGCGGGAAGCCCCATGCGGCGCGCCATCACAGCGGCTGTGAGATTACTCATATTTCCACATGGTATGGAGATGGCGAATCCGTTGGCCTCAGCACCTGCCTTCTCTCGCAAGCGGGCGTAGGCATGGAAGAAGAACACAATCTGAGGCAAGATACGCAGTATGTTGTGTGTGTTGGCACATACCGGTATGATATCGCGGTTGTCGGCAAGGTCTGTCAAGGCCTCTCTTACCATAGATTTGCATTGGGCTATCGACCCTGCGACCTCTATGGGGTGGATGTTGGCTCCGGCTGTTGAAAACTGCGACTGCTGGGCGCGGGTGAGTGTGCCGCGCGGATACAGTACATATACGTCGGCACCATGTATTCCGCTCAGTGCATTGGCCACTGCGCCTCCGGTGTTGCCGGTTGTAGCGACCAATACGGCTGCATGCTTGCCGGGGTGGGGGAACGCCCCTACAATGGCGCTCATGAACCGGGCCCCTGCATCTTTGAATGCCATGGTGGGACCGTGGAAAAGTTCGAGAGCATAGTGCCCTGAACCGGTCTCTACAAGCGGAACGGGGAAGTTGAATGTCGAGTCAACAATATCCTTGAGAACTTGTGCCTCAATGCTGTCGCCGAGGAGTGATGTCATTATTACGTAAGCTATCTCGCAGAGGGACATCTCTTCAATGTTGTTGAGGTAGGCCTTGGGCAGCAGCGGCAGCGAGGCCGGTATATACAAGCTGCTGCCGGGTCCGTAGCATTGTTCCACTGCCTGCCGCAGTGATGCCGTGTGGTGTCCTTGAGTGCTTATGTATTGCATCGACTTTTTTCTGTTTTCGGCAAAGTTAGCTATTTTTTGATGGCTGTGCAACACCCTGCCGGTAGTTTCTCATGGCCAAAGACGGGCTATTTTTAAAAGTATACTTAATTTTGAGTAATGGATAAAATATTTAAGGCTCATGTGTGTCTAATATAGTGGATGGATTAATTAATTGAAAGATAAAATGAAAAAACTATTGAAAACTTTATCATTATTGATAGTGATGACAGCCGTTATCCCTGCCGGAGCGGGTTATGGTATAATGATCATCTGGAATTGGATTATGCCTGCGATATTGGGTTGTGCCGATATCAGCTTTTGGCAAGGCGTGGGTCTCTTCTTATTGGGGCAGTTGCTTTCAGCAGGCTTCATATTGTGTGCCTTTATGCTTGGTGGAGCATTACATGTCGCCGCTCACCACCGGCATGGTCGTTGGCATGACATGACTGACGATGAGCGCCGTGATTTTTTTGAACGGCGCCGCCGATGGTTTGAAATGGTACATTCATCAGGTAAATATTCCTCAGATGACTGAAAACATAGCTAATGAAGCCATAACGGATATTGTAAACCGGTACACACAGCCGCTTTTTTCCTATATAAGATGTAGGGTCGAGACCAGCGAAGATGCTGAAGACATCCTTCAGGACGTCTTCTATCAGCTCTCCCGTTCTTTCAATGGCGGCGATAGCAGTATCGGCATAATTTCAGGTTGGTTGTATAGAGTGACTCATAACTCAATATTGAATCTTTGGCGTAAGAAGCGGCTTGCCTCTGCCTATAGCCTATATGAAGGCATAGAGGCTCTCTCAGAGATGTTGACGGTTGATATGGATCCTGAAACCGATTACCTCCGCAAACTCGTTTGGCTGGAACTCGAATATGCTCTTGCTGAATTACCGGCCGAGCAGAGCGAGGTGTTTTGCATGACAGTCTTTGAAGGAATACCAGTCAAGGTTATTGCCGGGAATCTCGGTATCCCTGTTGCAACAGTGCTTTCCCGTAAGCACTATGCTGTGAAACATCTCCGCATAAGATTGAAAGGGTTGTATGATGACCTGATGAATTTGTAAATTATACTCAATATAAAATAATTCTACGACAGTATGCAAAACAAGACTCATATGAGAAAGAACCAACTGAAACCAAAGTTCAACCCGCGCCATTGTACGGCTTGTTGGAAATGCGTGGATGCATGCCCGCAAAAAACCATAAGAAAGGTATCGTTCTTGTGGCACCGGCATGCTCGCCCGATGCATAAAGCTTGCATCGGTTGTATGAAATGTGTCAGAATATGTGATAACGGTTGTTTTTCCGAGCCATGATAACTAAAACATATATGTAATATTATGAACAAATTAAAATGCAGGGAAGTTATATAAATAGTAATAAGAATTATTATTGATAATTATTCCAAAAGTATACTTATAGTTCTAATATTAAGAATATGAAACTTTTACGACTTTCTGCATTATTGCTTGCCGCGATATCGCTTGCTCCTGTGGCCAGTCCGTGTTCGCGTGTGGTTTTTCGTGGTGACAGCACTGACGTGGTCATGGTGGGCCGAACACTTGACTGGCGTACGCCTATTCCTACTAATATATATGTTTATCCTGCCGGGATGGAAAAAGTGAGCATGCCGTCGGGGCCGCGGCTTGAATGGACATCGAAATACGGATCGGTGCTTGCAGTGGGTTATGACGGCGGAGCTACTGAGGGCATGAATGAAAAAGGCCTTGTGTGCAACGGCCTTTTCTGCAACACTTCAGTTTATCGGGAGGCTGTGGCCGGTTCGGACACTCCGGTGATGTCGTTGGCGGTAATTGTAAGTTATTTTCTTGATAATTATGCTACGGTTGACGAGGTCGAGGCATTCCTGCGCAATAGTGATTTCGGTATTTCAGGTCAGACATTTGACGGAGGCACGGTGTCATTGCTTCACTGGGGCTTCACTGATCCTTCAGGCAAGACGCTTGTAATGGAATTCGAGGATGGCAAGTTGAATATCTACACAGGCAAGGAATATCAGGTTCTCACCAATAATCCTACTTTCCCGCAGATGCTGGCCATAGAGGATTATTGGAATGGAGTGGGCGGTATGAATATGTTGCCCGGGGGCGTGAGGTCGTCTGACCGTTTTGTGCGTGCCTCGTATTTCATACATCATGTGCCTACAGCCGGTGTAGGTTCGCAACAGGCTCTTGCAGAATTGTCTACGGTAATCGATAATGTGTCGGTGCCTCTTGGTTATGAGATTCCCGGGATGCCGTTCCTATCATCGACACGGTGGCGAAGCATCAGCGATACCAACCGTCTGAGGTATTATTTCAAGTTTGCTGATTCGGAAAGTCTTTTTTATGTCGATCTTAATCACCTGCTGTTGCGGCCCGGATCTCCGGTGCTGAAGCTTGACACAAGTGATCATTCCGATTTTTATGGATGTGTAAATGACCGCCTGAAAGTATCTGCTCCGTTCAATCCAATGTATTAATAATATTCCCGGAGCCTCCGGGAATATAGTCAGCACCTCCGTATCTATGATGCGGAGGTTATTTATATTCTTTCACCTGTAGTTTTCCGTTAAGGGCCGCGTAACCGTTAGAGGCGAGTGCAAGCATCTCGTTCTCTCCAGGATATATGTATATGGGCGCTAAGAATGAAACGCGTTGGCGGATGCGCTCCACCACGTACTCGCTGAATGCGACTCCACCAGTCAGTAGTATGGCGTCGACCTTTCCGCATAGCGCCACCGCTGCACCGCCGATTGATTTTGATATCTGGTAGATCATACCTCCGAGGATCAGTTCGGCGTGCTTGTCTCCGGCTTCAATGGATTCCACAATGGCAGCTACATCGGTGGTGCCGAGATGTGCCGCGAGTCCTGCATTGCCACTTATGCGCTTCTTGAGTTGCTCAAGAGTGTATTTCTGGGAGTAGCACAGGTCTATCAATGCGCCGGGGGGGAGTGAGCCTGCCCGTTCGGGCGAGAACGGCCCTTCTCCGTCGAATGCATTGTTGACATCAATGCATCGGCCGTGACGGTGAGCGCCGACAGATATTCCACCGCCGAGATGGGCAATTATAAGGTTAAGGTCTTCATAGCTTTTGCCATTGTCGTCGGCGAAACGCCGGGCTATGGCTCTTTGGTTGAGTGCGTGCCATGTTGCTACACGTGGCATTAATGGCGATCCTGATACGCGTGCGACATCGTCAAGTTCGTCAACTACACCCGGGTCGGCTGTGAGGGCGCGGCATCCTGGAATGAGTTGTGAGATTTCGGAGGCGATGCGGCAGCCGATGTTAGATGCGTGATTGCGCATGGGGTGTTCCATCTCGGCGAGCATCACGCTGTTAATCTCATATACGCCTCCCTCTATAGGTTTTAAAAGGCCGCCACGGCTTATGATGGCATCAAACTCGAGAGGTATTCCTTTTTCGGCAAGTGTCTTTAATACAAGATCAAGCCGGTATTCAAACTGGTCTGATACTTGTTTGAATGGCGCGAGATCCTGCACCGAGTGACGTATGTTTTCAACCATCACGGGCGAGAGGTTATCAAAAACGGCTATCTTGGTCGAGGTTGAGCCCGGATTGATTGTAAGAAGTTTCATGTATAGTCAATGTTAGTTTCAGGTTATTTAGTGGCGCAGGTGGCAGCAATTGCGAGGCTACAGAGTTTTGACCGTGCAGAGTCGCTGCGTGAGGGGAGTACTACGGGTACGGCTGCTCCAAGCAGCATGCCCGCATTAGTTGAATGAGTAAGCCACGATAATGTCTTGTAAAATACGTTTGCAGCTTCGATGTCTGGAAAGATAAGTGCGTCGGCATGTCCGGCAACATGTGAGTCTATGCCTTTGATGATGGCGCTTTCAGCGTCGAAAGCTGTCTTCAGATCCATAGGTCCGTCGATCATGGAGTCTCCGAAATATCCTGATGCTGCGCGCTCTTTTATTGTCGAGTAAGCCAGTGTCACGGGAAACTTCGGCGATGTTTTTTCAGTACAGTGGATAAGTGCGATGTGCGGGTATTTATTGCCGAGGCATCGGCATGTGAATGCCACATTGGCTGTCATGGAAATCAGTTGAGCCTCGGTTGGATATGGTATTACGGCAGCATCGCTGAAAACGAGCAGCTTGTCGTGGCCCGGAATTTCGGCGACTGTGACATGGCTCAGTACATTTCCGGCGGGCAGTATGCCTGTTGTCTTGTTGAGAATAGCGCGCAGCAGATTGTCGGTGTTTATGAGGCCTTTCATGATTACCTGCACTTTGCCGTTCCGGGCCATATCCACGGCGATAGCTGCGGCTTCGTCAGGGGTTGAAGAGGGTATAACCTCAAAATCTTTGCTCATCTGACCAATCTTGGCAAGTTCGCCTACAAGTATGAAATCGGCTATCCCGCAGCGACTTGCTTCAGTCACAGCCTCGCGGGTGTGTTCATCATAGGGGCACACGACGGCAACTTGCGTGCGTGCCGGGCGGCTGCGCAGTGCGTCAATTAATGAATCGAAGTCGTTTAAAAATTGCATATTTTGAGGTAATTTGTGCAAAGTTGGTGAATTTTTATCAATTATCCAAATGTTTTGGTAAATAGGACAAAAGAAAAGCCGTTGAAGACAGGAGTGTGTCATCAGCGGCTTTTATGTGTCCTTTATGGTAGAATGGAGCTGCGTCTACTGTTTTGCGTAGCTGAGTACGGTGGGCGACTTTACATCGACTCCGTACTCGCGGGCCTTTTCCAGAATTGCTCTGGCAAGTTTAGGCTTGAGGTCATCGGGGCAGTAACGGAAATAGGCTTCGGCAGCACGCACATGTGGGGCGTCAGGCATAGGATATTCGTGCCTTTCGGGTAGTCCGTAGATGTTGTCGGGCAGTGCCTTACGTTCATCTGTTGTCAATCTGTCGTTCATTTTACTTCTAAATTTTTATTGACTATTTATGAACGCCGCTACCCCGATAAATGTTCAACGGTCAATGCGGGTGATGATGCGATGTTCTGCCCAACGTGGCAGAGGTTCAAACACCACCATCATGCGGTTTTTCCCTTCTATGTTTACCTTGAATCCCTCTCCTTTGAGTGTTATGGAGTCGGTATTGTAGCCAAGTGCGTTCTTTGCAGCTCTGAACAGACGGTTGAATGGAGTCGCCAAGGGAGTGAAGTCTCCGAAGTGCAGGGTAAAAAACTGTTCTCCCCCCCCGAAATATCCGACAGGGAGAGACTCTAAATTATCGGGTAGCTCGCACACCGGGATGCCTGACGGACTCATGCGAGCCTGTGCGGTGCCGGGAGTTGCCGGCCATTGGTCATACGGTGTGTCCTTGAGACTCTGTGGCACTACGATAAAGTAGTTGCCTTCCATATGATAGAAATATGAGCTGCCTACAATGAAAAATACGCCCACAGATTGGTTGTTGGACGCCATGCCGTTGACCCAAAAAGGAATGTCTTCAAATGACATGTCGCAATAAACGACATTTTTACCTTCGTTGGCCGCAGAGATAAGTGCTTGCTGACACTCGCGTTGTTCGGCAGCGATTTTCCGTTGCCAATGTATGACAGACAAGAACCATACAATGTAGGCAACGATAGCAACTACGGCGGCAGCCTTGGACAGGCGCCCTGGATGTCCGAGGCCTATAAGTTCGGAGGTGAGTATAAGTGACAATATCATAGTGCACAGATCCATAGGCCACATGGCACGCCCGCAGAATATTATAAGTATGAATCCGACAGCCATGGATCCGAGAGCTCCGGCCGCATATGGGGCCAGGTGAGGCCACAGGGCTTTGAATGCGGCATTGCCTCGTTTCAAACGGTATGATATCCCTAAGATCAACGGAACCCATAGAGGCCATAGCTGTGTGAGGATGCGCGTGAGAACGTATTTCAGGGACGAATAGTCATAAGAGTCCTCAAGTCGGTCGGCTGAACCGCTACCCATGAAAATCAGTATTGCCAGAAACAGGGGTGCTATAAGTATCCACCGGCGATAGCGTTGCCGTCCCCGGCGGAACCATCCGTCGACGGCCATATAAGCCATCAGTGTTGCTGTGAACGCCTCGTGCATCAGGCCTACGAATAAAGTAAACAGCAGCATGAGTGTGTAGGCAAGGTTGCTCATGTCATCGACTTTTCGGGTAAGCAGTATCAGTATAAGGAATAATACAGCCGGCAGCACGTAGTTCATCTGGTAAGCCAAAGACTGGAAGTTGTCGAACCACGGGAATGCGAGCCACAGGAACAGGGTGCCCACGGCCATCCATCTGAACGACAGCTTGCGGCGGTCAATCGTGCCGCATCGCAGTGCCAGCATGAACATTACACCGATCAATAATCCCATGGCTGCCATTGCGACCGTTCGTGGAATGAGTTGCAATGGTGTCATAAGCAGGTTTGGAATGCGGCCGTTAACTTCCTTGAAATGGGTTACCATGCTTGGCCATACCTGTCTCCAGGATGTTACTTCGCCGCCTGTACACTGCCAGAAGCCGTTCCCTTCGGCGTTGGTGGGGAGTACTTCAAGGCTGTAGCAAAGGTCGTCGCAATATTTTTCGGTGTTCACCAACCAACCTATGGCTCCGGCGGTGGTTAAGATAATCAGTGTGATGAGAAATGTGCGGTATGTCCTGTAGTTTGTTTCCATCAGCTTACGGGTAATGTGAGTATTTCTTCAAATATGCCGACTGCTTGTGCCACGCTCCTGACGTTAGCTATGGAGAAACTCTGGCGCGCGGCGTTCTGGCGGATTTTCACCCGGCGGGGATGTAGTGTGAGGTAAGAAAGCAGTCGACCGAACATTGGAGACATATAATATGCTTTGTTCTCGGCTCCTACAAAATATATATACATAATGCCAGCCTTGATATTTACTTTCTCTATGCCGAGGCGTTTGGCCAGGCGTCGCAGACGCGGAACCAGCAGCAGTTCCTCCGTTTCATGAGGAATGGCTCCGAAGCGGTCGCGCAGGCGGTTGGCGAAAGCATCTATCTGGTCATCACGTTCAATACTGTCAAGTTCCTGATATAGGGCTATGCGCTCAGATGCCTGTGGCACATAGGTCGCGGGAAGCAACAGCTCGAGGTCACTCTCAACCACACATTCAGTCACGAAATCCTCGCTGTCTACTATATCGTTGGCAGGGGCGTCAATACCGGCGAACTCTTCGGTACGCAGCTCTGTCACGGCTTCTTTAAGAATCTTCTGGTATGTCTCATATCCGAGGTCGGCGATGAAACCGCTTTGCTCAGCTCCCAGGAGGTTGCCCGCACCGCGGATGTCGAGATCCTGCATGGCTATGTGTATGCCGGATCCTAAATCGGAGAAGCTCTCGATGGCCTGTAACCGCCGGCGAGCCACCGGTGTGAGTGGATTTCCGGGTGGTACAGTCAGATAGCAGAAAGCTTTGCGGGAGCTGCGTCCCACGCGGCCGCGCAACTGGTGGAGCTCGCTGAGACCAAAATTCTGGGCGTTATTGACGATGATCGTGTTGACGCGTGGCATGTCGATGCCGCTTTCGATAATGGTAGTGGAAAGCAGCACGTCATAATCATGGGCTGCGAAGTCAACTATTGATTTCTCGAGTTGTTCGGGTGGCATTTGTCCGTGGGCAACGATAGTGCGTGCGTCGGGTACAAGCCGTTTTACCATGTTCTCGAGTTGATATAACCCTTCGATCCGGTTGTTGACAATGAACACCTGCCCTCCGCGCGACATCTCGAAATTGATGGCTTCTGCCATCATGTCATCGTCAAGAGAGGTGACCGATGTAACGATGGGGTAGCGGTTGGCCGGGGGCGTGGTGATTGATGATAAGTCGCGGGCGCCCATCAGCGAGAACTGCAGGGTGCGCGGGATAGGTGTGGCACTCATGGTGAGGGTGTCGACATTTACGCGCATCTGTTTGAGTTTCTCTTTTACGGCTACCCCGAATTTCTGCTCCTCGTCAACTACCAGTAATCCCAGATCATGGAATTTTACCGTTTTGCCTATGAGTTTGTGTGTACCTATTATGATGTCGATTTTTCCTGTGGCGAGATCGGCGAGTATTTCCTTAACCTGCTTCGGGGTTCGTGCGCGGGACAGATATTCCACTTTCACCGGAAAGTCCTTGAGACGTTCGCTGAATGTGGTATAGTGCTGGAATGCGAGCACGGTGGTTGGTACAAGTACTGCTACCTGCTTGCCGTCGGTGGCTGCTTTGAATGCGGCACGGATGGCTATTTCGGTTTTGCCGAAACCTACATCTCCGCATATCAGGCGATCCATTGGCCGGTCGCTTTCCATGTCGGCTTTTACGGCCTGGGTGGCTGTGAGCTGGTCAGGGGTGTCTTCGTAGATGAATGACGCTTCAAGTTCCTGCTGCATGTAGCTGTCGGGAGAAAAAGCGAATCCTTTTTCCTGCCGACGCTTGGCATATAGCATTATAAGGTCACGGGCAATGTCCTTGAGCTTTGACTTTGTACGTTCTTTTACCTTGTTCCACTGCCCTGAACCTATGCGGTTGAGCTTGGGGGGCACGCCTTCTTTCCCCCGGTACTTGGCGAGCTTATGCAGGGCGTGTATCGAAACAAATATGATATCGTTGTTCTGATACACAAGTTTTATCATTTCCTGTGTATGACCGCCGACATCGGTGCGTAGCAACCCGGCAAATTTACCCACACCGTGGTCAAGATGTACCACATAATCTCCCACCTCAAGTGCGTTTAGTTCTTTGATTGAAAGCGCGAGTTTGCCTGAACGGGCCCTGTCGCTGCGCAGGGTGTATTTGTGGAAGCGGTCGAAGATCTGATGGTCGGTGAAAATACATATCTTGGTGTCGTGGTCTACGAAACCTTCGTGCAGTGTGGCCTCTACGCCAGTGAATGATATTTTGTCGCCACGATCGTCGAATATGGCACGTAGCCGTTCAAATTGCTTGTTGTTATCGCTGAGAATGAATATTTTATATCCTTCTTGTTGCAGCCTTGTGAATTCACTTGCTATAAGGTCGAAATTTTTGTGGTAAAGTCCCTGAGGCGAGCAGTTGAAGTTTATAGAGGCCGTGGCCTGTGCTTCATTGGCCCCTGCGGTGAAGTACAGATGGTTGAATTTTTTTTCACATTCAGTAAATTCATCTGGGTTTACCACCCGTTGCATAGCTTTTTCGTCAATTTCCCCGGCGGTCATGGCGTTCTCTGACATGTGCCCGGCTGCAATCTCGGCGATGCGTGCAGCTGTCCGGTCGGGCTCGCGCACGGCGATAAGCGTACGTGGATCGATGAATTTCAGCAGAGACATGCCGTTTCGGTTTCTTGGGCGGTTTTCAGTATCGGCCACGATGTCAATGTGCTGGAGACGACTTTCTGATAGCTGAGTCTCGATGTTGAAAACACGGATGGAGTCAATTTCGTCGCCAAAGAAATCAAGGCGGAATGGCATTTCAGCACCGTAACCGAAAATGTCTACAATTGAGCCGCGCACTGCGAAATGCCCCGGCTCATAAACGTAGTCTACTTCTTTGAATCCTTTGGCTATCAGCTGCTCCTGCAGTTTGATGGGGTCGATTGCCTGTCCGGTGGATAAGCTAATGGTGTCAGCGGCTATTTCATCCCGTGAGGCAACTTGCTCGGCCAAAGCTTCGGGTGATGTGACTACAAAGCGTAGTGATGTGTCGTTGCTGCCGAGGCGCCGTAGTGCCTCGGTGCGCAGTATTACCGAGGGTGCGTCGACTTGTCCGTATTTTATGTCCCGCTTATAGCCGGATGGAAAGTAAACGACGGCTTCTTCGCCGGCTATTCGCGTAAGGTCATGATACAGGTAGCCGGCATCATCGGGGTCGTTGCCAATTATCAATGTCGGCGGTGTTCCCGGTGTGGCGGGAAGAGACCCAAGCATCATGGCGGGAGAGGATCCGGCCAGGGAATACACGACAGGATGGCCGGTGCCTTTTTTTAACAAGGCCCCGACCGCCTTCAGGCGTGCCGGGGTCATGAAGTTATGTTGCAGGTCAGAGAGGTTCATTTCCGTGGCTGTAAGATAGAGTTATAGCGCGGGACGTTGAGCAACACTGCTTTGGCGGTGTCTACCTCAAGGTCGTATCGCAAAGAACGGCGCACCATCTCTGCGTTGTCGAAGTATCGTTCGCCTATCTCAGAGTCAAGGATCGACTCGAGTTTCGGTCGGTTGAAATTGAGGTCATGATCAAGGTTATGCCGCAACATGCCTGCAAGAATATCTATCTGGGCGGCTACAGAGTCACTCATGTAACCCTCTATACGTGCGGCATCGCGCAAGTAGTCAATGCCCATCTCGCACATGCGGTCGTATTTGAAACGGTCAGGATCAATGAAGTTCTTGAATTCGTTAAATACGGAGTCATTTACTTCCCACGATTCGGTTATCGACGGGTGGAGTGCCCGATAGCGGTTGGCGAAGTCAAAAGCCCAATTGTCGGTAAGCACATTGTAGAGCAGGCGGTTCATTGCTGTGTCACTTACAGCAACGTCGGGTGTAATGCCTCCTCCGTCGCGCACTTCGCGGCCGGCTGCTGTGTGCCACACCCGGGTGAGACTGTCAGGTATCCGTATTGCAGAACCGTCAGCATCGCGGTGGCTATAATCGATAGCCTGTATCAGGCGTCCGCTGGGTATGTAATATCTGGCTACGGTAACCTTCAGCATACCGTTGTAAGCCACGGGGCGGGAAGTCTGTACGAGGCCTTTTCCGTAAGAGCGTTCACCCACGATGACGGCACGGTCAAGATCTTGGAGTGCTCCGGCAACGATCTCGGAAGATGAAGCAGTAGATCCGTTGACCATAACTACGAGTGGCAGTTCGGTGTCTACGGGCTTGCGTGTAGTCTTGTATATTTTTTCGGATGTGGGGTCGGCACCACGTGTACGGACGACTTCGGTGCCTTTGGGTACGAAGAGTCCTACGATCTGTACGGCGCTTTCGAGGAGGCCGCCTCCGTTGCCTCTCAAGTCAATCACGAGTCCTTGCAGGTTGCCGTCACGGCGCATGTCTGCGAGTGCATCGGCTACGGCTCCGGCGCTCTTTTCGTTAAATGTATTTAACCTCAGGTAGCCTATGCCGGTGGAGTCCACACCGTAATAAGGTAACGGGTTTACATCTATGTCGCGACGTACTATCTCAAACTCAAGTATGGAGTCCTCTACCCAGGGGCGTTGTATTTTCACGGTTACAGTAGAGCCTGCTTGCCCGCGCAGACGGCGCGATACTTCGTCGGTTCCTGTTTCCGGGGTCACTTCCATGCCGTTTACCTCAAGGAAGATGTCGCCGTGCCGCAGCCCGGCCTTGTGAGCCGGTGCATCGTATACTGGCTGTGATATATAAACCTTTCCGTCACGTTTGGATATATAGGCTCCGATTCCGCCGTAGCGGCCAGATGAAATGGTGGTTAGATCTTCAAGCTCGTCGGTGGAATAATATTCGGTATAGGGATCTATGCGCTGCAGCATGGCGTCGATGGCAGTGCGTGTGATGGCATCGGCATCTATAGTGTCAACATAATTGGCATTCAATTCCTTGAAGACACTGTTGAAAACCGACATATTGCGTGAGACAGCTTCTTTGGCACCCGGACGCGAGTTCCCGGCACCTACTGTAGCGGCGGTGGCGACGGCGGCAAGGCCCAAGGCGAGGAGTAATTTCTTCATTGTAAAATATGTGTTTTTTTATAAAACAAGCAAAGTTACAAAAAAATCAGTGTATATTGTTATATATGACTGAAAAACTCGTTTTTTCGCAGGTTCAAAGTTTCCAATAAGAAGTGCAACGGCATTCTCCTCACTCCTCCTCAGGGTAA
>JAMPHZ010000029.1 GCA_023663145.1 Odoribacter sp.
GTTCAGCTACTGTAAATCCCGTATCAAATTTTGCACTTCGATTTGGAATCTACAGTTTTTCACAATGTGAAAACATCGGTTTATTCTGAACCTATGTCAAAATAACGATGTTATTATATCGCAGGACTTCTCCCGCCAACTATATTATTTAAAAACAAACACAGGAAAAGGATGAGGACCGAAGACTGCATTATACCACATTCTTACTCTATACCTTAACGATGAAAAAACATTTTTTTGTTGCATTAGCCGCACTGGCGGGAGGAAGCATTCTTTCCTCTGAAGCATCAGCACAGAACACAATTGTAGCAGAGGAGGTGACAGCCGTCACATTTGACAAGGAAGTTCCCTGCAAAACACTGTACAACTCGTCGACCCGACAGAACTGGTATATCCAGCTCGGCGCCGGCATAGACATCCCCTATGTGGAGAACATGCTCTACAAGGATGACGCAAAACGCCGCATGCAGCCCAACTTCATGGTAGGCTTCGGCCGTTGGTGGTCGCCTTTCTTCTCATGGCGTGCAAGCGCAAGCTACCGCCAGCTCAAGTGGAACGGTGGCAACGTATCCCGCGCGAAGATGGGAGAGGTCGACTTTGATATCATGTGGGACGCATTCAACTCGGTTATCGGCGTTGATGCCAAGCGTCCGGTCTCGATCATCCCGTTTGTAGGAGTCGGAGTAGGATATGCCCGCGGCTTCCAGGGAGATGCACTCAACGTGTATGACAATGACGGCAAGCTAAAGAAAACATCATGGACAGTGCCTGTATCGGCAGGTATCCAGTTCCGATTCCGCACCTGTGATTATGTGGATCTATTCCTCGAGGGACGTCTCGGATTCTTCGGCGATAATTTCAACAACACAGTCGGCGGCAAGCCTATCGATATCAATGCAACCGCAGTTGCCGGTATCTCAATCAACTTAGGCGGACGCGAGTTTGACGGTTACAATCCCTGCGATGATATCGCATATGTTGAAAGCCTGAATAATCAGATCAATGAGCTGCGTGGCGATCTCGCAGCCACCGGTGCCGCCCTTGCCGCCGCAGAGTCCCAGCTCCCGTGCCCCGAGGTAACCGTGGTAGAATGTCCGGAGCCTGCACCCGCCCCGATCCTTGCAACCGTAAGATTTGATCTCAACTCAGCAAAAATCACAGCCGAGGAGGAGGTTAACGTCTACAACGTGGCTCAGTATCTCGCCGAGAATCCCGATCTCACCATCGTTGTACGCGGATATGCCGACAAGGACACCGGAACAAGCAACTACAACATGACCCTCTCAGAAAAGCGCGCAACCGCCGTTGCCAACGAACTTATCAACAAGTATGGCATCAACCCCAACCGCCTTGTGCTTGAGGCCGCCGGAAGCGACACTCAGATCTACGACACCAACAACTGGAACCGTATCGTGATCTTCATTCCTGTTGAATAAAACAACCCGTTTTTCATAATAGTAAGACCGGAAACGCCGGGCGGTAATGAAACCGTCCGGCGTTTTACTTATGAAAAAAATATTTTAGTGAGATCAGTATTCCTAAGCCTCAAGCCAGAGACTTTCCCGCTGCGTCCTCGGCAGCATCATCCTCCTCATCATCTTCATCGGGAACCGACACCGGTACAAGCATGGCCGATCCTTCCCAAAGAATGTAGATAGGCAGGAATACCATGAGAAGAGTGAACGGGTCGCCAGTAGGAGTAATGATCGCAGCCGCAACCATTAGAGCCACGACGGCATGACGGCGGTATTTACTGAAGAAATCACGCGACAGGAGCCCCATCCGGCCAAGCAACCATGCCAATAACGGAAGTTCAAACACAACCCCCATGAGAAGAATGATCATGAGGAAATTGTCCATATAGGACGAAATCGACACCGTGTTGGGGATGGAGTCGCTAAGCTGATATCCGGCAAGGAAGCGAAGAGTGAGCGGGAACACCAGGAAATATCCCACGCACACACCCGCATAGAACATAATGTTGCCAAATGCAAATGCCTTCACCGCACCACGCCGCTCATTGGGCAGTAATCCGGGACGTACAAAAGTCCAGAAAAGATAGATGATGATAGGGAATGTGAGCACCACCGCAAGCCAGCATGACAACGACATGTGGATAAAAAACTGCGATGCCAGCTCGATATTGATAAGGCTAACATGAAAGTCATCACCCCCCAATGAAGGCAGCCACACCGAGTCACCCTGATTGCCCATAAACGAAAGAAGCTTATAGAGCGGGAAGTCGGGATTGCAAGGAGCAAGGATAACAGCGTCCATGAGGCGGCGCATGAAAATAAACAGAACCACAGCCGCCACGATCACAACCGCGCCGATCTTGATGAGCACCGCACGCAGGGCGTCGAGGTGATCCCAAAATCCCATATCCGTATTACTATCAGTCGCCATTTTAAAACATTTATAACTGACCGACACATCGGTGTCTCCAGCCCATCAAGGCCGGGACACAGATGCGCCGTCAAATTTCATCAATGCGATACTACAGAAAGGGGGCTCAAGCCTGTGGCTTTTTCTGCTCCTCCTTATCGATATCCTTAACTTCTTCCTCAATGTCGGAGAGCCCTTTCTTGAAGGAACGGACACCCTTGCCAATGCCATGCATGAGCTCGGGGATCTTCTTTCCACCGAAAAGGAGAAGGACGATAACGAGGATGATCAGGAACTGCGGGCCGCCGATACGGTTGATAAACAGCGGTATGAGAAGTGCGATATTCATCATTGTTTTGAGATTGGTTGATTATATATCCTGCAAAAATAACATTCTGCTCCGATAAAACGAAACAAAACAAACATAGAAGTGAATATTTCACATACGTTTGACAAAATTAGCCTAAACGTTAAAACTTTATGTTCAAAAAGGTTGAAGGTGTGTTTAATATCGAAAGTTTTGAGTAACTTTACAGAACCAAATAACCAAAACCAATCGTCAATAACCAATCTTCTTGTTTCAGCGTGTCACGAAAACTGTCCGCCATACTTCTCTCATTCGCTCTGACGTTTACCGCCGCATACGGTGGCATACTCGAGACAGAATTTACAGAGGCTTACCGCAATTGGATTCCAGCATACACCAATATCGCCGGCGTAACTGTAAAGTCGGCACAGATCAACACATCGGGCAAGACCGTCACACTTGTGTGCAACGACCGCGCAGGATATCTTCCATATACCGATGAGGATCTGGAGTCGCTCTACGAAGCACTATCGGAGGTGCTTCCAGAGAATCAACGTGATTTCCAGTTCAAGATATTCGTGGGCAAGACTCCTATCGAGCGTCTGCTGCGCGGTGCCCCTAAAAACAATCCCGGTCCCGGGGAGAAGCGACCTTTTGTGAAACGTCTTGACGAACCGGAATATGACAGAGGCCTCACCGGTACCAATCTGGCAATATGGGCAAGCCACGGCCGCTACTACGAGAAGCGCACCGACCGCTGGCAATGGCAACGCGGCAAAATAATGCAGACAGTCGAGGATATCTACACAATGGGGTATGTCTACCCCTACCTGATACCTATGCTCGAGAATGCCGGAGCCTACGTGCTGACGCCACGCGAACGCGACACACAGACCGTCGAGATCATCGTAGACCGCGACGGAGGCATGGCGTATTCGGCCGGTTATGCAGAAACCGAAAACAAACATAAATGGCGCACCGGCGAAGGTAGCGGATTCGGATATCCCCACGCAACGCTGGTCGATGGAGAAAATCCATTCAAGGCGGGAAAATACAGATCGATAAATACCGTCGATCACCGGACGGAGGCAAGTTCAGCGATATATTCAGCCAACATACCAGAGCGTGGCTCCTATGCGGTGTATGTGAGTTACGGACGTAGTGAACGCCCGACACATGCGGCACCTTACACCGTCCATGCAATGGGCGGCGACCGCTCATTCACCATCAACCAGTCGATGGGAGCAGGCACGTGGATATATCTCGGCGATTTTGAGTTTGACAAAGGTGAACAGAAGATCGTTACCGTCACCAACAACTGCCCCGGCGCAAACGCGATACTCACTACCGACGCCGTGAAAATCGGCGGCGGGATGGGCAACATCATAAGAGGCAGAACAGAAACACGATACAACACGCCGGAAACCAGCGGATACCCGCGTTACAGCGAGGGTGCCCGATATTTCCTGCAATGGGCAGGCATACCCGACTCAGTGTACTCTCCATCGAAGCACGTCTCAGATTATTCAGATGACTACAAAGGCCGCGGCCCCTGGGTGAATTATCTCAGCGGCGGCTCAACAATGAACCCCGGCTGGAAAGGACTCGGCATTCCTATCGACTTCTCGATGGGATGGCACACCGATGCCGGTCTGACCTATGATGACTCTACCGTGGGAACACTCGCCATCTACAGCACCGATGGCGGTAAACGCGGCGGAGGTGGCCGCTCGCGCCTTGCCGGCCGCGATCTTGCCGACTATGTAGTGACAATGATCACCGGTGACATACGCGCCAGCATCGACTCGACCTGGACACGCCGGTCAATGTTTGACAAGAACTACGCCGAAGCACGCACAAGTCGCGTGCCGGCCTTCCTTCTCGAGCTTCTCAGCCACCAGAATTTTCCTGACATGAGAATGGGCCTTGACCCGTCGTTCAGGTTTCTTGTCGCCCGCGCGGTCTACAAGGGGATGCTGTGGTATATCGCCGAACGCGATAACCGCATGTATATGGTCCAGCCACTCCCGATAAGCAAATTCGCTATCAGACACGACAGCGACGCCAAAGGTGCATACCTGCTTACCTGGGAACCGACAGAGGATCCACTTGAGCCAACAGCCGAACCGGAATGGTATGAAGTGGAGATGCGTACCGGCAGCGGAGCTTTCAAGAGAGTTGCCAAGGTAGATTCACCCCGATATCAGTTCAGAGGCGCACGCCCCGGTATGGTCTACTCATTCAGGATTACGGCAGGCAACTCGGGAGGCAAGAGTTTCCCCAGTGAAGTGCTTGCAGTGGGCACACCCAAGATGACGCAAGGAGAGGAGGTCACAGTGGTCAACGGGTTCACGCGCGTCAGCGGTCCTGACTGGTTTGACAACGGTGAACAAGCAGGATTTCTTGACGAGCAGGATCATGGCGTGCCTTATATCAGGGATTTCAGTTACACGGGCAGCCAATATGACTTTGACCGGTATGCAGAGTGGGCCAATGATGATCTCGGTGGCTTCGGTGCCTCGCGCGATGACTACGAGACCTCGACTATCGCCGGTAACACAATGGATTATGTAGTGATGCACGGTGAGGCAATATTATCGGCCGGACACCCGTTTATATCGGAAAGTCTCGATGCATTCACCAGTCCACTGCGCGACCACCGTAACGGCGGTATCGTGGATCTATTGCTCGGGAAGCAGAAAACCATACAGCTCGTGCCCGGCATGAGAAAATATGGAGCATTTAACGATGAACTCCAGGAAGCACTACGCCGCCACACCGCCGCCGGAGGCGACATAATCGTCAGCGGCAGTTATGTCATAGGCGATTTCATTGACAATGCAGTAACCGACTCTATCGCGGCCATCGACGGACGCCAATTCATCGCCGAGGTGCTCGGAGTGGAACAGGGAGCCAACGGCCGCATAAAAACGGGAGTGGCCGAAAGTATCGCCGACAAGAAAATCGCTGACGGGAAAATAAAGATGGAGTTCGCCACCACCCTCAATCCTAATTTCTATGCGATCGAGAGTGTCGATGCCCTCGCACCGGTCAAGGGTTCCAAGACGACAACTCTTGTCATTTACCCGGAGAGCGGAGAAACCGCCGGAATACTGTATAAAGGGAAAGGGTACAGCGCTGCGACTCTCGGATTTCCGTTTGAGGCAATCAACGACAAGAAAGCCCGTCAGGAACTGATGAAATATATACTCAAGACTCTCAAGCCATGAATATGATCTTTCTCCCCTATCACAGTGAAATATGGGAAACCGAGTTGCTCAACCATCTGAAAGAGGAGGGGCTGTCGGTGAGGTTTCTTGATCGCGGGAAACCAATTCGGTCAACAGCGATGATGAAATCAATCGCCGCCAACAGCGGAGAGAGTGACTACACATTTGTGATGCTTGGAAACGATATATTGCAGCCCGGGACCAACTGCTTCAAAAGAATGGCTGCCATAGGCCGGGACACCGGAGCATCGATGGTCTACGCCGATTACCGCCTCCGCGACAAAGAAGGGCATATCTCGTCATGCCAACTGATCGACCTTCAGGAGGGCGCGTTGCGAGATGATTTTGATTTCGGTCCACTGATGGCCGTGCGCAGCGACATGCTCCGCACAGCGGCATCCGAGATGAACACCAACTACGATGCAGCCGGATTCTATGACCTGAGACTCCGGTTAAGCCGCATGGGGAAGATCGTTCATATCAATGAACCACTCTACACCATCGAGGAACGGGATGAAGAGGTGTCACATCATGAGGCTCAATTCTCATACGTCGATCCCCGCAACCGCGCGTCGCAGATAGAAATGGAAGCCGCCTGCACCTCACATCTCAAAGCCACAGGCGCATGGCTTGAGCCAAAATTTGAGAATATCGACACCGAAACCGGAACTTTTGTGACAGAAGCCTCTGTCATCATTCCGGTGAGAAACCGCCGGACAACCATCGCCGATGCGCTAAAAAGCGCATTGTCACAGAAAACCGACTTTGCGATGAACGTAATCGTAGTCGATAACCACAGTACCGACGGTACAACTGAAATTATCGAGGAGATCGCAAAGGCACATGACAACGTGATCCATATCATTCCTGATAGAGATGATCTGGGAATAGGCGGATGCTGGAATCTTGCAGTAGCCGACCCAAGATGCGGCAGATATGCATGTCAACTTGACAGCGATGATGTGTACAGCGACAATGGCGTAATACAAAAAATCGTGGATCATTTCAGGGCAGAACACGTGCCGATGATAGTAGGCAGTTACCGCCTGACTGATTTCTCAGGGAAAGAGATTCCGCCCGGAGTGATCGACCACAAGGAGTGGACCCCCGAAAATGGCCGTAACAACGCATTACGCATCAATGGTCTCGGCGCGCCACGCTGCTTCTATACGCCTCTGCTCAGGGAGCTTGGATTACCCAACACGAGCTACGGCGAGGATTACGCGATAGGATTACGCATATCTCGTCAATACCAGATAGGCCGCATCTATGAGGTGCTGTACAACTGCCGCCGCTGGGAAGGGAACAGCGACGCAGCTCCCTCGCGTGAGAAAATGAATGCCAACAACCTGTATAAAGACAGGTTGCGCACCTGGGAACTGCAAGCACGGCGACAGCTCAACCAACAAAAGAAATAAACGATGGGGCTGCTGCATGACATAGAGGCACTCAGAGCCGGACAGATCTCCACAATCGACAAGGTGAGGGTCAATTACGCCGCACTCAAAGATGTTGAATCAAAAGAATTCAACATCAATGGGATGAAAGTGCGTGCAATGTTCAATCCTGCACGGGCTATCAGCTCGGCAGCCAAAGTAGATGCAGCCACAATCTCATCCCGGCCATGTTTCCTATGCCGGTCAAACCGCCTTGAAGGTCAAGAGTCGGTAGAATGTCTTGACGGACGCTATGAGGTGCTGATCAATCCATACCCAATATTTGACCACCATTTTGTCATCGCAAGCAAGCATCATGAGCGGCAAGCGTTTGCGGGACGTCTCGGCGACATGTGCAATCTTGCCCGAGAACTTAAAGGTTACACGGTGTTTTACAACGGACCACGCTGCGGAGCATCGGCACCCGATCACATGCACTTCCAGGCCATATTGTCGCAGGAGCTCCCCATTTGGGAAGCGATAAGCAAAATGGAGCCGGTTAAAGGGCGTGCAGAAAAAGCGGGAGGTGTGCCCGCCGATATGTGGATTATCGATACAACAGCCGAGGAAGCCGACCGGGCAATGGAGTCGCTGATCCCTATTTTACCGCAAGGAGAGCGGGAGGAGTGGGAGCCGCGCGTCAACCTTCTCGCAACCGCCACCGACAACGGCGTGAGATGTGCAGTTGTCGCACGTCCACAGCATCGGCCTTCTTTCTATACCTCAGACCCTACCAATGAGAATGGTATGATCATCAGTCCCGCCTCGGTAGATGTTGCCGGAGTCTTTGTAATGCCGCGCCGCATGGATTTTGACCGCCTGACAGCAGATATAATCCTCAAGGTTTATAACGAAACTTGCAAATGGCCATGTTGAAGGAGGAACCGATAGTGAGAGTTGGAATCGTTACCGCACCTGAGATCAACGTGAAGTTTCTCGGCAGCGGCAGGGCAAAATTTGAGATCGCCGACGTAACGATAGGAAAAGATTTTCACTGGGAGCGGCGGCAAAGCCAACGATTTGGCGGCAAGCTCGAGATGAGACGGAACAATGATTGCACACTGACAGCAATAAACCACATCGGCGTGGAGGAATATCTGACAAGTGTCATCGGGTCGGAAATGAACCGTGAATCATCGTTAGAACTGCTCAAAGCACATGCAGTGATATCGCGGAGCTGGCTTTTAGCACAGATACGGAGAGACCTGAGATATCCCGGGATCGCATGCGCCGATACCGAGGGGAGAATAGACCGGGGGGATGTGACAGTGGATTGGCAGGACCGGGAGGATCATGAGGATTTCGACGTGTGTGCCGACGACCATTGCCAACGATATCAAGGGATAGGTGACGCAGAGATTCCCTTAAACGTCTACGAGGCCATGAGCATCACGCGAGGCGAGGTGCTTACATATGACGGGATGATATGCGACACCCGCTTCTCTAAATGCTGCGGCGGAAAAACCGAAGACTTCGCTACGTGCTGGGAACCCAATCATCACCCATATCTGACACCTGTCGACGACCCATACTGCGCGGAAGCGACACCGGAACTTCTCGCCAAATCACTCAACGGATATGACATAGAGGACAGGGACACCTACCGCTGGCATGTCGAATACACCGCAAGGCAACTTGAAATGCTGCTCAAACGCCGGAGCGGTATCGACTTCGGAGAAATACAGGAGCTTAACGCACTTAAACGAGGAGAGTCGGGGAGAATATACCTGCTTGAGATTATCGGAAGCAAGGCCCGTAAAGCCATAGGTAAAGAACTGATTATAAGACGATGGCTCAGCAAGACCCATCTAAAAAGCTCGGCATTTGAAGCAAAACGCCTCCCCGGCGGAGATTGGCGTCTTGAAGGCCGAGGATGGGGGCATGGCGTGGGTCTATGCCAGATCGGAGCCGCCGTCATGGCTGAAAAAGGAATGACCTACCGCGAGATCCTCAACCATTATTACCCTGGATCGACCATCGAAAAACTTTACTGAAATGAGAGAAGCCAACAAGTACAATGCCTGGCGCTGGGTGCCTACACTCTATTTCTCCGAGGCACTCCCCTATGCCACCGTCATGACTGTCGCGGTCATCATGTACAAGAACTTAGGGCTTAACAACACCGATACCGCGCTCTATACCGGTTGGCTCTATCTGCCTTGGGTTATCAAACCATTCTGGAGCCCGCTGGTCGATATAATGAAAAGCAAACGGTGGTGGGTGCTCATGATGCAATGGGGCATCGCCGCTGCAATCGCACTCCTGGCACTCTCGATCCCCGCACCCGGATTTGTGAAACTTTCGCTCGGGGCATTCTGGCTCGTAGCCTTAATGTCGGCGACCCACGACATCGCCGCCGACGGGTTCTATATGCTCGGACTGAGCGAACATGATCAGGTGATGTATGTGGGCATCCGCTCGACATTCTACCGCATCGGGTCCCTGGCCGGCCAGGGGTTACTTGTTATGCTGGCCGGTAGCATCGAAGACGCAGGAGGAGGATCACATATGGCATGGATGGTCACCTTCGGTGTATTGTCGGCATTTTTCTGCATTGTCGCCGCCTACCACACACTGTCACTCCCCCGGCCCACAGCCGACAACACACGCACAGCCAGCAGTGCCGGAAATCTCATGCGAGAGTTTTTGAGGACATTCGTTCTGTTTTTCCGCAAACCGCATATAGGCACAGCAATCGCCTTCATGTTGCTGTACCGTTTGCCCGAGGCGCAACTTGTGAAGCTCATCAGTCCGTTTCTTCTTGATCCGGCAGAATCAGGAGGGCTCGGGCTTTCAGTTCGGCAAGTCGGTATAGTCTACGGCACTATCGGGGTCATCGGTCTTGTCCTGGGGGGCATTCTTGGCGGCATCGCGGCAGCCAAGGGAGGATTGAAGAAATGGCTTCAGCCGATGGTCTGGTGCATGTCGGCGACCTGTCTGACGTTTCTTTACCTGAGTTACGCCGATACTCCATCGCTACTGACGGTAAAGATCTGTGTGTTTATCGAGCAATTCGGTTACGGGTTCGGTTTCACGGCCTACATGCTCTATCTGATATATTTCAGCGAAGGTCCACTGAAAACATCCCACTACGCGATATGCACCGGTTTCATGGCGTTGAGCATGATGTTGCCCGGCATGGCCGCAGGATGGATCCAGGAGCAGCTCGGCTACCGTAACTTCTTTATCTGGGTTATGGTGTGTTGCATAGCCACAATCGCGGTGAGCCGTTTTATCAAGGTCGATGATGAATTTGGCAAAAAATAGAAATCATGAAAAAGTTACTGAAATTCATATTTTTACTGGTCACCCTCAGTCTGTCGGCACAAGTAAAGCCCGGCATTGAAGTGCTTGCCAGCCAAAATTTTGACGCACTAAAAGGGAAACGCGTAGGATTGATCACCAATCCGACAGGAGTTGACCGTAACCTTCGGTCGACCATCGATATACTGCATGAGTCGCCCGACGTGAAACTAACGGCACTTTTCGCTCCGGAGCATGGAGTGAGAGGTGACCAGTATGCCGGACTGAAAGTGAGCGATGGCCGCGACAACGCAACCGGAGTAAAAGTCTACTCCCTCTATGGCGCGACCCGCCGACCTACCGCGTCAATGCTCGCCGATATAGACGTAATGGTCTATGATATCCAGGACAACGGATGCCGCTCCTACACGTTCATCTCGACACTTGGCCTCTGCATGGACGCCTGCGCCAAAGCAGGAAAAGAGTTTGTTGTTCTCGACCGTCCCAACCCCGTCGGCGGTAAAGTCGAGGGGTTAATTACTGAAGATGACTGCAAATCTTTTGTTTCACAATTTCCAATCCCGTATCTTTACGGTCTCACTCCTGGAGAACTTGCCATGTATCTCAACGGCGAGGGTCTTCTTGAATCGGGGAATAAGGTGAATCTCAAAGTGATACCCCTGGAAGGATGGCGCCGCAGCATGACCTACGGCGAGACAGGACTGCCGTGGGTGTTGCCATCGCCTCATATCCCCACGGCCGAGACTTCGCTCTACTACCCTTCAAGCGGTATCCTCGGCGAACTCGACTACATGTCGATAGGTGTGGGTTACACGCTGCCGTTCAAGATTTTCGCCGCGTCATGGATCGATAATGCAGCCGGATTGTCGGACCGATTGAACGCACTTAATCTTCCCGGTGTGAAATTCCGACCGATACATTTCACCCCCTTCTACTCCTTCTCGCAGGGGAAGCCGGTGGCAGGAGTGGAATATTACATCACCGACCATGAGGCCGCGACGCTGACACTGATACAGTTTTATGTGGCCCAGGAAGTTGCATCGATGTATCCGGCACACAAAATGCTTGAAGGACGCGCAGCGGCACGCCTCAACATGTTTGACAAAGTGACCGGCAGCAAGAAGATACGCACTCAGTTCGGCAAACGTCACCGAGTCGAGGATATCCAGGAACTTTGGATGGGTGACACATCCCGATTTATCGAGAGAAGCAAGCCCTACAAAATATACAATGATTAAAAGAAACAAACATAACATCAAGGATATATGATACTTATCGCAGACAGTGGAAACACGAAGACCGATTGGTGCTGCATTGACGGTCTTGAGGCCGTGAGCCGCTTCTCAACATCGGGACTCAATGCCCTGATTCTCCCCGAAATGGAGGTGTTGTCAATTTTCCAGACTGAAGTTGCGGAAAAAGTAGAGGGTATGTCGATCAGCCGCATCTACTTCTATGGGGCAGGCTGCATCGACGAGCTCGTCAAGCGCAAGGTTGAGGATGCCATGAAGAAGGTATTTCCTCAGGCAACCGTAACAGTAGAAAGTGATCTCCTCGGAGCCGCCCGATCACTCTGCGGCGACAAGCCCGGTATCGCATGTATCATGGGAACCGGCTCAAACAGCTGCCTCTATGATGGCACCGAGATCATCGATAACGTTCCGTCGCTCGGTTATATACTCGGCGACGAGGGTAGCGGAGCCGTGCTTGGCAAGATGCTACTGTCGGACGTGCTCAAAGGAGTAATGCCGGAGAGCCTTAGCAAAAAATTCCAGGACCGTTACAACATGGATCCGATCAATGTCGTGCGCCGGGTCTACAATGAGCCAAACACAAGCCGCTTCCTTGCATCGATCACTCCGTTCCTGCTCGAGAATATCGAGGAGCCTGCAATCCACCGCCTTGTACTCAACTCGTTCAAGTCGTTCTTCACACGCAACATCACGCGTTACTCCAACTACAAGAACATGCTCATCAACGTGACCGGGTCGATAGGCTGGTACTTCAAAGATGTTCTTCATGAAGCAGCCGACGCAATGGACTGCTCACTCGGTTCGATCAGCCGCTCCCCTATGGAGGGTCTTATCGACTACCACTTGAGAAAAGGCTAATCAAGCATTTGCATGATACTATCAGGCCGGAGACACCTTGCGATGTCCCCGGCCTGAGTTATTGTTACATATCCACCCGGCTCCAGATGGTCGTCGGGTGCTACACTCTTTCGCCTGCATCCGCAGGCTCATGGGCGTGCTGTCGCAACGCACCGTAATTAACATCAGTGGGTGATGGCGATGGCAACACGGTTGCGCTGCGGGGTGTCGAATGGCTGGACGGTGTCGCCCTTGGCATCGACAATGATGCGCGAGTCGTGAATGCCTGCTGCTTTCAGGGCATCGGCAATCTTGGCAGCACGTGCAAGAGAGAGCTTCATGTTGTAGGCCGGATAACCGGTGGCCTTATCGGCATATCCGGTGATAGTGACGGTTGATTCAGGATTTTCTTTGAGGTAGCTGACCAGAGCATCGACTTTGGCCTGCTCTGCTTGCGAGATAACTGATGAGTTGATGCGGAAGAAGATGTCCTGCGTCATAGGTGCAGGCTTTACGGCTTCAACCGGGGCGGGAGCGGGTTGGGTGAGAGGAACCGGCTTATGCTGCGGCTCAACCGGAACGGTCTCAACAACTTCCTCGGTCTCAATGCGTGTCTCGGTCGTGCGGGCCCTACCACCAAAGGTGTATTTCACACCGACAAGCGCGTTGTACTGCCAATCAAGCGCACTTCCCCGACGTGAATTGAAACGGTCAGGGAGCATGTTGACATTGGCCTCGATATTGAGCGCGAATGAATTGCTCAGGTTTATATCAAGTCCCAGTCCCAAGCGTCCTGCAGGAAACAGTTTCTTGCCCGTCCAGAGTTTTTCAAACTGGAATCCCATGGCATAGAGATCGGCAGCCTCGTTGTTGTGAAAACCACAAGCGAGTCCCAATCCTGCAAATCCGTAGACATCAAGCACACGTGATGGATTCCATCCGCACAGGAGGGATGTGAATGAAAGCATGGCATCGACATTGCCCTGCAGATAATCAAATTTGTAATACCGCACCGGAGCCACCCACCCGGCTCTGGCCTGCCAGCCGGATAGTCCGGCACGCAAACTGAAAGCCGGCGTGAAACTGTAACCGAGATTTATCGCTGCAGCAGGTGAAATGAGATGCCGCGCACTGACTTCGCCCATCGTGAATCCCACACCGGCCTGAGGCTGCAGAAAGAGATGTGGACGGAATGAGACTGAGCGTTCGACCGATACGCTGCGAGATACTGAGTCCTGCGCTGCGGTCGTAGCGGGAAAAACGAGGGTAAGAGCAGAGAGGGAGGCGATGATTGTTTTTCTAAGATCTATCATAGTTGAACGGATTTCGGGATAAAGTTAGAGAAAAGGGAAATCACAACATACCGTAATGTGTCGCGAGAATGACACGTTTGGAACAACATCAACCGGAAAGTGTCATTTAACACATCGGCCGGGATCGCGAGGAATTAGTTTTGCATCAGAATTTTTGAACTGATACTATGAAAAACACACAAATCAAGATTAACAGCCGCCGCATGGATATTGCTGCCACTTTGCCATCGACCGACATTCCAGATAACGGTCATGCAAATGATTACGGACAGGGCCCCATAGCGTGCCGCAACCTGCGTCCGTCGGCCGACGGACGCCTTGTGCCTGTGGAGGATGCAACAATGGTGGCCGAAACAGGCACAGGATCGGAACCAATGCTCACATGGCACCACCAGGAGCAGGGACGATGCATGCTTCTGAGAAACGGCAACGGACTGACCGTGGTGACGCACATCGATGATGCCGATGCAGCCGAGACACAACAGATGGCACCGCTGCCAGATACACCTCAATGCGCCATTGAATCGGGAGATGGGGAAAGCGTGATTATAATGACCGGGAGCGCTGTATATCGCCTTAGAACCGTCCACGACAGCGGTCTATGGAAAATCGAGGAGGCCGTGCCAGAATTCCCGGCTGCTCATGCCGAGGCCGTGAACCAAAGCACAATAACAGCCGATGTCGCCGAAAAGAAAATGTCAGGAACATATACATCGACCTCCCGCCGCCTGATGAGAAATGACATGGAATCGCTGCGCAGTGACCTGATAACAGCCTGGGAGGAGATAGATACTATCGCCCGATCGGCCGGAAGGTGCATCGCCCCGATGCTGGTGAGATACCGGGTGAAGGATAGCTCGGGAAGCACGGTGTTCATGTCGCCAGTAACAATGATCGGAACCGAGGAGGGATACGGGATGGAGAATGAACTGTCGACCGAGATGGATGGAAACTCAACACGCAAGGGTTTCACAGTGGAGTGTAACAGCTACCAGGCAGTGTTGCAACTGCCCGGAGAAGCGAGTGAAGCCGCCTCGCGACTGGGCAGAAAAATTGAGGTGGAAGCCGTGGGCCCGCTCCATGGAGTGGATGCGGAATGCACGGTGTGGAATCACGTTGATGTATCGGCCAACCGTCTGCGATTCTTCATGCCCGGGATGGCGACCACAATGGTAGAGGACACCGGCAGATTGCGCGATATGGTGCTCAGAGCCGCAGCAAGATTTGACCAGATGTGCGAGACGGTGGCCAGCATTGACAATCCATTCGCACCGGAGAATCTCGGCAAAAAGATAACACTGAGCGTTGCCGGAGGATTGGAGCGGGCATCGCAATCGAGAAAACGCATCGCGACAGCTTCAGGCAAACCGTTGCGTCAACGTGATCCCCACGAACTGAAACTTGCCGGCGGAGGATGGACTGTTGCAGGATTTACCGCACAGGCGGTGGCAAACAATGGCGACACAATACTGTGGGGCGGATTGCGGGCACTGCCCCATGAAAAATGGAGTGCGGCGCATTTCGCCACCGGAAGCGACCTATCGAAGAGCTGGACGGCAACAGCATCAACGACAAGAAAGAGCGGAACGGCGACATGCAACAGCTCGGGATACACAATAGCGCCGACGCGCCTGTCACCACTGATGATGTGGCCCGGAGAAGATGGAGGAACGCTGATCGTAAAAGTGAAAACAGCTGATGGAACTGCCATAGAGAAGATTGATCTCACTCCTATCGCCGGAAGCGGGCTGTCGGGATGGCTGACGGCCGATCTGCGCCCTATCATCCTGCATCCCGACAGCAGCAACGCTTTTACAGTCGAAGCCTCGACCGTAGAGGCGGAAGCAATACCAGGGTCACTTGCAGGAAGCGCATCAAAAACTCCTCTTCAAGTGTCAGGGATGATCAACTCGCCATTTGGGGAAATTGCAGGAATTACAACCGCGACCGCACTGTCATCGGCCTGGGACTACAGCCGCGACAGGTTTTATGTGTTGGGCGACCGCGGGATAAATATGTGCGTGACAAATGCCGCACATAAGCCTATCGCCGTGCAGCTTATAGATGGGCGCGAGGTGAAAAGCCGCCAGGATATCGCGATAGGGACAGCCGACCGAGGAGTGGCGGTGATAGCCGGAGGCCAGGCTGTGAATATCAAGGGGAGCAAGGCGACAGATTTTCCCGGGATGACTCCAGTGACGGCAAAAGGAATAGGCTGGGATGGTGGCGACCTGTGGATCATGCTTGAGAACGGGATGGCCCAAGTGAGACCCTCGGAAGCTATCGACCATTACTATACCCGCGACACACCCGAAATCGCGTCGATGATGAGCTGCGGTGACGGGAGACTGTGGATCGTCGACAAATCGGGCCGACTGCTCGACAGCCGCCACAAAAAGTCAAGCGAGAAGGAGGTGGAATGGAGTTACCGTATCGAAATGGGCGGGTATCGCCCTACAGCTACACGCGGCACGGTGGGATCGGTGCTCCGCATAACCGCAATAGGCCTGGCTATGGTGGCATCGGCAGTCAAGGCGCGTTTCACCGCCACAACCGACAGCGGAAGCACAGGAGTCGAACTCATGAGACTACTGCTGTCGGTTATCATAAGCGGAACAATGAAGGAATCGCTCTTCCTGCCCGTTGCCACCGGCCGACGCCACTGGTTCACCATAGGTCTAAAAGGCACAGTATCCCCCGACATGAAACTGAGAGGTATAAGTGTGCACATGAAATAAGAGCTTGCTAAAACTAAAAATGGAGAAGGAGAAAAAGATTGACTTCAGAAAAATCATACTTGAGGATAACCGCCGTCGCAAACGCCTGGATACCGCCTATGATCCGGTGAAAGGTATAGGATGCTATGGAAAACGTGTCGCGGTTGACACCGGAGAGAAACGTGACGGTCAATGCATGCTGCCGGTGACACTTTTAGAGGATCAGGCCTACAAAAAAGCGAGAAGCCGCGCATCGTATGTGAAGGCCCGCATCAGGCATGATTTCGAGTACTGGGCCGTGACATGCGCGAGGATCAAGGACAAGATCACAGGTCGCGACATACCGTTAAGGCTCAATGCCCCACAACGCAAGTTGCTGGGCGTGATGGAAGCAATGAGATTGTCGGGGCAGCCGGTGCGAGTCATATTGCTCAAAGCGCGTCAATGGGGCGGATCGCTCTTATATATTTACTCATGTATTTATAAATGGCTGATATTTAGGCGACAAGGACTATATTTGGTTCGCATAAAAATATAAAAATTTCTCCATATAGAATATTTAGGTAACTTTGTACAAATAATTGAAAATCCGATGTATGATAGATACATTCCATATAGATTGCTATGATGAACGAGAAGAATACCTATTGGAATATGTGGTCGCCGTTGCTAATGAATTTGCGCCCGATATTTCAATAGATGATAGCGGAGTGCCATATAAAGGTATGTCGCAAGCCCCTTTCATCTTCAAGCGCAGATATAACAACGGCAAACTGAATACATATTTCAAATATGAGGATTACACCAATACCTCTAAAACGAATAATGAATCAGCCATTGACATCATACAGGCATTGAATATAGACCCCGATAAATTTTGGTATCTCCTTTTATTCATATCTGATTATGTAAGCGGTAGCACTTTGAATACACTTAAATGCAATGCCACTCCTAAACAAGAAATAGAACAGCTAATTGACTTCATAAAGCAGAATGAAGAATCTGTAAACCGATTCAATGGTGTTATACCCAAACAAGATATGAAGCTAACCCTGCATATAAAAGGAAGAACCCTGAATATCACCAATCCAAATACACTTTCAGCAATAGCCATTTTCTGCAAGCAGTCATTACGCTTAGTTGAAGAAGATAGTTTGTTAAATGTTGGTACTACCACAGAAACAGATTTAGCAGACACCAAACAGATAGGATTGTTTACTGAAATGTTCCGATGTTTCTTTAATCTTTATCCTCAGTTTACTGCAAAAAGAAAAACAGGGAATAACACAACCAAAAGCACATTGCTCCTTATATCAAAGTTAGCTTATCTAACTAAGTTGACCACAAATGCTGATTATGATTCAGATGATGAAAACCTTAAAGGAATCATAAAACTATACCGCAAGCAAAAGATAGATACAATAAACACCATATACGGATAGACAACGTACCCATTTAACCTACAATCCACTTCTGTATTTCCTAAAGGGGAATATGAAAGTGGATTTTTTTGTTCCCTAAACGCACACTCCATTTAAGCGAACTTTGCATCGTAATCAATGACACAACGACGTGTCGGCGAAAACATAAACAAAGAATACATAAAGATGAAAACATTTAATGATGCAAGTTTACAGGCTTATCCGATAAGTGAAATCGGAGTTAACATCATCAAGGGAATCTTTAACACAGCTCCGCAAAGCGTGAAAATGCAAATTGGTGAAAAAAGCAATCTCCTGTATGTAAAGCTCAAATTCAACTATGGAAAGTGCGAAACGAATCAACACTCTATGAAAGCAGACCATGAGCTTGTTAAAGCTATGATTCTTGCGATGAAAGGAAATACGGACGCATTAAATAGCTATGATGCAAAAAAACATACAGTTCAAACAACAGCACCCAGCACTCTTGTTAAAATGGCACAAGAACTATCAATAGAACTTGATATTAGAGTTGCCAACGACTATGTGGCACAAAGTGGAACAATCTATAAACACATAATATTCCCTGTTACAGAAAAGAACTATACCGAAATGTATCTTCCTAATACTCCAATAACGATTCAATCTCTAAATGCAATACAGCAACGAATTGCCAACGAACAGGAAATAAACCGCATACTCAATAGCCACGCCTGCAATACAGATGTTATTTCATCTTATGACAATATGGGTAACATTGCAAATCTATAATAATATGAACATCCTACCCTCCTATACCAATATGGAAGCTCATAATCTTTTGAAAGATTTTATGAGATTGAAAATGCCATTGGATATTGAAATGCAGGACAAACCATTTGTAAATATTTGCGCTCAAAGGTTTTCTAAATTTCATTATCTTATTAACAATGAAAGTTGGCAGTGGATAGTCAAATACCTCAATACAGGAGAGTACGATGATTATAGAATAAATCCACAGGCTAACAATATCCAAGGAACTAATATTCAAGCAGACATATTAGAGCAACTTGTTAGCCAAAAGGCAAATATAATAAGAGTGCCATTTATAAGAGATTATACGATGATAATACCTCTCGTTGCCCTTTTCCCCTTTGGTAAACTCTTATTCAAAATCCGCAGAAGCAATCAATTTATGGACTTTTTAAGCAACTACGATTTATGAAAACAGAATATACGATAGAAAAAGGACAGTATCTCACAGACATAATCTCTGAAATTCCAAGCAATGTAATTCTGTCAAAGACTATTACAGGAATTGGAGCGACCACAGCAGAGATTAAAGCCAATCGGCACTCTATCATAATCGTTCCCAATAAGCCTGTCATAGAGGGCAAGTGTCGCAAACATCATAATCTGATTGGCGTATATGAGGGCGTTTCAGAACGTGAAATCGCCATGAGTATGTTAGGCGCGGACGGATTTTATAAAATTATGACTACTCCCGAAAGCTATCTGAAAGTAAGAAAAGCGTGTGAAATGCTAAACATTAATATCTATGACACATTTTTCATTCTCAGCGATGAAGCACACCAATATATAGATGATGCAGATTACCGTGAAAGTATCGTATTGCCAATGGACGATTTCTTCAAGTTCAAAAACAAAGCAATGGTATCTGCTACACCTCTTGAATTTTCTGACCCTCGCTTCAAGGCTCATGGTTTTACCACAGTAAAAGTAGTTCCGAATTATCCTTACAAACACAAAATAACAGCTATTTCAACACAATGTATATTTGCCGAGGTGAAACGTCTTATACAAAATACAGATAAATGCGTATGCGTATTCTTGAATAACGTAGATATGATTTACTCTATCATAGACCAATTAGGAATAGCCGAAGAATCTGTTATATTCTGTTCTGATAAGAGTAAACGGAAAGTAAAAGGAGAATACAAATACTCCAGCGTGCATAGTTCATGGAATAGTGACAAGATGAAACGGTATTCATTTTTCACTTCTCGCTTTTTCAATGCCTTTGATTTGGAGTTGTCTTATAATCCTGATGTGATAATGATAACCGATGCCAATACTGTACAATATACCATGTTAGATATTGATACTGACTGTATTCAGATATTAGGAAGATTTAGAAATGGCATATCTTCTGCAACACATATCTTCAGCACAAATCCGAACATACCATATAAAACAGCCGAACAATCGGAATGGGAAATTTCAGCTCTTAAATATGGATATGATGTAATTAAGGGCTTGTTTGACAATGCCGTTACCGATGAAGCTCGTTTTGCTTTCGGTAGCGCATTAGAAACATTCCCCTTTAAGCAATACCTAAGATTTGACGGTGAGATAAATTATTATGCAATAGACTGTTCAGCCCATAATTCCACGGTGAGAAGCATCTATAAAGACACAGAATACATTAGAGATAGATACCTCAATAATCCCATATTCGATATGGAGTTGGTCACTAATTATTACCCACATGACTTGGAAAAACTTATTATAAAATATTCCAAAGTAACGGTTAAGGAAAAGAGGAAAAAATTAGTAAAGATTCTTTCAGAGTTAAACACTCCTCCCTCAGAAGTGGATTGTAAAACCTTGTCGCTAATTAGAGAATGTGACCCCTTGATTGTTGAATCATACGAGCTATTAGGCAAAGAGGGTATTGAAAAAGCACGGTACTCAGAAAAAGGTATTAAAGAAGCTATGATACTCAAAAAAAGACATGGCACTATGGTAAAACAGCTTGTACAAAACAGTTTCAATGTAGGGTATAGATATTCAAATAAACAGATTGTTTCTGAACTATCTCGCATATTCCAAAAATGCGGACTGTTCTCCAATAAGGAAATAAGACCCAATTTGATTCAAGATTACTTTCAAGCTACCCCATGCAAGGTAAGAAAAGAAAGAGGCTACTATATTGACCGTTTGTTAATGTAGGCAGAGGACAAACAACCAACAAAGGCTTATTATATATACCTGCTATTATTGTTTGTTATCTCCCCTGCAAGCTATAACAACCTAAACCCAAAGAGCATCAGTTTTACTTGACTGTGCCGGAGTTAGGTGCTGTCATTAGTTATTGCGCCCTAATACAACTATCTTTGTATTTGGTTATTACATACAATCAAAATCTATGTAATCAGATGAAATTACCAACATATATATTCTTAATAAACAATATGATATTGCATATACCCACAGGTAAAACCTTTAGCAACCGCAAAGAAGCCAAAATATACTTTGGTAGTGCCTATTACTACAAAATGGAAAGACAAAAAACAGATTTAATATTCATCAATAATTCTCAATCAGCTACTTATGAGAACAAACCCACAAAGTCCAACCACACTTTACGAGAAGTGTAATTCAACAGTAAGCATCAACTACTCTATTGCTTGTAAATTCAAGCCAATAGATATATACCGTTTATTCTGTGTATCATTATTAAGAGATAAATGGTACTATTCAAGAGCCACACATAAAGAAATCGCTGAATTGTCGCAAACTAAAACAGACGGTAATTTCGCCAAAGTATTTAGTGAATTTCTTGATAAAAAGCATTATAGGGATAGTGATGGGTGTAGAGAATATAATCCATTAAGATGCGTGTATAGTATCCCTGCAATGGAGCTTAAATGTGTATCTATAAACAAAACCTTTACCCAACTTGATTTGGATGCTAAGATAAAAGGGCTACTGATACAGTTATATCTATTACAGCAGTATAGTGAAGTTTCACTTACAAAACAATTTGTGAGAAATGAATTGAATATTTCTGCTCCTACGCTCAATAAATACCTTTTGGAACTTCAAGTTAATGATTTGATAAAATATGGCTCCAATAGTGAAATCATAGTTACCGCAGACCAATACTTTGAAGCATCCGACTTTAGATAGCAGAAATTGGCAAGTAAACGCGAATTGGAAATAAAATCCCTACCCAACATTACATTCAACTCAAAATCTTAATATGGAGCAAAAAAGAGGGCTATTCATATTACTATATACTAATGTCCGTCTTTTTATCCCCCTCGGTATCTCTAAAAAGAAAATAAAAATATCACATTATTCTCCGTGTTATAGCTATCTACACATATAAAATCTATGCTTTAGGTGTTGATATATTCCGCTCGCTTCATTCGTGTTACCCCTAATTCCCCTCACCCATCATTAGAAGAAAACAGAAGCGATTGAACTTCATTTACTGACAAATCCGAAAGAGTGTCATTCTTTTTTTTTTGCCTAAAAATCCGAATCAGATTAAAGGCACTTAATAGAGAGTGGCACGTTTTTGTATGAGTTGGCAAAATGAAAATTCAGTTTTCTGTTATCTATATAATTCACAGATTATTAACCCATAAATCAGATACCTATGGATAGAATCATGTTGGTAATCGTTAGCCTGTCAGCATTGGTTGCATTGTTCTGCTATGCTCCTGTTGTCACGGGCTTTATCCTTGTCGCAGTGATAGGGAAAGCAATCACAGACCATAACCGTAAAAAATACCGATTATGAGCGAAACAGTAACATTACCCCAAATCTACACAGGTTTAAGCACACTACAAAGTGTCGCTGAAACGGTTGAGTTCCAAGAGGTGGAAAAGGGAAGACCTTTATTCATTGAAGCCAACACACAGGCTATAACCTTACAGGAGCTTAAAAGTGACTGCATTGTGCCTGTATTCTCTAAAGACAATGAGTTAACTATCTCACACCCAAATTTCATTGAAACGGTGTTAGATGCGGTTAGGACATTCTATTGTGGTGAAATCATTGATGAGCCACAAATCAGAGTGAGCCACGTTGTCAAAGGGAGAATCCCTGAAGCAATCCACAAGCCAGCAAATCAGCTTTTGGAAAGCGACAAGACAATCTACTATGAGCGTTGTGCTTTTGTAATTCAAATTCCCTCTATATGGGAGAATGTGAACGGTCAGAAGCTCACACTCACAGTGGGAGGTGTCAGAGCCTATAACCATACAAATCTGTATGCCAAGAAAGGTGCTGAACGCTTCAAAATCTTTGTGGGTTTCACCTGCAAAGTATGCACAAACCTTTGTGTATCATCAGACGGTTATCTGAATTGTTTGGAGCTTACCAACACAGCGGATTTATATAAATCCACGTTGGAACTTCTGAATCAGTATAACCCAGCCAAGCACATTCACCTAATGCAGACATTGGGCGAAAGCTACCTAAGTGAACATCAGTTCTGCCAAATCTTAGGGAAAATGCGACTTTATCAAGCATTGACCCAAGCACAACAGCGAACATTACCTAAAATGTTGCTGACAGACACACAGATAAACAGTGTGGCTAAAGCATACATAAATGATGAAAACTTTGGTGGCTCAAATGGGCTGTCAATGTGGAATTTTTACAATTTGCTGACAGGAGCAAACAAGAGCAGTTATATAGATTCATTCTTAGACCGCTCTTATAATGCTACTGAAATCTCAGTTGGCATAAATTCCGCATTACACGGTGATGAGCGTTACAGTTGGTTTATAGATTGACTGTAACAGCAAATAGGAGCTAAGGGAGCATCTGAATAAAATCGGGTGTTCCCTTGCTTTTATTGGCTCTACTTACAAGAACTAAACGGACGTTTAACTTATGTAACTATGGTAAACAAAAGCTATGTGGCGTATTTAAGACAGTCCACAAGAAAACAGGAAATTTCGGGATTAGGCATTGAAGCACAAAGAGAGATAATTCATAATTTTGTAAAGAACAAAACTCTTATTGCTGAATTTGTTGAAACTGAAAGCGGAAAGAAATCCGACCGACCGCAACTAATGGAAGCATTGGCACTATGCCGCAAAACAGGCTCTATTTTAATAGTGGCTAAACTTGACAGACTTTCAAGAAATGTAGCTTTTACAAGCCGACTACTTGAAAGTGATGTTGAGATAGTGTTTTGCGACTTTCCACAAGCCAATAGATTGGTTCTGCATATCATCAGCAGTATTGCCGAATATGAAGCCAATCTGATAAGCCAACGCACAAGGCAATCTTTACAGGCAAAGAAGAACAGGGGTGTCAAACTCGGCATGGCATCTAACCTTATGAGCAGGCACAGCCAAGCAATAGAAAACAGTTGCAAGACCAATAAGGCTAAAGCGGAGAGCAATCCGAATAACCGCAGGGCAATGGCTTTGCTCCGTACCTTGTTACCTCAACACCTTTCATTGACTGAAATGACCACTCTACTTAATGAGCAGGGGTTTGTCGCTCCGAACGGTGGCAAGTTCCAAATCACGCAAGTTAAGCGGTTGATTGACCGCATAGGCTAATAATCCGATAGACAATAGCTTGTTATCTCAAATGTTTTTGCTAACTTTGCACTACGTTCAAGAGTGAACGTACATAATTAGAATGAGCATTTGAAAATTATCCCTGTTATGGAATCTGGACAATTCTACAACGACACAAGGATAATAGCAAGTCGCTCATGCTTTTGTAGTGTATATAATCAATTGATATACATTATCGAAGCATGGGCTATTGTCTATTATTTGTGTCAAGCAGTCCAGAGCTTCATAACGGTAATATTCAATAGCTTCATGCTTTTTCTTTTTGTGTTAGGTGGATATTCTCAACAAATTGACCCCCTATAAATTATTTAAATTGACCCCCAT
>JAMPHZ010000002.1 GCA_023663145.1 Odoribacter sp.
TGATGTCTTTTTCCATTTGAATTTATTATTGTGGTGTTGTTGCAATTCAGAGATTTTCCCAATACCAATCAACAGCTTCCTTGAGACCGTCGCGCATAGAGAATTTAGGGGCATAGCCCATCAGAGTTTTCGCTTTGTCAATGGAGGCAAGTGAGTGGGGTATATCGCCGGCGCGGTTTGGACCATGGGTAGGCTCAATTCCTAATATCGCCTCGTCTTTCGAGCCGAGGAACTCACGCAGATATCCTACAAGCTGGTTCAATGTAGTGCGTTCACCAAAAGCCGTGTTATATATTTGGTTGACAGCTTCAGGGTTGGTTGTTGTCATAGCCAGCATGTTCATCTGTATCACATTATCAATGTATGTGAAGTCGCGGCTGTATTCACCGTCTCCATTGATATTGGGAGCCTCATGGTTCATGAATTTCTTAACAAACAATGGTATCACTGCGGCATATGCCCCATGCGGGTCTTGCCGGCGACCGAAAACATTAAAGTAACGTAGACCGATATATTCTGTGCCATAGGTGCGGGCAAAGACATCGGCATAAAGCTCATCCACATATTTTGTGATGGCATAGGGCGACAGGGGTTTTCCTATAACGTCCTCTACCTTGGGCAATGACTTGCTGTCACCATAAGTTGATGATGATGCAGCGAAAATGAACCGTTTTACTCCTGCATCGCGGGCGGCCACGAGCATGTTGAGGAAGCCTCCGATATTGACATCATTAGTGGTGATCGGGTCATTTATAGAGCGGGGAACCGATCCAAGTGCGGCCTCATGGAAAACATATTCCACAGAGTCCACTGCCTTACGGCAATCGTCTAACTTACGGATATCACCCACTTGCATCTCAAATGTTTCCGGGAACCGTTCTATCAGGGGAATGATATTCTGCCACTTGCCTGTCGCGAAGTTGTCAAGACAGCGCACATGATATCCATTCTCAAGCAGATGCTCGCATAGGTTGGACCCGATAAAGCCGGCGCCTCCGGTTACTAAAACTTTGGTTGCCATTATTGTAATTGTTTATTTATTAACTTTTCCTATAAAAATCTCCCAATTGTTGCCGGGGTTACAAAAAAATCCTTAAGAGACTGATCTCTTACGTGATGCAAAGTTACAAACTTTTTTCGGATAGAGCAAATGTATATGAATATCACATATAAAATAAAAAGCGGCGGAAGCCATGCTAAAACTCCGCCGCTTTATCATTTTTTGACATATGTCTTATCCACACTTGCTGCTTCCACAATTGGTGCAAATCAGACAACCTTCCTGATAGACCAATGTTTCCTGACCGCAATTCGGACAACGCTGTCCTTTGGCACTGGTGCCGTTGGGCAGATATTTTTTCAATGCGCGCTCAACTCCCATCTTCCAGGTGTTTATCGACTCGGAATTCAGTTCAAGACCTCCCACTAATTTCAATACCTGGTCAATAGGCATTCCATAACGTAAAACGCCTGATATTAATTTGGCATAATTCCAATATTCGGGATTAAACTTATCACTCAACCCCTCTATCGTGGTTTTGTATCCTCGTTTGTTTATGAACTGAAAGTCATAACGCTTGTTGCCGTCGGCATCTATAGCCTTGATTATCTTTCCATGTGTTACTGACTTTGGACAGAATATACCATCTTCATCGTCGGCAAGACCGGTGAATATCTCATACGGTTTTCCATCAATGAGACCTACAAAGGCTATCCATTTTTCTTTATTGTTCTGGAAACGCACTACATCAGCCTCAAGTTCTATCGGGCGTTTCGCAACATGATGAGCCGGGAAACCGGCAGACGCTTCCTCATTGTTTTTTTCTTTCTTGGCTTTCTCCATTGCCACAAGTACACCAGACCTGCAACCGTCGCGATAGACAGTACATCCTTTGCACCCCGACTTCCACGCTTCAAGATACAGGCGGTTCACAACCTCCTCACTCACGTCAGCCGGCAGATTGATAGTGACTGATATCGAATGATCGACCCACTTCTGTATACGGCCCTGCATATGCACTTTCTCAAGCCAATCTATCTCATTAGCAGTTGCACCGGCATATGGAGAACGGGCAACAAGCTCGTTGATCTCTTCCTGAGTATAATCATCTTTTACTTCAATACCGGCGGTTTTCATCCAATCAATAAATTTGGGATGATATACTATGTATTCCTCGAAAGCGTCACCTGTTTCGTCAACATAATCAATCTTGACATTGGGATCTCCGGGGTTTACCTTACGGCGGCGTTTGTATACGGGCATAAATACTGGCTCGATACCCGATGTGGTGCGGGTCATCAGCGATGTGGTACCGGTAGGTGCGATGGTAAGACATGCTATATTGCGACGACCATATTTTTTCATATCCGCATACATAGCCGGATCAGCTTCTGCAAGACGCATCATGAACGGATTTTCCTTTTCTCTTTCTGCATCAAATATTGCAAATGCGCCTCGTGAGCGCGCCATATCTACCGACGAGCGATATGCCGCAAGAGCCAGTTCCCGGTGTACTCTCTCAGAGAATGCTGTAGCCTCGGGGGTCCCGTATTTAAATCCCATCGCAGCAAGCATATCTCCCTCGGCGGTGGTGCCAACGCCTGTGCGGCGCCCGCGCCCGGTCTTTTCCTTAATCTTACACCACAGGTTTCGCTCGGTTGATTTCACCTCTTCTGTCTCAGGATCGGAGTCTATTTTTTCAAGAATAGCATCAATTTTCTCCATCTCAAGATCAATGATATCATCCATCATGCGTTGAGCACGACCGATATGCTTGCGGAACAAGTCAAAATCGAATTCAGCATCTGAAGTAAACGGATTCTTCACATAACTGAAAAGATTTACAGCAAGCAAGCGGCAACTGTCATATGGACAAAGAGGTATCTCTCCGCATGGATTGGTAGAGATCGTACGGAACCCGAGGTCGGCATAACAGTCGGGCAGCGATTCACGGGTTATTGTGTCCCAGAAAAGCACCCCGGGTTCAGCAGACTTCCACGCATTATGTATTATTTTGTTCCATAGTGCCGCCGCATCTATTTCTTTTGTTATCCATGGTTCGTCAGAATCAACCGGAAAATACTGCACATATGGCGTTCCGGCCTCGGCTGCTTGCATGAATTTATCATCTATCCTTACCGATACATTCGCACCTGTAACCTTCCCTTCGGTCATCTTGGCATCAATAAACGCCTCGGAATCAGGGTGCTTGATTGACACTGTCATCATCAGTGCCCCGCGGCGGCCATCCTGCGCCACCTCGCGGGTCGAGTTTGAATAACGTTCCATAAACGGAACAAGTCCGGTGGATGTAAGGGCTGAGTTCTTTACAGGTGTACCTTTGGGGCGGATGTGTGAAAGGTCATGACCTACACCGCCGCGACGTTTCATTAACTGCACCTGCTCTTCATCAATACGGATAACACCGCCATATGAATCAGGGGTGCCGTCAAGACCTATGACAAAACAATTCGACAGTGAACCCACCTGAAAATTGTTGCCTATACCGGTCATGGGGCTGCCTTGCGGTACAATATATTTGAATCCTCGCATAAGCTCAAACACTTCGTCATGGCTCATCGGCTCCGGATACTTGTTTTCAATACGTGATATCTCTGCCGCGATGCGATGGTGCATGTCGTCGGGCGTCAATTCATAAAGATTGCCATAGGAGTCCTTAAGAGCGTACTTATTGGCCCAAACACGAGCCGCAAGCTCATCGCCTCCAAAATATTCTTTTGAGGCAGCAAAAGCTTCCTCAAATGTATAGGTCTTAGTTTCCATTGGAATTGATTAGTGAAGGTATTTTTTGACTATGGCAAATTTACGACATTTATTCTTTTATGCAAAAAATTATAAAAATAAAATCACCGGAATGTTGATAAGTTTTCCAATTAGAACATCTACACATTTGATAATCAAGCTATTTAGCATAAACAAAGACTTATAAAGTTTTCCAAATAAGACAACCGCAAAATATATGACACCCATAAAAACAAACAGCGACCCATATTATTATCAAAAGACTACCCCGCAACCACTTAAACGGCTGCGGGGTAGTTATAAGGCCACATCAAAGGATGCGATGAAACTCCGTAAAGACAGGTTTTGAGTTCTCGCCGTCCTTTGTAATCCCCCGGCTCAAGGCTCTTTCCGCGGAAAGTTGGGGCCCGCCATTGGGCGGCTAAGAGTGTCTCGGTATTTCATATATAATTGACGAGTTTCCCAATCAACTTTGATGTGGTGTATCGTGAGCTGTGACTCTCTTGTCTTTGCTTTTATAACGCAAATTTACGCAAACTTGTTTTCAAATCCAAATATTTGACATCGTTTTTTACAAGACTTTTCGCCTTATTTAATCGGGCAGGATTTGCAACGGTCTGATATTTGGGTAAAAAAGTCGTTACCTTTATCATCGACAAGAATGAAAGCAGGGAAATCTTCAACTTCAATTTTCCAAATAGCCTCCATGCCCAACTCGGGATATTCAAGCAGCTCAACCTTCTTGATTGAATTTTGAGCAAGCACAGCTGCCGGACCACCTATCGAACCAAGATAGAAGCCTCCATGCTTTTGACATGCATCGGTAACCTGTTTAGATCTGTTTCCCTTTGCAATCATCACCATTGAACCTCCCGCAGCCTGGAATTGATCAACGTACGAATCCATACGACCTGCTGTTGTAGGCCCGAATGAACCGCTGGGCATTCCCTCAGGAGTCTTGGCAGGACCGGCATAATATATTGGATGATCTTTCAGATACTGCGGCATAGGCTCACCTTTATCAAGACGCTCCTTGATCTTGGCATGTGCAATGTCACGACCTACTATTATAGTGCCATTGAGCGACAACCGGGTTGACACCGGATATTTGCTCAATTCAGCTAAAATCTCAGGCATCGGGCGATTAAGATCGATTTTAACGACCTGACCTTCACCAGCCTTGCGATATTCCTCAGGTATGAGCTCGCCGGGATTTGAGTCAAGCTTCTCTATCCAAAGGCCCTCGCGATTGATCTTAGCCTTGATATTGCGGTCAGCCGAGCAACTTACACCAAGCCCGACAGGACATGAAGCCCCATGACGGGGTAGACGTATTACACGGATGTCATGTGCGAAATACTTGCCGCCGAACTGTGCGCCAAGACCGAGATTCTCGGCTTCCTTTTTCAATATCGCCTCAAGTTCAATGTCCCGGAATGCATGTCCGAGTTCATTGCCCTGAGTCGGAAGATTGTCATAATATTTAACTGAGGCTTTCTTAACTGTCTCAAGATTTTTCTCAGCTGAGGTACCACCTATTACAAACGCGATATGGTAAGGCGGACATGCTGCCGTTCCCAACGACTTCATCTTTTCAACAAGGAACGGAATCAGCTTTTCAGGATTCAGCAAAGCCTTGGTTTCCTGATAAAGATATGTCTTGTTAGCAGAACCGCCGCCCTTGGCTACGAAGAGGAAATGATATTCATCGTCTTCCGAGGCATGTATATCTATCTGTGCAGGCAGGTTACAACCTGTATTGACCTCATCATACATGTTAAGCGGTGCGTTTTGGCTGTACCGCAAGTTATCGGTCGTATAAGTAAGATATACACCTTTCGAAATACGCTCGGCATCATCACAACCGGTAAACACATATTGGCCTTTCTCTCCGTGAACTATGGCTGTACCGGTATCCTGACAGAACGGGAGCTGTCCTTTGGCAGCAACCTCTGCATTTCGCAACATTGTCAGAGCCACGAACTTATCGTTCTCACTGGCCTCAGGATCATGGAGGATCTTGGCCACCATGGCATTATGCTCGCGGCGCAGCATGAACGCATTATCATGGGTACACTGGCGTGCGAGCACTGTAAGAGCCTCGGGATCGATCACAAGAAACTCATGACCGCCCCAGTTCTCCACCTTTACATAATCTGATGTAAGGTGATAATACTCAGTCGTGTCAGCCCCGAGGGGGAACATTGGCTGATATTTGAAAGGTTTTGTAGGCATTACTGATCTTCTTTAGGGTTTTAACTGATAGTGCAAAGTTAGACAAATTTTCCCAAACATAAATGTAATTAACCGATAAAACACATTCGTTCCTTCCATATCGCACCATTAAAAATAATATTTTCACTATAAAAGAAGATAAAAAGTTGCACGCACAGATATTTTTAGTTAATTTTGCACTGAAATGTTAAAATCAAACTTTCGCCGGCGGCGAACATTAGCCGGCTTCTATTGTTAAATATAATAAAGATTAATAAAATTAACACCTTCCAGGCATAGCCGATCCTTATATAATGAAGAAGCATACGATATGGATTCTTACCGTGCTGATGGCGCTGACATTCACCGCCCTGCTGTTTATCCAGATATTTTACATGAAAAATATCGTGGAGATACGGTATGAACAATTCTCACAAGGTGTAAGACAAAGCCTCCTCGCCGTAACAATACGCCTTGAGCAGGATGAGACTCGCCACTATCTTGAAGATGAAGTTGACAAAGTTGAGTCTCAATCCATATACGCACAGCGCCTCGGAGGTGCCCTACCCCGTCAGGAAGGTATAAAATACTCCTTCTCCACCGCTTCAGGTCTTGAGGCTGACCTTACTATCAAGGGTGATGTTGCCGAAATAACAAAGATACAAAGCGGCGGAAGCATAATGGCCGGAAGACTGAAAAATGTGCGCGAGACTTATCGTGACCACTACCTATACCAAAAAGGAATGCTTGATGATGTCATACTAAACATCATGACCACTGCCTCAAACCGACCCATATTCCAAAGGGCCGATTCTGCATTGGTGCGCACATACCTGCGGCAGGAGCTTGACACGCTTGGCTTAAACGTGCCCTTTGAATTCGCGGTCGTCAACCGTGCAGGCATAATACAGTTCCGTTCGCCAGGCTATAATCCCGCTATGGCCCAGGCAGACAACACTTTCACACAGACCCTTTTCCCACGTGACCCTTCCTCCCGCCACTACTTCCTGAAAGTATACTTCCCCACTAAGAAAGACTATATTTTCAAGTCGATATCTTTCCTTGTGCCCGCCTTTGCTTTCACACTTATTATTCTTATAATATTTGTATACACGATCATAGTGGCGTTCAGGCAGAAGAAACTGACGGAGATGAAGAACGACTTCATAAACAACATGACTCACGAGTTCAAGACTCCGATCTCCTCCATATCTCTGGCGGCACAGATGCTTAACGATCCGGCCGTAAGAAAATCGCCTGCCATGCTGCAACAGATTTCGCAAGTTGTCAACGACGAAACCAAGCGCCTGCGCTTCCAGGTTGAGAAAGTGCTGCAGATGTCAATGTTCGACCGCCAAAAGGCAACGCTAAAACTTCAGGAAATCGACGCCAACCTCACAGTTTACAACATTGTAAATACATTCAAACTCAAGGTAGAGAAATACGGCGGGCACATAACAGCCAATCTTGACGCCATGAACGCTCTTGTGGAGGTTGACGAAATGCATTTCACCAATGTAATTTTCAACCTGCTCGACAATGCGGTGAAATACCGCTCCGAAGAAAGACCTCTCCATCTTGTGGTATCATCACGGGATCTGAGTGATGAGCGGCTCGAGATCTCGATCGCCGACAACGGTATAGGTATCCGCCGTGATGACCTCAAGAAAGTATTCGACAAATTCTACCGCGTATCCACCGGCAACCTTCACGATGTTAAAGGATTCGGCTTGGGATTGGCATACGTAAAAATGATGGTGACCCAGCTCGGGGGCACGATAAATGTGGAAAGCGAGCTAAATGTTGGAACAAAATTTATAATAATACTACCACTCTCTAAAAATTAAAGATTATGGAAGAACGCATGAAAATCCTCCTTTGCGAAGACGACGAGAATCTGGGCATGCTGCTGCGCGAGTATCTGCAGGCCAAAGGATTCAGCGCCGACCTTTTCAACGACGGCGAAGCCGGCTACAAGGCTTTTCTCAAAGGTAAATATGACATCTGCGTGCTCGACGTGATGATGCCCAAGAAAGACGGGTTCACCCTCGCACAGGAAATACGCACTTTTAACAATGAGGTTCCTATTATTTTCCTCACCGCGAAATCTCTTAACGAAGATAAATTTGAAGGTTTCAAGATCGGTGCGGATGACTACATCACCAAGCCGTTCTCAATGGAAGAACTCGTGCTGCGCATCGAGGCAATCCTACGACGGGTGAAAGGCAAGAAAGGCAAGGAGGTGACGATGTACAAAATCGGCCGCTTTACCTTTGACACACAGAAGCAGGTTCTCATGATAGATGACAAAGTCACAAAGCTGACCACAAAGGAATCAGAACTGCTAAGCCTCCTGTGCGCCCATGTCAACCAGATCCTTGAGCGCAACTACGCCCTCAAGACAATATGGATTGATGACAATTACTTCAATGCCCGTTCAATGGATGTCTACATAACAAAATTGCGCAAGCATCTTAAAGACGATCCGGCAATCGAAATTATAAACATCCACGGCAAGGGATACAAACTCATAGCCCCGGAGCCTGAACGCAAGAAGTAAATACTCGCATAAAGCAAAATGCCGCTTCCCTATTTACGAGAAGCGGCATTTCATATAAATATGTATTGCTTAAAACGTTATGGAATGATAGCAATTGAGGCGCGCGACAGCCATGTTATACCGGTACTGGAGATCAAGATACGACAGGCGCGACTCAGCAAACAGGTTTATCTCGGTGATATATTCGATTATAGTAAGTTCACCGCCATCATAAGCCTGCCTTAGCAAATCAAGATATGAATTATCGTTACTCAGGCCCTCATAACGGCTCATTACCTCAGCGAGTTGCTGTGTTTCGCTGTAAAGTGCGGCATTTTGAGCAGAAAGTTGCATTATCTCGGCATGATAATCAACCATATCAGCAGCCTGCGACGCTCTTACAGCTTCAAGACGCTTGTTGCGCGAGAATGACGGCAACGTAAACGAAACCGAGAGCCCATTGAAATGATTGCGGTCTTCATAAGCGTGAACATATCCAAGCGAGAATGATGGCAGAGCCTCCATTTTCACAACCCGCTCACGCGATGACGACAATGCATCACGAGCTTCGAACAATGCATATTGAGGATAATCACGAGGATCAGTGGAGATAAATGGCAATTGATCCGGATAAGCAGTCCACACTGTTGACCGGGCATCAGGCATGCCGGCAGCTGAATAACCTTGCAGAATCGCAAGCAGATTCTCTATTTCAGCTATTGCGGTTTTAAGCCGGCCCTCACTGTCAAGCAGCGCTATACGCGTCTTATACAAATCAAGGATAGTTGCCTCTCCATGCTCATATGCAAGTTCAGTCAGCGACGCTATGCGGCGCAGATTCGAATCAACTTCCTCAAAAAAAGTCAATCTGGCACGGGCATTGATCACATCAAGCATAGCCAACTTGCAACTCAAAGCTTTATCATATACTATAATTGCAAGCGCGGCCTCACGGGCCGTACGCGCCGAAGCCTGCTCATTTGATCGGGCTTTGTAAGCTCCTGGCCAGTCGAATGTTTGACTTACCGAAGCAGACCATCGGTTCTGGTCTGTACCCCACAAATGCTCAAATTCCAGTTCAGGACTCTCAAGATAATTATCCGCTTCCATCTCCCGGGCCTCAGCCTCGGCCCGTAAGCGGGAAGCTGAAATTGCAGGATTCATATCAAGCGACATATATACCAGCGAATCAAGACCACTTGAATTTGAAGCGGTAGCCGGCATTACCATCGCCGCTCCTGCCACTATACTTGTTATTATTTGCTTGAACATAATTCTTTACGGTTAATAAGGCGGTAGACCACCGGAATTACAAAAATATTCAATATTGTCGAAGTCACAAGTCCGCCAAGAATTACAGTAGCCATAGGTGACTGTATTTCATTACCTGTATGGTCTCCATTGACGGCAAGAGGTATAAGGGCAAGGGCAGAGGTAAGAGCTGTCATTATGATAGGCAGCAACCTGTCACCTGAGCCTCGCGACACACGCTCATCAAGCGGCACTTGCTCTTCCTTCAAAGAATTATAACGGCTTATCAGCAACATGCCGTTACGTGTCGTGATACCAAGCAGTGATATAAAACCGATGATAGCCGGAATATTGAGTTCGCCCCCTGTAAAAACAAGGATAAACACCGCACCGATCATGGCCAACGGAATGTTCAGCAATATCACAAGCGATTCTGTCCAGTTTTTGAACTGGCCGTAAAGCAGCATGAGCACAACAAGCAAAGCGCACAAAGATGTAAGGGCAAGGGTTCGCGACGCTGACTGCTCGCTTTCAAACTGTCCGCCATATGTGATATAATAATTGGCCGGCAGATTAATAGAAGCATCGACACGCGAGCGGATATCGTCTACAACACCTCTCAGGTCACGACCGTCGACATTGGCCGAGATCACAAGTCGCCGCTTCACATTCTCGCGGTTAACAACGTTTGGACCGGCCTTCGATTCAATGACAGCTACAGATGCAAGAGGCACTTTACCCTCGTTTCCGTCAAGCATGATTTCAGTAAGCGCTTCAAGCGATGACCGTGCCGATTCATCGGCAATCAGAGTGATGTCGTAAGGTAATCCATCTTCATAAACCTGCGACACCTTTTTACCGGAAATAGCCGTTGAAATAGCCTCAGCGAACGCCGATGTTGTTATGCCATACCTCGCCAGCAACTCGCGCCGTGGCTTTATCACCAACTCAGGGCGCTCTACCTGCTGTTCAAGAGTAACGTCGACAAGTCCTTCAACATCGCTTACAGCTTCCTTAAGCTGCGTTCCGAGGGAATACAGCGTCGCCAGATCGTCTCCGAAGATCTTTATGGCTATCTGGGCCTCCGTGCCTGAAAGCATTGCATCAATACGGTGTGATATAGGTTGGCCAACCTCGATATTTGTACCGGGTAACATGGCCAGACGGCTGCGTATGTCGCGCACCATCTCATTACGTGTGCGGCCGTTGAGGCTGTAAGGCACATCCAATTCACTTACATTAGGTCCGAAAGAGTGCTCGGCAAGCTCGGCACGGCCTGTCTTTCGGGAAACGGTCTTTACTTCAGGCACCGACATTACTATTTGCTCAGCTATGCGGCCTATCTTGTCACTTTCTTCAAGAGACACGCCTGGCAGAGTAGCTATATTTATGGTAAGCGATCCTTCATTGAAGGGCGGCAGGAACGATCGGCCGAGGGTAAAGAACACCACCATAGCAGCCACAAACATAGCAGCTGTAACACCTAATACCGTCTTTGCATGTGCCACGCTCCAATTAAGAGCGCCCTGATACCACCCTCTGAGCTTGCGTGTAGCCCAAGGTTCCCTGCTCAGACGGCTGCTTTCTTTCGTGTCAGGTGTCAGGAGAAATGAGCACATCACGGGAGTGAGAGTGAGGGCTACCACTGTTGATGCCATAAGGGCTACAATGAATGCCACACCTAATGGGATAAGCAAACGCCCTTCCATTCCCGACAGGAAGAACAAAGGCATGAAACTTGCAATGATAATCAAAGATGAATTGAATATAGGCATACGCACCTCTGCTGACGCCTCATATATCACTTTCAATACCGGCCGCCTGTCAGCCCGGTGGAGTTCATGATTCTGCCTCAGACGCTTATATACATTTTCAACATCGACGATCGCATCGTCAACCAAGGATCCTATGGCTATGGCAATACCGCCAAGACTCATGGTATTGATCGTGTAGCCCATGAAATGCAATACCAGCACTGTGATTAGTATTGACAATGGGAGTGCGACTACTGACACCAATGTGGTGCGCAGGTTCATAAGGAAGAAGAACAATACTATCACCACAAACAAAGCACCCTCGAGCAATGCCTGCTGCAGGTTACTTATCGAGTTGTCTATAAACTCGCTTTGCTTGAAAATATCAGTAGAGATCACCACGTCGGAAGGCAATGTTGACTTTATCTCGTCGAGCCGCGACAGAATGCGGTCAGTCAGTTCAATGGTACCAACAGCCGGCTGCTTGGTGACAGTTACAAGCACAGCCGGTCTGGTATTCACCGACGCCAACCCTAACAAGGGCCGTGCGCCACCTACGCTTACTGTCGCTACATCGGCCACCGTGACTATTCCGCGCGAATCACTGCGCACCACAGATGATCCTAATTTGTCAACATCAGAGGTATTTATCTCGCCTTTGACGAGATATTCGTTACCATAATCATAAACAATGCCACCACGTGCATTATCATTCAAACGGTCGACCGCTGCCGAAAGCTCCTCAAGCGACACATCAAGAGCCTTCATTCGAGCCGGGTCGAACCGGATCTGATACTCACGGGCCTCTCCACCATGAACACCTACCTGTGCCACTCCCCCCATAGCAAGGAGCTGAGGAGCGATTATACGGTCGGCGATCGTGCGCAGATCAAGCATAGATGTCGTGTCAGCAGTCAATCCAATGATCATCATTTCACCAAGGATTGACGACTGCGGCCCCATCTGAGGCTCAGCGACTCCCTCAGGCAGCTCCACAAGGGCAAGACGCTCGGCAACAGTCTGGCGAGCCACATAGATATCGGTATTCCAGTCAAACTCAACATTGACCACTGAAAAACCGGTAGTAGATGAAGAACGTACACGTCGCACGCCGGTCGCCCCGTTGACGGAAGTCTCTATCGGGAACGTTACTATAGTCTCTACCTCCTCTGGCGCCATTCCGGGAGCCTCTGTCATAACAGTGACCGTAGGGGCATTGAGGTCGGGAAATATATCGACTTCAGTGTGTACAAGGGTGACACATCCGGCCACAAGTATTATAGCCGATAAAATCAGCACGCTGAGCCTGTTGGCCAGCGACCAATGGATTATCTTGTTAAGCATGTCAGGAATAATTAATGGGAGTGTGAATGACCTGCAGGCACAGCACCCGACGCGCCGGCAAGGCGTACTGTTGTGACACCTCGGTCAACCACCATATCGCCTTCCTTTACACCGGAAAGTATTACAACATAGGCCCCGTCACCGGCACCTACTGTCACAGGCACTTTACGATAGCAATCTTCATCAAGACGCACAAATACACAATAGTCGCCCTGCTGTTCATAAATGGCAGATGAAGGCACAACAAGCGAGGGGGACGTGGATGCACCCGATATGTATACTTCTACAGCATCACCCGGAATCAGCGCAGGATTTGCCGGCAGCTTGAATGTAACAGGCACATATCCGCCCGACGCGCCCGCAGCAGCAGTAGAGCTGTTGATACATCTTCCACCAAGACCACTCACAGTAAATGACTCTCCGGTAGACGGTATCACTATACGGGCATCTGTAATCTTCCCCAACTCGGCAATATGTCGGGAAGGCACATCGGCACGCAATGTAACAGCATCAGACGTTGAAATAGACGCTATAGGTGCGCCGGCCTCTACATACTGTCCTGACGATACTTCAATAGATGTAATCATACCTGAAATAGGTGCGGAAGCACGCCCGCCTGAAGCAGGTGCACTATAAGCGGCCCGCGCACGCTCGTATGCCGCACGGGCCTCATTATACCGGGCCTCTGTTACAAGACGTTTCTCAAAAAGAGGTGTGAGACGGTCAAGTTCAGCACGTGCTGCATTTAAATCGGCAAGAGCTACATTATTTTCATTACTGCCACTCACCGCCCCGGCCTTAACCACTGCTATCAATGCACCTCGCTGCACCTCACTACCAAGTGATACTCCACTTTGCAACATAACAACTCCTGATACGGGAGCGGAGACCACAGCACGGCCATCATTACTCAAGGCTATCGTACCGGATGCTTTTACGACGTTGCCAAACTGCCGCACCTCAGCCGGGCTCGCGTGTACACCGAATACATTTGCCGTGGCTGTGTCAAGCTCTATAACTCCCGCTTCGTGAGATGTATTCTTGTTCTCTTTATCATGCGGATGCTCATGAGCGTGCTCATGTTGATGGGCCGAATGATCATGATGTTCCTCTCCATCGTGGTGATGGTGTACTAATTCACTGTTGTCGTTGCTTTTGCATGATAAGGTAACGACAAGTGCTGCTGCAACAACAGACAGCAGTATATGATGTTTCATAATTCAACGTGTTAAGTGGATAAACTGAAGCTTGGTAAACCGGGGCCATTGACACCGGCATATAAGAATCTGAGTACACAACCAATCTGATATAGCTCTATATTTATAGCATCAGTATATGTATGTAACCTTACGGACATATGATCCGAGTTAACAAACAACGAATCATCCCTGTGGTTTCACAAATGATGATATACTAAAAAATGCGTTAAGAAGGCATGCTTCCTATATATAGACTACTTTCAACGGCTGCTTATCACCCTAACGGAGGCCCCCGGCGACTGCATCCTGCAAGATCCGGATTATTTGGCAGGGGCGTAGACGAACCGTCGCACCTCAACAGATATTTATCTGTTTCCGATATATTTATAATCTGAAGAAAGACTGCTATACAACAGATCTCAGCAGCTACCGGTATCTTGCAATAATGATGCGAGCCATCACAACAGAATGAATCAAGGTGCATGGCACAATCATCGGCCTCAGGAGCATGATGACTATGCCCCTGATGGCTATGAGCCATATACTGCTCAAGGCACACTCTGCCATCGGCATGGTGGTGATGATTCTGAATCACCACACCTACGACAAGTGCCATAACCAGGGCAATTGAAATCAATATCCGTGCAATAGGTTCTTTCACAAGTCAGATATAGTAATTATTATCATTCAGCAGAATTCAACGAATTGATGCCTCCTTTAATTCTGTGATGAAGCGCTCGGCCTCCTCACGGTCATGAAGATGATCTACATCAAACGCCTTTGTAAACATATATGGTTTCACTGTGAAATCATCGCGTGTAGCAAGAATGCGTTGGAAATCGCTTAACGACTCCGGATAAGAGCTATCTTTTGCCCGCTTCACGGATTCTCCGGTAATGGCATAAAGCCCGGCCGACACTGTCGGCGTATGCCCGTCGAAAGGCTCGCCCCCGTAGCGATAATCAACAACTTCGCTGCTGTCATGCGAAAGATTGGCATATAGCGGACTTTCGTCATCAATATACTCCGTAAGCCCCATCAACATCTCGCCTGATGAGCAACGTTTTGCTGCATCAACATAGCATTTGAACTCATCTTCCGGGAAAATAGCGTCAGCAGTCATTGCTATGAATCTGCCCTCAATGCCTTCACACGCACGTTCAAGACTATAGAAAGAATTATCAGAAACTATCGGGCGCACGACCAAGGGCAGTTTTTTATCAGCTTTCAACTGTTCCAGATGCGCGGTGACATCATTCATAGCCGCATTAGTCACTATATATATAGTGGAGGCACCGCAATTGACAAGCACTTCTATCAGACGGTCAACCATAGGTTTGCCCAAAATACTTATCATAGGTTTGGGAGTCATTTCCCCTTCCTTTACAAATCGCGAGCCCTGTCCGGCAGCTAAGATTACAAAGTTCATAGTTCCTTATAATTTTCAATGATATTGCGCTTTGCAAAGTTAAGAAAAATCATTGAAAAATCATAATAAGCAGCTCAAAATGCATCAATTTTTCCATCAGGCGTGGCTCTTCATATTCCAAATATAATCGCCTATAACTCCCACATTCACAAATGTCAGATAAACTGTTTAGTGCATCGAAGTGTTAGATAAACAGCCACTGTCACATTGTGATCATAGCATGTCGCATATTTAAACCCCGGAATCCGGCACAACGAAACATCTCATATCCTATGAATCCATTATTACCTACCCCTACCAACAGTTGGGATGAATTGTGTAACATCCTCACACTCATAATGCACAATGGCGCCGATCTCACGGGTTGGTCATACGGCCAATATACTCTGACAGCATGGTGCATACTGATGCCTTCGGCAGTCGTGTTACTCATAGTATCAGCATCATTGGCTCTCGCAAACCGGAAGGTTGGTCGCTATTTTGCGATAGCATTCCTTTGCGTTGGAGTGTTATGTGCCTTAGCGGCAGTTGCCATGATTGCATATGCGGCTGTCTACGGACAAACATGGGCATACACGGAATACAAGTAACATAGACCAATTGATGGTCTATAACTACATTTGTATTTTACAAAATAAGACTGCCGCTCGTGTTGATACGGGCGGCAGTCTCGTGGAGAGTATGGAATTCAAAAGCGATTACTGCTGGAGCTTGAAGGTGATGGGGAGAGTGTATGACACCTTCACGGGCTGACCATTGTTACGTCCGGGCTGCCATCTCGGCATTGACTTCACGAGGCGCATGGCTTCTTTGTCAAGAGCTTGATGACGTCCGCGGGCAATTTGGACATTAGTGATCGCACCGTCTTTAGCAACATCAAAGGAAACAACCACGCGGCCTTGTACACCTTCTTCCGATGCCTGGGCGGGATAGTTGATATGATCGCTGAGCCATTTATACATGGCTTGCTCTCCACCGGGGAACTCTGGTTTCTGTTCCACCATCGCTATGGTGTAAACCTTTTCAGGTTCGGGTGCCGGAGGCGCTTCAGCGAGCACTTCCTTCTCAATAGTTTGCTTATTAAGGTCATTTGTACCCTCGGTTACGTCTACAGTACCGAACTGGGCTTCATTTTCCTTAATCTGATCCTGCTCTTTAACTTCTTTCTCAGCTTCGAAGTCTTCGTCATTCACAACAAGAAGTTCGGTCACACGCTGTTCGTTGGCCACCTCTTCGGGTTGGATGATTTCCTCTTCGGGCTGCTCAAACTGGATCTGTTCCTCCTCTTCTTCCTCAATAATTTCCTCTTCGGAAACAAGGGCGGTCATATCTTGCTCCACTCCGGCATCCGGGCCTTCTTCTTCAGCCTTCGAGAATACACCCTTGAGGCTTAGGATAAGAAGAGCGAGAATAACTACAAGAGCTGATAAGACTATGACTACAGCACGGGTGTGGCGATGTTCGGATTCCTGACGCATCTCATATGCGCCGAATTCCTTGTTTTTGCCTTCGAAGACTATGTCGCGCCACTCTTTTGATGAAAGATCTACATCTTTTGCCATTTTTTCTTGGTTTTAAAGGTTAATAAATCATTTCTTTCGTACTGTGGGACGAATAATCTCTGTGCCAGTATTCTGCTGGTAGCGTTGCAACAGCAGGGTGTCAGTGTGGGTAGGAATTTCAATCGAGTAACGCGAAATCTGATTGATCTGCATCTCATCAAGTGCGTTGATCAGACCTTCATATGTCGTGTTGGGACCGGGCTTGATAACCACTACAGGGCGAGTCTTGAGGGAGTCGGCCGCATTTTTCTTGGCCAATTGGTCAAACTCTTCCTTTGTGATCTCTTTATTTTTCCAACGGGTCTTGAGGTTGTCATATTCGGTCATTACCTGTTCGTTCTTACTGCGAAGGATCTTGCGAATGCCCTGAGGCTGGTGGTTCTGGTTGCCGATAAATTGTTCGTGACGCAGGAAATTGCTGTTTGCAAATGTTGTGTCGGCCACACCTTCATAATAATAGATGTGGTGGATAGTCTTACCGGTTTCAGCGTCTACCTTGGGGGCATCACCGTCATACTCTGTATCGAGAATCAGTGTGATAGCCTCAGAAGCTTTCGCTTGTGCCTGCTGCTCCTTTTTCACGTCTTCATTAGTAGGCAGAATGATCTGCAATGTCTGCGATTTGATCATTGTGGTACAAAGCATGAAGAATGTGATCAGAAGCATGTTCATGTCAACCATGGGGGTAAAGTCCACATGGATCTGCATCTTCTTCTGGGCGCCTTTCTTTTTCTTGCCGCCGTTGTCGGATTGTTCTATCTGAGCCATTGTGGGTTACCTTTAATTAGTGGGTTCATCTTCTGATTTGAGGGCAGTCATGAGGCTGAACTTGTTCAGCTTCATGGTCTGGAGGTTGTCAAACACGCGCTGTACAGTGGTGAAAGGTGTGTCCTTGTCAGCTTTCACTGCAATACCTTCACCCTGACGCATGAGTGCGGCGTAAAGGTTCTGTACGCTACGGGCTTCTTCAGCTGAAAGGCCTGCTGTCTGCTCGCTGTTGATACGCTGAGCTACATTGTATATGGCCTTGAGCCAAACCTGGAAGTCGTTGAGGTTGCCGTCACGATTCTTGTTGTCGTTGATAGGTATACCTACATGAGGATCTTCCATATTGCCCTGGAACTTGTCGCGCTCGGTAATTGACATTGACAAGTATGCAGGGAGTTCACTGAAAGGAACGCCAAACATATTGATCTTGCCGAATTCAGCTATCTGAGCGTTTGTGAGTCGCACGGGATTGTTCTTATGCTGGTCGTTATAAATTGACACTGCTTCCTCAAGCATCATCATACGCACTTTTTCGCTTGATAAGGTTGAGTCTGCATCGCCGGTAAACGAGATGAAGAGTTTCCCTTCAACTGCCGAGGGATCGCTGAGCTTGCCCGATTTATCGGCTGAGGATACAAGTACTGTCACCAGGTTATTGGTGGGTACTTTTTCCTCAGATACCGACGACGGAGTGTACACGATCGTGGGTTCCTTCTGCAGGAAGGTTGAAGTCAACATGAAGAAAGTAAGCAAAAGAACGGTCACGTCACTCATCGCGGTCATGTCGATGAGCGTACTCTTTCTTTTAATTTTTACTTTTCCCATATTTACCTGTTTTTAAATATAATGAGTGTTAAAAAGGGGTAAACCGGGATTAGTGGGTAGCGGCGAAAGTCTGAACGATAGAGAAGCCGATTTCGTCGATAGCGTAAGTAAGGTTGTCGATCTTGTTGGTGTAGAAGTTATACGAGATAACAGCGAAAGCACCGGTTGCGATACCGAAGGCGGTGTTGATAAGAGCCTCAGAGATACCGGTTGAGAGTTCGGTTGAGTCGGGGGCACCTGACTGAGCGAGAGCCTGGAATGACTTGATCATACCCATTACAGTACCGAGAAGACCAACGAGGGTACCGAGAGTGGTGAGGGTAGCCACGATGGGAAGGTTCTGCTGAAGAGCGGGCATTTCAAGAGCGGTAGCTTCTTCAACTTCTTTCTGGAGAGTAGCGATCTTCTGCTCTTTGGTGAGGACTGTGTTTTCGTCCATTTCTTTGTAGCGTACGAGGGCTGCTGAAACTACGGCTGCAACAGAGCCTTTCTGCTTCTTGCAGAGTTCCTGAGCACCGGCGATGTCGTTCTTAACGAGGCAAGCCTTCACAGCGGCAACAAACTTGGCGATGCTGCCTTTACCCTTGGCTGCTGAAAGAGCGAACCAACGTTCGAAAGAAATAACGATAACGGTGAGGAAGAGTGTCTGAAGAATAGGCACGATGAAACCGCCTTTATAAACGGTGCCCCAAAGGTTCATGGGATGGCCGTCTTCGTCGAAGTGCATGTCGTTACCGAACCAGAAGATAAACAGCAGTACGCAAACGATTGCGCAAATGAGGATTACCCATGATGCGTTCTTGATACCGGGGACATTCTTTTTTTGGGGTTTGTTCTTGCCGGCAGGTTTGTTGCCGAGCTGAACTGTGGGCTTTTGAGCTTCCATTTTTAATAATTACTTGTTTGTGAGTTATTAATTGGTATATGTTTAAAATGTTGTTTAAGTCTCTGTTTATTGCTGATTTAAGGCCGCGCTAACAGATTGCGGCGGATTTTGTGCTTAACATGACCTCAAAAGGTCTCTCTGTCGCGCGGATTTCACCGTCGCAGGTGTTAGTTATACAAAGTTTTTCATGAATTGCAGCAAGTATTTCTTGCGTAATTGCCGCCTCTACGGCCATTATCACGCCTCATTTAGGTCTACTTCCTCAAATTCATCACGCAAATTTAGGCTTAAATTTTAAGTTTGCAAAACATTTGACGCTTTTTTTTATGTCTTTATGCCCGTTTCCCTTTTTTTTCTTCTTCTTTCTTTGATTTTCAATTAAAAAATGTGAATTATCAAAAAGTTTTATTACTTTTGCTCCCCGTTTATATTTCAATGCTCATTTTCTATCACAGATAATTCTATATGCTCGAAGGTTTCATGCGGGTAGCTGCCTGTTGCCCCAAGGTTGAGGTCGCGAATGTTGACTTTAACATTAATAATATATGCGAGGTTATCGAAAAAGCCGCACGCGGCGGTGCTTCGGTGGCTGTAACTCCCGAGTTGTGCGTCACCGCATATACCTGCGCCGACCTTTTCCATAACGACACCTTGCTTGAGGCTGCCGAACGCGGCATCGACATCATTCTTACCCGATGGAAACCATATTGGCCTCTCACATTTATAGGGATGCCTGTAATATACGGCGGAAGCCTCTACAACTGCGCCGTAGCGCTTGACAACGGACGTGTCGCAGGCATTGTGCCCAAAACCTACTTGCCGGACTATAACGAATTCTATGAGAAGCGATGGTTCTCCCCTGCCCCGGCAAACATCACCGATGCCGTAGCAACAATTGGCAAACATAGTGCACCGTTCGGCGCAAACCTGCTTTTCTCCAAGAACGGCGTAACCATAGGAGCCGAACTTTGTGAGGATTTATGGGCTCCCATACCGCCGAGTTGCAATCTTGCATTAAGCGGAGCCGAAGTTGTGGTCAATCTCTCGGCAAGCGACGATGTGGTAGGTAAGTTTGATTACCTGCGAGCTCTTGTCGCCCAACAGGCCGCGCGGTGCATATGCGGCTATGTTTACACATCTGCCGGCTATGGCGAATCATCGACAGACCTCGTATTCTCTTCAAAAGGAATCATCGCCGAAAACGGCCATATACTTGCCTGCGAACGTCCTGAACCAGGATCTGTGACTCTCGCTGACATAGACATCGAAGCCCTGCGCCGTGATCGCCGGCATCTGCGCACATTCGGCGACTGCGCCTCCCGCGTATGCACATCAAACATGCGGACTATCTTGTGTGCCGACTACCGCGCAAATGCACCCGGGCTGCTTCACCACATAGATCCTCATCCATTCGTTCCTGCCGATGACAGCCATCTCGCGGCCCGATGTGAGGAGATTCTTGCCATACAGAGCTCAGGTCTGCGTAAACGCCTTGATGTGACACGCTGCAACACTATAGTAGTGGGAATCTCGGGCGGTCTTGACTCAACGCTGGCTCTGCTTGTGGCTGTGAGGACTTTCGACCAGATGGGACTTGACCGGGACGGAATCATTGGCGTGACCATGCCCGGATTCGGCACCACCGGCCGTACTCACGCCAATGCCACAATGCTCATGGAAGCATTAGGTGTGACCATACGCGAGATATCAATCGTACCGGCCGTAATGCAGCACTTCGCCGACATAGGCCATGACGCGGCCGTGCATGACGTGACATATGAGAATTCACAGGCCCGCGAACGCACACAATTGCTCATGGACATCGCCAATGCCACCGGAGGCATGGTGCTCGGCACAGGAGACCTATCTGAACTCGCTCTGGGATGGGCAACATATAACGGAGATCATATGTCAATGTACGGAGTGAATGCCGGCGTACCCAAAACCCTTGTAAAGCATCTTGTAGCATATTATGCCGACTGCGCAGACAATCGTGTCAAAGACATATTGGCCGACATCATCGACACCCCGATCTCTCCGGAACTGATCCCGGCTGATGACCAGGGCAACATCACACAGAAGACAGAAGATCTGGTAGGCCCATACGAATTGCACGACTTCTTCCTATATTATATGCTTCGATACGGATTCTCTCCACGCCGCATATACGGACTTGCCCGTGAAGCTTTCGATGGCTGCTACAGCGATGAGGTAATAGCCTATTGGTTACGCACATTCATAAGGAGGTTCTTCAATCAGCAATTCAAACGTTCATGCCTGCCTGACGGCCCCAAGGTGGGAAGCGTCACACTCTCGCCGCGCGGAGACTGGCGCATGCCATCCGATGCCTCCGCAGCCTTATGGCTCTCAGAATGTGACTCTCTTTGAACATTTCAGCGCGGCAGGCGTTAATAGATTATCAAAGATTTAAAAACGTCTACCGTTATGAAATACGAACAACCCGATTTACCCTACAGCCGCGACGCTTTGGCACCTGCCATCAGCGCCGAAACTGTTGACTTCCATTATGGCAAACACGAAAAGGCATATATTGATAACCTCAACCGCCTGATCAAGGGCACAGAATATGAGGATATGGAACTTGAAGAGATTATTGCCTCTGCCAAGGGTCCATTGTTCAATAATGCCTCACAAGCCTGGAATCATATTTTCTACTTCTTCTCATTCTCGCCTCAAGGCTCCCGAGAACCATCAGGGGAGCTCCGACGCGCTATTGACCGAGATTTCGGATCATTTGACAAATTCAAGGATGCTTTCGTAGAGGCAGGTGTAGGATTGTTTGGTTCAGGCTGGGTTTGGCTCTCCCGCGACAATGATGGCAAATTACTCATCACGCAAGGCTCAAATGCAGCCAACCCTCTTGCCGAAGGTCTCACACCTCTGCTAACATTCGATGTGTGGGAACATGCATATTACCTTGATTATCAAAACCGGCGTGCCGATGCCCTCAAAGCGCTCTGGGACATTGTGGATTGGGACGTCATCGAAGGAAGATATTAAACTTACATCGTGGAATAATTTATAGCATCTGTCCGGTTCTCAACTTACTATGATATGAATTATTCCATGATCCCTTTAACTCAAAAAGAAAGGACCAATAGCACTTTAACTTAAGCATAATGTGATGAATGGAAAGGGAGGTACTCGTGAGAGCGCCTCTTTTTCTTATTTTATGTGTTATTTCAAAGACAAACCTACCAATAACAGATACATATTATGTAACTTTGCAATATTATAATATAGGTTATGAATGAAATTGAAATCTGGGCAGAAATGCTCTCTGGAAAGCCATATGATGCCACCCACCCTCATCTGATTAATAAACTTGAATCAACACGTGAGGTCATAGCGCGTTACAATTCGCTGCAGCCTAACGACTTTGCATCCCGCGAGGCACTGCTGCGGAAGCTTCTGGGCCACGTTGGCAGCAACCCTGTGGTTCACCAGCCTTTCAGATGTGATTATGGTGAGAACATCTCTTTCGGTGACAATGTATTCGTAAACTTCGGTTTAACTGTACTTGATGAAGCCAAGGTAACAATAGGTTCAAACGTATTCATAGGACCAAACGTCAGCATCTACACAGCCTGCCACCCACTTGAAGCCGGGGAACGGCGCCGCGGTATAGAATGGGCCGAGCCGGTAACGATAGGCAATGACGTGTGGATAGGTGGTAACGCCGTGATTCTGCCAGGCGTTACCATTGGCGACGGGTGTGTGATAGGGGCCGGAGCTGTGGTTACACGATCAGTGGATCCATACACCTTGGCAGCTGGCAATCCGGCCCGTCCGATACGCAAAGTCAGCGAATAATGGACATTTGTCTATATTGAAAATAATTGGTAACTTTGCAGCCGATTTAACAAAACATATTAAATAAATGAAAGCATACGTATTTCCGGGGCAAGGAGCCCAGTTTGTGGGTATGGGCAAAGACCTCTACGAGAACAATGCCACCGCCCGCGAGCTTTTCGAAAAGGCCAACGAAATTCTTGGCTTCCGCATAACAGATCTTATGTTTGAAGGCACCGATGAGGACCTTCGCCGCACCGATATAACCCAACCTGCCGTATTCCTGCACTCAGTTGTTTTGGCTATGGCTCAGGGCGACGACTTCCAACCCGACATGACCGCCGGACACTCACTTGGTGAATTCTCGGCTCTCGTGGCAGCCGGTGCCCTGAATTTTGAAGACGGACTGAAGCTCGTTTCCGCCCGCGCCCACGCCATGCAGAAAGCGTGCGAAATCAAACCTTCGACCATGGCTGCAATCATCGCACTGCCGGATGAAAAAGTTGAGGAAATTCTCAAAGGCATTGACGGAGTGGTCGTATGCGCCAACTACAACTGCCCGGGGCAGATAGTTATTTCAGGCGAAATCGAGGCAATAGACGCAGCTTGCGCAGCTCTCAGCGCAGCAGGTGCACGCCGTGCTCTAAAACTCAAGGTAGGTGGGGCTTTCCACTCTCCACTCATGGAACCGGCACGTGCCGAACTTGCCGCAGCTATCGAAGCTACGGAATTCCACACACCCAAATGCCCGGTTTACCAAAATGTTGACGCCCGCCCACACACCGACCCTGCTGAGATAAAGGCAAATCTTGTAGCTCAGCTCACAGCACCGGTGCGTTGGACTGCCTCTGTACAGAATATGGTAGCCGACGGTGCTACTGCGTTCGTTGAACTCGGTCCCGGAAAAGTACTTCAGGGCCTTGTCTCCAAAATTGACAAGAATGTAGCTGTATCAGGCATGCAATAATAAGCATAACATATACAATAATAATCAGGGCGCGGCTTTAAACTTGTCGCGCCCTGATTCATTTTCTATCTCGGTAAAATCTCAAATTTTGATACGTATACCTCAACTACAGTATGCTTCTGAGTAGCCCGGTCTTCCCATACACGTGACCGCAATGATCCCTCGACAATCAATCTTGATCCTTTGCGTATATACTTCTCGGCAAACTCGGCATTCGAGTCCCATAACACCAACCTGTGCCAGTCAGTCCGCTCAGGCACTGGTTTCCCATCTGATGATGTGCGCGCCGCATCGCGCGTTGCAAGTGAGAACTCTGCTATAGGGCGCGTATCTATATATCTTATGGCCGGATCAGATCCCACATAGCCTGATAATATAACTTTATTCATGACTTGAGGCTAACAATCCTTGTATGACTGCATTTGAAAATCCGGCCTTTTCCATCGCAAGGAGGCCGCGGATTGTGGTGCCCCCGGGTGTGGTGACACGGTCAATAAGTCCCTCAGGATGCTCCCCGCCGGCATCAAGCATACATACAGCCCCGCGTAGTGTGGCACTTAAATACCGTACAGCATCATCGGGTTTAAATCCCATGGCTACAGCGCCCTCCGTAGCAGCCCTGACATACCTTAGAGCATATGCCAACCCACACGAGCACAAAGCTGTTGCTGCACCAAACAAAGACTCATCTATCACTGCCACTTCTCCAATATTGGCTATCATAGCGCAAAACTGAGAAGCCAGGCCATCAGGCACCCCGGTTGAAAAGGTGACAAATGTCATTGAGGCACCATAAGCAATGGCCGTATTTGGCATCATGCGTGCGGCATGGCAGCCTTCGGGCAACTTTATATCCTTAAGTTGATATTGCGGAGCAAGCGTCACCACCAACGCGCTGGGCTTCAATGCCTCAGCCACCTCCTCTATAACCGGGATGCACTGCGCCGGACGCGTGGCTATAAAAACCACATCAGCTCCGGCAACAGCCGCAACATTATCCTGAGTTACCTCAATTGAAGAACACCGCTCACGCAGTGCATCAAGTTTTCCAATACCCGGATTTGACACCGTAACCAAGTATCCGGCCCGGGCAAGACCGATTGCTATCGCGCCGCCCATGTTGCCGGCGCCTAATACAGATATCCTTTTCATCGCAAGAATTTAGGTGGTAAGATATATACACCGAAAGCGAGCCCCACATTCCAGCGTGAGCCCTCAATGGTGGAGTAATTTACATAACCGGCCAATGTGCCGAATGGGAAATGGTATTCTATATCAGCCTCACAGAATGCCTCAGGATTGCTCAGCCAACGGCCATAAACAGCACTGCCGCCATATCCTTCCTCTATGCGACGCAGCGGCATAAAGCCATAAAGACTTACCCGCGCCGCAAGGTTTGACATTATATTATATACCGGCACCAGACCAACAGCTGCATAGCTGTTGGCTCGGAAATCAGCCCTGAAAGCATTGTTGCTCGCCGGGGTCGGACAAAATGCCGGAGCACCGCTGATCGCCGCACCGAACGATGGCAGCAACTTACGGGTCGAAAGCATGACGTCTGTCTCAAGACCAAGCGCCATCTTCGTTGACAAATTTAAATAGCGGCGCCCACTGAACTCCAATTGCAGCCATTTGACATCGGTGCACACTTCAGGCCCGGGTGTATGACTAAGAGCGTTCGTGCCGGCCACAGCCATTGCCGTGGCTTCCATTGAATAACCTGAACGAGGAAATATTTCGGCATCAAGAGTCGATGACCTGTACTTCACAAATGTCTGCCACAACTTTGATTTTGACAGGCTCCGGCCCTCTTCATAACTCGAAAGGCTGTTATCGTTGAAATATGAATCACGCAACTCACCAAACCCTACTCCTACATCTACCGCACCCGTACTGCCTGCGGCAAAACTCCATTTCAGGCGTCCGAAATATTCATGACTGCGCAGAAATGTTGGATACTTGTCGTTATAGAATATGTGGTCATTCTCATAATACTTGTTACGAGAGGCGACAGCCTGTACACCCAGAGCAGACGGAAACGGGGTGTGAAGATAAAGCTTACCGTCAAGCACGCCGGCCATAGTGGTCTGACCAATCCAACCGCTCAGCGCTATATCCACGCTGCTGAAGCTAAGTGACGAATAGCTGATACTGGCATAAAGAAAACTTGAAGTTGAGGACGTTATATACCCCCCGAGAGAACCTTTGTAACGACCTTTTACCGAGGCCTTGAGATCCAAGGTAAAAAGACCGGAGGAGTCATTATACTGAGCCTGCGGAAAAAGATCCGCAATCTTACCCGACGAGACAGCCCGATAGAAGGCTCGCCTCGCTCTTTCTATGCCAATGGTGTCGCAGTGAGCCGGCGGAGAAAAAAGATACTTTATATATTCATTCTGCCTGGGTGTCCCTCCGGTTACACTAACCTCATCAAATCGCAGATAGGGTGACTGCGACTTGAATACTCGGCGACGTTGGTCACGCACCTCGGCCGGTGTTCGGGAGGTAATACGCTCTTTTATGGTATCCATCATCTCCATGGCACGGTCATATCCTATTTTGTATATATCGCGCGCTTTGGGGAAGTCAAGCAACGCAAACTCATCAAGCATCACGCGCATATAAATTCCCTCGTCAGGGGGTAGTTCGCACAGTTTTCCCTGTATTATAAGGGCATCAAGTTGATCCATAAATGATGTCTGCGGTCCCTTGGAAGCTGACGATGACACATTAACCCCTATCATTATCGATGGGGCGAAATCCTCCCGCATCACATCTACAGGGAAATTATCATATATGCCACCATCGTAAAGCAACGTATCATTCACAGCTATTGGTTGGAACACAATAGGGAAAGTCATGGAACAACGTATGGCATCACTGAGTCGCCCGGACCTGAACACATGTTTATGTTTGCCCGCTACATTTGATGCTACAGACCGATAAGGTACGAAAAGCCTGTCAAAATCCCCGCCACATTGCGCCGTGTAAGCCGAAAACATATCCATGAAAGCAAAACTCATGGGCAAACCGGAAATCAGCGACTGCGGCACAGAGTCGGTACTCCCCTTCTTCTTCAAAGGCATGGAGAACATCGCCGGCGATGAAGGCTCACGATTGAAATAATAAGTCAGCGACGGATCAATACGCCCGGTCGACCAATAACCGAACTGAGGTGAAAGCAACATATCCATCATTTCCTGCGGTGTATAACCTGCGGCATATAATCCGCCGACTATCGCCCCCATTGACGTGCCGGTGATGTAGTCAATCGGTATGTCATTATCTTCAAGAGCCTGTATAACACCTATATGGGCGATACCTTTGGCACCGCCTCCACTTAATACAAGCCCAACCGACTGTCTCGGCTGTCCGGAGGACCCGGCGACGGCCGCCATGGCCGCCGCCAGTAACATGATGAATGTAAGTAACAAATGTCGCATAATGTGAATATGATAATAGCGCTTTGTTAATTTAACATTTCACACTTTCGTTTTGTTCCCGACCGGCCTCTGTAATATAAGAATCCTTAAATCCTATGAAATACAACACGCCGTCAATCCCGATAGTCGATATAGACTGCGAAGCGCTGTTCTTTACTCTGGGCTTGGCATGGAAAGCTATACCTAAACCGGCCTCAGCAAGCATGGGAAGATCATTCGCACCATCTCCAACCGCTATGGTCTGCTCTATATCTATATTCTCAAACTGAGCTATGATACGCAACATCTCAGCCTTGCGTCGGCCGTCTACTATGTCACCTACATACCGGCCGGTGAGTTTGCCGTCGACAATCTCAAGATTATTGGCATAGACATAATCGAATCCGAAACGCTGTTTCAGATAGTTGCCGAAGTAAGTGAAACCACCTGAAAGTATCGCAGTCTTGAACCCGGTACGTTTCAGCACCCGCATCATTCGCTCTACACCTTCAGTGATAGGAAGCGATTCTGCAATCTCTGACATCACACTTTCGTCAAGACCTTTCAGCAGAGCGACCCTGCGACGAAAACTTTCACAGAAGTCTATCTCACCACGCATAGCGCTCTCGGTGATAGCCCTTACCTGATCACCAACTCCCGCACGGTCAGCCAACTGATCTATGCACTCCGTTCCGATAAGGGTGGAATCCATATCGAAACACACCAGACGACGGCAACGACGGTAAACATTATCTTCCTGAAGCGATATATCAAAATCCTCTGCCGATGATATTTCCATAAATCTCCGCTGCATCTCGGCACGGGAGACCGGATTGCCTCTAACCGAGAATTCTATACACGATTTTGACACCGGAACTTCATCTTCATCAAGCGGCATGCGCCCTGTGAGACGCTGTATCCCGTCAATATTGAGGCCTTGATGCGCTATCACATCGCTCACTAACGCTATATGCCGTGCCGTAAGCTGCCTTCCTAAAATAGTTATTATCCAACGGTCTTTTCCCTGAGCCTTCACCCAGGCATCATATGCTTCACGATCTATAGGTGAGAACCGCACCTTCACATCAAGCTCATAAGCCTTGAAAAGCATCTCTTTCATTATCTCACCTGACACTGCCGATGAAGTGCGTATCAGAATACCGAGTGACAGATAATGATGAATGTCAGCCTGACCTATATCAAGGATTCTGGCATCATAGCGGGCAAGGATATCGGTAAGCGCCGAAGTCACACCGGGGCGGTCATTACCGGTTATATTGATTAATATGAGTTCTATGTCCATGCGTTGAAACGACGTTTAACGTTAAGGAGGCAAATTTAGATAATTTTCTCAAGAAAAACAAACCGCATTTAATAATATAATGTGTAACTTTGCGTTATAAACTTATTATTCGAAATCACCTTATATTTATGACATCATACCTATATTTGCCGCTTTTTCTCGGGAACCTCCGTGGCACGCAACTCATTATTGTCATCCTTGTCGTTCTGTTGCTTTTCGGCGGCAAGAAAATTCCTGAGCTGATGCGCAGCATGGGCAAAGGCGTCAATGCTTTCAAGCAAGGTCTCAATGATGCCAGGGAAGAAATCAACAAGCCTATCGAAAAGAAGTCTGCCGAGGACGGTGGACATGAGCCAGACGATAACAAAGCCTGACAGACGACCTCTCTCCGCATCTTTCATTTAAGCCCGTGTCACAACAACAGGAAATGACATTCTGGGATCACCTTGACGCTCTTCGCGGGGTGCTTCTCCGTATAGCCGGTGTCATATTGACATTGGGGGTGGCCGCTTTTTATCTTATGCCAAAACTGTTCGACTCAGTGATAATGGCTCCTTGCCACCCTGATTTCCCATTCTACAGAATACTTGACTTCATCTCAGAAGCAAGTCCTCTTGGCTTTGACCCATCTGAACCGTTCGAACTGCAATTGGTGTCCATCGAACTGGCATCCCAATTCTATATACACCTATCGGCTTCATGCTGGACCGCATGTGCCTTCGGTTTTCCCATAATAATATACATGCTGTGGTCATTCATATCACCCGGGCTTTATGACCACGAGAAACGTGGTATACGCCGTGCGTTCATAATGGGGAATATAATGTTCTACGCCGGAGTTGCAACCGGGTATTTCCTCGTCTTTCCATTAGCCCTTAGATTTCTGGCGACATATAGTCTCAGCGCCACAATCACACCCATGATTTCCCTTGACTCATACATGGATAATTTTTTCACACTCATCCTGCTGATGGGCGCCGTGTTTGAGCTGCCGTTGCTTGCATGGCTGTTAGGTAGGATGGGTTTCCTGACCAGATCTTTCTTTTCCAAATATCGCCGTCATGCCATTGTGGCATTACTCATAGCCGCAGGACTTATAACTCCTACCGGCGACCCCTTCACACTTTTTGCTGTCTTCATCCCCATCTATGCCTTATGGGAATTCAGCAGCCGCCTTGTTCCACCTCAAACCTCTGAACCATGCCATTGTTAGTAAAAATTGTAATTGCCATAGCCGCCGGGGTTAGCGCTGGCTTTATATCGCCAGATTGGCTTACCAGGCTGTTTATGACATTTAATTCCGTCTTTTCGTCTTTCCTGGGGTTCCTGATACCTTTGTTGATTGTAGGATTCGTAGCCCCTGCCATTGCTTCATTGGGGACAAAAGCCGGGAAGATGCTTGTAGTGACTGCATTGATCGCCTACATGATGACATTCGCTGTAGGCATGTCATCATTTTTCGTAGCTGAGGCAGCATTCCCACACCTTTTGCCGAATGTCACAGTGAGCGAACCTACCACCACCGGATCCATAGCCCCATATTTCACTATTGACATCGAACCGATGATGAGTGTAATGACTGCGTTGGTATTAGCCTTTCTACTTGGATTGGGAAGCGCACGTCTCCACAGCGATCATCTGCGTGGATGGCTTGAGGACTTCCGTGAAGTAATAAATTCGTCAATCAACGGGGTGATAATACCATGTCTGCCAATTTATATATTCGGCATCTTCTTGAATATGAGCGTTACAGGTACAGCAGGCCCCATACTAATCACTTTTGCCGGAATAGTTTGTGTGATCTTCGCCCTGCACATAGCGGTTCTCATCCTACAATATATTATAGCGTCAGCTTTTTCCGGAATAAACCCACTAAAAGCGTTGCGTACAATGCTCCCGGCTTATTTCACGGCCTTAGGCACACAGTCATCAGCCGCCACTATTCCCGTTACGTTGCGGCAGACAGTATCAACCGGTGTTGACCCGGCAACCGCCGGTTTTGTAATCCCACTTTGTGCGACCATCCACATGTCAGGCTCCACGCTTAAGATCGTGTGCTGCGCCGTAGCCTTGATGCTTATCCGGGGGCTGGAATTTGACGCAGGGCTATTTGCGGGCTTTGTAGCAATGCTCGGCATAACCATAATCGCGGCCCCCGGCGTGCCGGGTGGTGCGATTATGGCATCTCTCGGGCTGCTCACCTCCATTTTAGGTTTCTCCGAGGCTGAAAACGCCCTCATGATCGCATTATACATCGCCATGGACTCTTTCGGGACAGCCTGCAATATCACAGGCGACGGAGCCATCGCGCAGATTGTAGCAGGAATCTTTGACAAAAAGGCTGCTGACACCCGGCCGGCCGCAATAAAACCATGACACTTATCCTTACCATATGGATTAATACGGTTTTAACAGATCGCATTTTGCCCTTATGCATATATTGCTTAACTTTGCACTGAAATACAAATCTTAAAATCTGATATTTTTAGCAATGAAGAAACTTTTTATTGCAGTCCTGACACTGTTCCTTTCACTACAGGCTTTAGCCGCCGATCCTCCAAAACGAGAATTCCGCTCGATATGGATGGCGGCCATGGGCATTGATTGGCCCTATGATGATGCGATTGGCAATGAAGCACTTGCCAAGCAACAATTCATAGAATATATCGAGAATTTCAAGCGTCATAACTTCTCCAACATTTGCCTTCAGATACGTCCGTTAGCCGACGCCCTTTATCGCTCCACTCTTGAGCCTTGGAGCGCCTCGGTTTCCGGCACACGCGGAAAAGATCCTGGATGGGACCCCCTGCAGTTCGCTATCGAGGAATGCCACAAGCGTGGCATTGAGATCTACGCATGGATAAACCCGTTCCGTATCAACAAAGATGGAGGAGCTTACACTACCCCATTCGACCTTGAATGGCGAGAAAAAGGTTGGGAACTCAAAAGCGGTAATTGGACCATATTCAATCTTGCCGTACCCGATGCCCGTCAACACTGCCTTGACGTAATCAAGGAGGTTTATGACAACTATGATGTCGACGGAATGCTCTTCGACGATTACTTCTATCCCGGCGACAAACTCACCCAAGGTCCGAGCGCAGGTGACTACCAGGCATGGAAAGAGGCTGAAGGTGACAACGGGCTCAGCATTGCAGACTGGCGTCGCCAGAACGTCAATCAATTCGTACTCGAACTCTACAACATGATACAGCGCGACCGTCCCGACATGCGGTTCGGCATAGGCCCCGCAGGTGTTGCCGGCTCCTCCGCCTACAAATACAACCTGCCGTCAAGTCCGGTAGGTTATGACTGGCAGTACGACGATATATATGCAGATCCATTGGCATGGCTCAGCGACGGAAGCATTGACTTCATATCACCGCAGATTTACTGGTCACGCTCACAAAGCACAGCATTCACACCTTTGGCAAAGTGGTGGAATGATGTAGCCCAGCACTTCGGACGCCACAATTATATCTCAATGGCTTCATACAAAGTTAATGAACCTGAATTCGGCGGAAATAACGAAAAAGGTTGGAACGAGTTTGTGGCACAGGTTGAGATCGGACGAGGCAACGCCACTGACAATGCACCCGGACAGATTTACTTCAGTGCCGTACAATTCGACGGCCCCACTTACACAGGATTAGGTGACTGGCTGGAAAAGCACGTCTATCAACGCCCGTCTCTCACGCCTGTCATAGATTGGAAAGATCCAGTCAAATACGGTGCGCCGGCATCAGGCTCGTTCGACGGCACCACCCTCTCTTGGGAACCCGTAAAAGGAGAAGGATTCCGCACTATTATCCGTTACACTCTTTACGCCGTGCCCAAGACTATCGCTTATCAAGATGCTCTTGCAGCCGACGGTGACGGTATTGACGGCAAGTATCTCCTTGACGTATCCTACGACACCTCATACACCATACCCGAGGATATGCGCCGCAAATATTGGTTTGCAGTATGCGTATATGACGGATATGGTTACGAATATGAGCCACTGCTGATCAACCATCCCAACGGGCAGTCTACATCCACCGAGATAACGTCTCCCGCTACGGGAGCAGTAGCTGACTGGGATTTTAAGGTCACATGGAAGGCTGTGCCAGGCGCTTCATATATAGCTGAACTGTCGGTGTCACCCGATTTCACCACATTGATCGCCGAGAAGGATGACCTGACAGAACCCGAAGCGATATTCGACTTGAGTGACCTCTCCAACAACACCACATGCTACGTTCGCGTTGCAGTAGACGAACCGGGCAAGTTCCTTTCATATACTCAGCCTCGCGCATTCCTGTCACCCACACGCGTAGAAGCCGGTAAAGCCGAACTCCTGACGCCGGGAGAAAACTCGACAATAAGCACCGGCAATGTTGAGTTCACATGGACACCGGTTAAGAATGCCGAGCGCTACCTTCTTCAGATCACACACTCCGAGTTCGACAACATTGTATATTCACAGATGTGCACCGAGCCAAGCGCTCAGATTGATGCACTACTGCTCGGTTCAGGCGGTTTCCAATGGCGCGTACTCACAAGCGGGCGCCGTGTATACCAGTCAATCTCTGAAACCGGTAGCTTCTCACTCCAATCCCAACCCGTAGGCACATATGAAAAAGGATACGAGTCCAAACAAGATAACGGCACTCTGACATACTCACTCGGTTCAACCCAGATACACAACCTTTGGTACCGCTCAGCCGACGATGAGAACTGCCCGTTTACACTCGAAGGCGACGGCTCATACAACCGCTCCATGGTAGGCAACGCCGACTTCGTTTTCATCACAGGCCGTACCGCAAATAACAAGAATGCAGAAAGCTATCTGCTCCAATATAGCGCCGAAACCGGCGAACTTCTACGCCGCATCACCCTTGGAGAAGCTACCACCGTTGCAAATCTCCCATGCAACCAAGTAGTTAAAGACACCAAAAACAATATCTACGTAGTCGACCAGACCTCGTCAGTCACCTCTCGACCTCTTGCCATCAACCGTGTCAACCTCGCCACCGGCGAACTTACCGAAGTCGCCGTTATCAAAGGCAAGACTCCTACCGCAGGCCGTGTTGACTTCGCAGCGATATATGGCGACGCCTCTACCGGCTCATTTTACGTATTCGCCGCCGTGACAAGCAAAGCGATATTATTGCGCTGGACTATCGAAGACGGAGAAGCCGTAGACATCAGCACAATAACTGCCAAAGAATTCAGCGGCAAGACTTCAAACTTCGGCGTAGCCCCCCGCATCTATCCTGTAAGCGAGGAACTCGCCTGGATTGACCATTCAAATGGTCCGGCATCACTCTACAACTTCACTACAGGCACCATGGTCACCTCAATTGACCGTCTAATCCCCGGTGCCGAGAATTGGGCGGTGACCGACAATGGATTCGCTACCGTCGAACATTCCCACGGTAACCTCGTAGCATGTGCAAGCGGCATTACCGCCACCGATGGCTGCCGCATCGCAATACATCAGATCGAAGGCACTCTTGAAGCTCCGGTTGCACATCCGTTCGATTACAAACCGGCGTTAGTCCCTGTCAAGTCTTTCGGCACAAAAGATGAAGTCGACGGTGCCGCATTGGTTGACTTCGGTATATTTGATATTGAACGTGCGAATCTATATGTATACTCGCCCGGCAACGGCCTCGCAGCCTACTTTATCGGCACACCGGCCGGCATCAGAGACATCTCTGCCGACACCCGCCCCTCAATCAAGATCAACGGCCTCAACGTCATTCTTTCTGAAACAGCAGACGAGATAAACGCGTACACTCCTGCAGGCGCACTCGTAACCACAGCCCGAAACGCCACTTCGCTCGAGTTACCCTCACCCGGCCTCTACATCATAAAGGCCAACGGCATAGCACTACCTGTAAGCGTAAAGTAAAATAAATATCACACCTCATAATCCCCGGGACACTTCTCATGTTCCGGGGATTTTTCTGTAAAACGTCAACTTTTTCATACAAAAACTTGCCCGATTCAGAAAAAATTCGTTACTTTGCAGGCGTTTTGTGGCTCATCCTTGAAAGCCGCCGGAAAAGATGCAGCCGGGCGGCGATATGAGACCTGCGATAGGTGCCACCGACGACTAATAAAAACGAAACAAAACAGATAAACCGTAACAAAAGCCATGTCAAAGATTTGTCAAATCACAGGCAAAAAAGCGATGGTGGGCAACAACGTATCTCACTCGAAGCGTCGCACCAAGCGCAAATTTAACGTGAACCTGTTCAACAAAAAGTTCTATTGGGTTGAACGCGACGCATGGATTGTACTCACAATCTCAGCCGCCGGCCTCCGCACCATCAACAAGCTGGGCCTCAATACCGCCATTAACCAGGCTATTGATAAAGGCTTATTTAAAGAAAAGGATATTAAATACTTAGGATTCTAACCACTATGGCAAAGAAAGCTAAAGGTAATCGCGTGCAGGTCATCCTTGAATGCACCGAGCACAAGGCAAGCGGTATGCCCGGTACTTCTCGTTATATTACCACCAAAAACCGCAAAAACACTACCGAGAGACTCGAGCTTAAGAAATACAACCCCATTCTTAAGAAAGTAACCGTACACAAAGAAATTAAATAAGAATCTTTAAGATATGGCAAAGAAAACCGTAGCATCACTGCAAAAGGGCGAAGGCCGCACCTACTCCAAAGTTATCAAGATGGTGAAGTCGCCCAAAACCGGCGCCTACATCTTCAAAGAAGAAATGGTTCCTAACGACGCCGTTAAAGACGCCCTCAAATAATAATAGACGGACATTATAACCTCCATATACGCGGCGCGGATGATTTATTTTCATCCGCGCCGCGCATCTTAAGAAGTGCTCAGATGTCTCCTTATACCAACTGATATATCGCGACGGCTGCCGCCGCTGCCACATTCAAAGAATCAACAGCATGATACATCGGTATGCGTGCTGTGTAATCAGCTCCGGATATTGTCGCGGCAGGCAGTCCATCCCCTTCTGTGCCCATGATAAGAGCAAGGCGAGGTTCTGCATTCAATGCCGCATCAGCTATAGAAACCGACCTGTCAGTCAATGCAAGAGCCACCGTCTTGAAGCCAAGCTTACGCATCGATTCATTTGGATTCTCACCAATCCATGTCCACGGCACAAGAAAAACAGAACCCATAGATACCCTGACCGACCTGCGGTTAAGAGGATCACACGACGTTGGTGTAAGCACTACAGCATCGGCCCCTAAAGCGGCCGCCGACCTAAATATCGCACCAATATTTGTAGTATCCGTAACACCATCTATTACAACAACTCGCCTTGCATCTCGACATACATCTGCAACAGGGCGCACTTCAGGACGCCTGAAAGCCGCAAGCACACCACGCGTAAGTGTGTACCCCGTAATTGCAGACAGCACCTCCCTCTCTCCGGTATAAACCGGCATATCCGGGCATGCTGCAATAATCGAGGCAGCATCACCCGAGATATGCCGCCGCTCACATAATAAGGCCATCGGTTCAAGGCCTGCCTGCAATGCCACATTTATAACCTTCGGACTCTCGGCAATAAACACAGCCTCTGACTCATTCAGACGGTTCCGCAACTGTGCTTCCGTCATACGGGCAAACATCGCCACCCGTTCGTCATCAATACTCGTGATTTCTATCGCCATATCTATACTGTTCATAAAGATCTCACCCTACCCCTCTGTATGGAAATTGGTGAAAACCCCGCGCTCCTGCTGAGGCAAGCCACTTGATGCCGAAGCTACATCTATCGCCTTTATAAGAAACGCCATATTAGCTCCGAGATTCCTCATTGTCTGCAATCCTTCAAGATCAGCCTCAACGTCTTCTGCCGTAAAGCCATGGACCTCATTCCAATATGTACTTGACACCACCGGCATCGAACTTATAGTGAAATACTTGTTTATCTCATCAAAAGCAGATGTAGATCCGGCACGGCGCGACGACAAAACAGCCGCACCAACTTTCATAGTCTTATCCACAGTAGCTGCCGTACTATAGAAAAGACGATCAAGAAACGCAAGTAACTGCCCGTTGGCACCTGCATAATAAACCGGACTTCCGACTATCAGACCGGCAGCCTCGGCAAATTTCAGGGCTGATTCATTCACAACATCATCAAACACACAACGGCCATGAGCACGGCAGAAATTACATCCAATACATCCGCGCACATCAAGATTACCAACATTCACACGCTCCGTATCAATCCCATGCGACGCAAGAGACCTCTCAACTTCACGCAACGCGCGGTCTGTACACCCGTGAGCGTGCGCGCTGCCATTTATTACCAATACTTTCATATTTTAAGAATTCAAATACAACATAACGCAAAGTTAACAAATTTGAGTACTTTATATCCTAAAACGCACTTAAAAAACAATATGGACACAAAAAAGTGCTCAAAAAATTTGCCAGTTCAAAAAAAGTACCTAACTTTGCACCGCAAAAGCGAAATAATCGCCCCGCACATTGCCTTGTGGTGTAATGGTAGCACGTCGGATTCTGGTTCCGCCTGTGAGGGTTCGAATCCTTCCAAGGCAACACAAAGAAAGAGCTGAGTCACCTTGACTCAGCTCTTCTTATTTTGTCCCTCCACTTGATTTAGAACCGTGCTTTCTCGGAGTTCCCGGCGCCGGTGCCGCGATAACGGTGGGTCAGCGGATAGGAGCGGTTGGTGTTGAAGCGGTATTGCAAGGTGAGCATTACGGAGCGACCGGGTGAATAGTTTTTCTGCTGAATCTGAACGGCATCGCTGCAAAGATTGAAGTCTCTCTTGGCGGAATCGAACATATCCTTTGCCTCGACAGTCACGCCGAAAGCGTCGTTGAAGAATCCTTTGTAGATTTTGGCGTTAACATACCAAGGAGTATTTGTCAGACGCGTGTTGTTGTCCCATCCGCGGGTCATGAGTTGCACATCGACGTTAAGCCATATGTCAAAGGGAAGCTTTACTGCGTTCTGCCACTGAAACATGAATATAGGAGTATTCATCTTCACAGGCTCACCATTCACCGGCAGTGTGAGCCATTGCTTCATCATGCCGACATTCACTTTGGGTTGCCAGATGCCTACTTGGAAATTTCCACCTACGAAGGCCTGGAAATAGTGGCGGTGATTGAGATTGGCTGTGCGTATGATTGTTGCCTCGCCGTCTGTGCCGTAAGGTTCTGTGATATGATACACACCATCCTTGAAGTATGTGTAGGAGAGCTGAGCGAAGAAGCGGTGCCATTGAGCCATATATTCCACTGTCTGCATCTTCGTTGGTTTAAGATAGGGATTGCCGGTTTCGTATGTGAGACGGTTGATGTAGCTTACCGCACCGTCAAGCTGGCCGTAGCCGGGGCGGACTGTCTTGCCGGTATAGTTCAGTCCCATTCTCACTTTACCGATTTGCGTGGCGATATTGAGCGAGGGAAAGAGATTGTTGTAGGTTTTGCTTTGGCCGTCCTGAAGCACTCCTATCTCATAATAGTTGAACTTCACATGCTCGTAACGCAGACCGACACCAACCATAAAACGCCCCAGTCTTTGCCCTAACTCAGCAAATGCGGCAATGTTGCTCTCATCCACACGGTTGTCGGCATCAGGCGTTTCGGGAATATTGGCCGAAAAAAGGGTTGTAGTGCGAGTGTTGGTGTATTCCTCTCCGACCTCAATCTGTCCTTTCCATAACGGATAAGTCAGAACAAGTTTCTGTGCAAACATACGGTTACGGTTGGTTGATGTGGTGTTTACCTCGCGGTCATTCCCCATTTCACTGAGTTCATCATTGAATGTCAGCTCACGATTCTTATACCATAGATAATCGGCATTGAAGTCGATGTTAAACTTGCCGACATTACCATTATAATAGAGGTTGGCATAGTGGCGTGGTACAGCAGTTGACTGATTGTGTACATCTGAATTATAGCGGTCAAGCAACGAGCCATCCTGCCATATTTCACTTGGGATTGTCCCGTCAGTGTGATGGCGGTTCCAACTGTTCTGATAGTACGCGCCTATGCTGTGACGGTCGTTGATCATATATGAAAATCCAAGTTTCCCTGTCATATCATTATATGATTCCTTGCCAATTGTACTCACGAACTGGCGATAGGTGCCACTGGGGGTGGTTGTGTTCATGTCATTGAGACGGTCAAAACGGTTGTTGCCGCGCCACCATCCATAGTTGGCGAAGATTTCAAATCCGCCGGTGCGGTATTTGAGGTCGATTGAATTGCCTGTACGGAAGTAATGTTGGAAACCGTTGTCGGTGCGCAGTGTACCGCTGAATCCGTCACCCTTGGGTGGCTTAGTGCGGATACGTATAACAGACTTAACATCCGCAGCATAAGCTGCTCCAGGATTGGTAATGACCTCCACATTCTTGATGTCGCCGGAGTTGAGCTGCGAGAGTTCCTGCAGGTCGTTGACCTTTCGACCATTGATGTATATTGCCGGAGCGCCTTTGCCGAATACCTCAAGAGTGCCATCATTGTCAACCACCATCGGAACGCGCACAAGAACATCGTTGGCAGTTCCGGCAATCGCAAGCGAACTGCCCTCTACATTAGTCACCAATGCGTTTCCTTTCATTGTGGTAGCGGGGCGTGTCGCTTTTACAACAACCTCTCCAAGCTCCACCGCTGAGGGCCGAAGCGTAATCACTCCCATATCGCCTGATTGCGGAACATTGACCGAAAGAATTTCATAGCCCACGAACGATACCTTTGCGGTCAAATTGCAATCGGTTGTGGAAGGGATTGAAAAGTTACCTTCCGCATCGGATATTCCACCTGCAATATATGTGGAATCGCAGTAGAGCACCACATTTACAAAGTCGAGCGGTTCGTTATTCTCGGCGAGAATACGGCCCTTGATGTCGCGGCTGAATGCCGGGAGGATTGCAAAGAGTGCAATCATAAAAGAGATAATATATTTCATATCGTCTGTTTTTTGAGTTCGATAAGTGCGTCGATAAGACTTACGTCAAGGTTGATGCCCTTTTCTTCCATCTTGTCGGTGATTCTCTGTTTGGTGTCGCTGAGTACATTGCTGTCGAGGTCTTCCCATGCGAGTATTTCAGAACCATCGTTGTTTGTTGTCACACGTGCATTGTGCTCCGTTTTGTTCCCGGTGGAGTCTATCACATTATAGATAACCACTGCCTGAAAGTTGCCGTATTCAAGGACTTGCGTATCAGCCAAACCTATGTATTCTACATCGGGGATTGAGTCGAGATAAGCGAGGGTGGCGTTACCGATATTGCAGTCGCGGGAATCACCTTGACCGACATTCCATCCACACGACGTAAGTGCGGCGTATGCCATAATTGCAGCTATGGCGAGCGTTAAGATTCTCTTAGTCATTTGCGTCAGTTTTATAATTTTTCTTGTTCGTTTTCTCACAAGCGTTTTACAACGATTACTGATGCAAAATTACGTCTAAAGCCATCTTAATGCCAAATATGAAAGTCTTAATACAAGAAATGCAACTCACTGATAATCAGAGGTTGCATTTCTTAAAAGTCTTAATAAAGATGTTTGCGGTCTTAATCGGTCTTAATCAGCAGACCTTTCACGGAGAAAAGTCACTATATCCTCCTTTTCCGGCACTCCCAGTTTCTTTCTGACTGTTGATTTGCGGACATAGATTGTAGAGGTAGTCTGCCCGGTGATGACACTAATTTCCTTTGTTGAGAATCCGGCTAACATCAGCACTATTATCTGCTCCTCCTTGGGCGAGAGTGTTTCGCCGTATGCGGTGTGGAGCTTGTCATAGAATCCCGAATAGAGAGTGTTGATGAGCTCAAACACGTTATTCCAATTGACGAGTTCCCCATCGGTATCGCTTTCGATAGAGGAAATTTTGCGGAGCATTTCACGGTTCTGCTCCGTCGGAGTCTCGGCAACCATCTTGATGATGCCGAGTTGTTGAAGCATGGCACAGCGCAATGCGGCAGGAGTATGAACTTCCGTCTGCTCTGAGGTTGGAGTTGCTTTAAGTTCATCGACCATCTTCTGCAATGCCTCTGCCCGTTCCTCATTCTCACGCTCACGCTGACGGCGATGTCGGATAATCCACACGGCACCTGCCAATATCATGACTGCCACAAGTGCGACGACAAGAATAACCACAGTCTTGTGTTCGCTCTCTGCTTTGAGAGCCAATGCACGGCTCTGCTGCTCAAGAGCGCTACGCTCCGACTCCCATTGCGAAGCCTTAGCACGATTGTAACGCTCATGTTGACGGTTATTGAGACCATTGACGTGGGCGAGTTTCATCTTTCCATTCTGCTTGAAATCTATTATCGCACTCAGCAGATTGCTGTAACTGCGGTAATAGGTATCATCATCATTTCTGAATTTCACAGCAAAACTGTCGGCAACGGTAAGTTCCTTGGCAGCGCGGCTGAGATTGCCGGAGTTAAGTGCATTCATGGCAAGCTGCATATGGAGATAGTCGGCAGCTCCGTTGTCGGGGGATGACTTACGGAATATCCCTTCCACGACTTCATCGCTTTCGGAGGTGCGCCCCATCTCCCCTAAAATCTGAGCACGCTCCAGTTCAAACATAAACTGCTTGTCGCCCCAGTTGTGGTTGCGGGCATACTCTATCAGTTCTTCGGAAAGCATCAATGCCGAGTCGAGTTTTTCAGCATATTCGTATGCGCTCAGAAGCATATACTTCGCCTCTATCCTGCGTAGGGAGTCCGTTTCAATAGACATCAGTCTCCGGGCGAACGGTATCAGAGTCTCCCCTTGATACTCCGAGGCTCCGAGAAGCACCCTGATGCGGAGAGTGGGGGCAATCAGAGAATCAGGCACATTGCGCATACTGACAATGGAGTCAAGGTCCGCGATAGCCCCCGGAGTATTGCCTACCCAAAACTTATACCATGCGTAAGCGGTTCCGCTACGTATATCTCTGACAATATCTTTTCCCTTATAATATTCATGGGCGAAAGCAATAAGCGAGTCGCCTATCATCGACCGGTTCTGACGCATATGGCCGAAAGCTCGCAGGTAATGATACCTGGCTCGCAGGGAATCTTCGGTCAGCTCTGCCGGTTCTATTTGTTCCAACAATGACAACATACTGTCATTATCAGTTTGCATCAACCGCTCAGCAGCATCTATTATATCCTTATTATGATCATGAGTATGTGAGCATGAACCCAGGCCGACTATAACTATCATTAAGAAAATAACAACCGACAACCGGGCCGGATGACACATTACTGACACAAATGTACAAAGTTTCACCGAATAAGTTGACATTGAATAGTGAGGTCGATGCTGGATAGTTATTAATGGTAATATTGTATATTACTTTCGGGGAAAAGTTACAGATATTTGTCTCTGCACCCGGTTTATCGCTTCTTTCAGATCGCCGGCACGGTCAGGACCTGAAACATAAGCTCCTCGGCATGATGCTACCAGGCGCCCAGTCGTATAATCTATAAAGTTTGCGGTTACAACAGTCCGGTCATCCGTTTGATTTACGTTATACCTGACAAGCAACAATCCCGACTGCTGCTGCGGATTCAGTTCATGAATACCATTGTCACTGACTAACTGCAAACGCGATGATTCAACAGCATCAAATAATTGAGCCTCATATTCCCTCAATTCGGCAGGTATATGATACGTATCATCATTGACTACTGACACATACTCATATCTATCTAACTGCGATGTTAGATAATACTTTGTCTTTGAAGCAGTACATGCCGACAACACAAGACACAAAATTACAATAAATTGAAAACTGACTTTATTCATATCCTTTAAAGAATCCAGTGGATTTTTTATATCCGGATGGAAGATGGCCCATCAAAGACAAAGTTAATCATAACATCCGGAATACGCCCTTATATATTGCTTTTTTATAAATATCTGCGATCAAAGTTATACCCATATGCTATTGATCGCTTATCAGTTCAATAACTGATTTACTTTCTCAGAAAAAAGAGTAGCGGAGAGTGTACACGGCGTGCCCATGCACGCTCTTCATGAGCGTCTCCCGGACCAAATCCGGTCAGCAGATCCACTCCGTCGCGATAGTCTTTGGCTCTGACTTCGCCCATCATTATTTCCTGTGATTCTCCGTATTTGGCATCTGTAGTCTCTGTACCAAGGTCAAAATAAAGCTTATGCGAGCCGGCATGTGGCAAGTGACGTCGGATATAGTCACGCATAGCAGCGGCAAACATACCATAGCCGTCCTCAAAGCCCACCCAATGTGTTGACAGACAACCGGCATTGCCAAATACTTCAGGATATTCACACAGCGCATACAGAGACATAAGTCCTCCCATGCTCGAACCCATGACTATGGTGTTAGAACGGTCGCTAATGGTATTGTAGCGATTATCAATCAATGGCTTGAGTGTCTCGACCATAAATGCAGCATATGCCGACCCACGCATTTTATCGACGCCCATAGGGTTATCAAGCAGAATATCCACTATACCGGCTTCCTCACCGGCCCGTTGAGGGAATAGATCACCGACGCGTGTATCGGCAAAGCTATGTATACCTACTACAATTACCGGCCTGATACTATCCATATCAATCAGGTGTGTCACCACCGAATCGATCTCCCATGACTGATGGTTCCACGTTGTAGTGGCATCATATAAATTTTGCCCGTCGTGCATGTAAACAACCGGTAAACCGGTCGTTGAATCGGCAACATAACAGTCAGGCAACCACACATCCACCGGAATTGTGTCATTCATCTGGGGCGAATATACATACAGACGGTCAATACGCCCTGAGCATGGTTGCTGCAATGGAGGCACCGCCGAAGCTGCAAATATAATAGCGGAAATGACTGGCGTCAACATAAATCGTTTCATTGCAGATACCAGTCATAAAGTTTTCGAATACCTTCCTCAAGATTCACAGTATGATGCCATCCTAAAGAATGCAATTTTGAGACATCACACAGTTTGCGCATTGTTCCGTCAGGTTTTGAACTGTCCCATTCAACGAGGCCATCAAAACCTACAGTTTTTCTCACCATATCGGCAACCTGCGCTATAGAATGTTCTATACCGGTGCCAATGTTGATGTGGGTATTACGCACACAAGGCCCATCGCACAGATCCTTAAACGACACATTCAACAGCACATGCACCGATGCATCTGCCATGTCCTCGCTCCATAGAAATTCACGCAACGGGCGGCCTGAACCCCATAGCCGAAGCTTCCCCGGGGTAATGCCAAGTGGAGAAAGAGCCTCTACAAAATCATCCATGGAAGCATTGCCTGCATCAAACCCTGCCAAAGGGCGTTTTCCAAGATCAATACGCAACCCGTTGACATCACCGCCGGTAAGCATTTTTGCGAGATGCATCTTGCGCAACATAGCAGGAAGCACATGACTGTTTACAAGATCAAAATTATCACGGGGACCATAAAGATTGGTAGGCATCACAGCTATATAATCGGTACCGTATTGCAGATTCAGCGACTCGCACAGCTTCAGCCCGGCAATCTTGGCTATGGCATAAGGCTCATTAGTATACTCAAGAGAAGATGTCAGAAGAGAGTCCTCTGCAATGGGCTGCGGAGCTTCGCGAGGATAGATGCACGTAGAACCCAGAAACAGAAGTTTCTTAACTCCGTGACGCCAGGCCGCACCTATCACATTTTGCTGTATACCAAGATTTTGATATATAAAATCAGCTCTATATATTGAATTGGCCATTATACCGCCTACATGGGCGGCGGCAAGCACTACCAACTCTGGTCTCTCAGAAGTAAAAAAACGTTCTACAGCTACAGGATCCAACAGGTCAAGCTCGTTATGAGTCCGCCCAATTACATTTGTAAAACCACGCTTCTGCAGATTGGCCACTATAGCAGATCCCACGAGTCCTCTGTGACCTGCCACATATATCTTTGTATCTTTGTTCACTTGTCTCCTCCTGACACTAATGCCATATCAGCATCTACCATAATATTGACTAATTGTTCAAAAGAAGTGGCCCGTGGGTTCCAGCCAAGCTCACGCCGCGCTTTCTCCGGATTTCCCAAAAGTTCGTCAACTTCCGCAGGTCTGAAGAAGCGTGGATCTACCTCTACAAGCACCTTGCCGGTAAGACTATCGACACCTTTTTCATCCACGCCGTTGCCATGCCATTCCAAATCAATTCCTACACGCTTGAATGCCAAGGTTGTAAATTCTCTCACAGAATGGTACTCGCCAGTAGCTATCACAAAATCTCCGGGCTGCGGTTGCTGCAATATCAGCCACATGCATTCCACATAATCCCGGGCATACCCCCAGTCACGCTTGGCATTGAGATTTCCCAAATACAGCTTGTCCTGCAAATTATTGACTATGCGGGCAGCGGCAAGAGTTATCTTGCGGGTTACAAATGTCTCGCCACGACGCTCACTCTCATGATTGAACAAAATGCCGTTGGCTGTAAACATACCATAACTCTCGCGATAATTTTTCATTATCCAGTAAGCATATAGCTTTGCCACTGAATATGGCGATCTGGGATGGAACGGCGTAGTCTCGCTCTGGGGGACCTCCTGCACCTTTCCAAAGAGTTCGGAAGTCGAGGCCTGATATATGCGGCACTTCTTCTCCATACCCAGAATACGCACTGCTTCAAGCAAGCGCAATACCCCTATGGCATCGGTATCGGCAGTATATTCAGGAACATCGAAAGATACCTTCACATGACTTTGCGCAGCCAGATTATATATTTCATCTGGTTTTACCTGCCCTATGATACGTATTAGGGATGACGAGTCTGTCATATCGCCATAATGCAGGTTGACCAATCGTCGGCGATGCATGTCACGCACCCATTCATCAAGATATAGATGCTCGATGCGACCAGTATTGAATGAGGAGCTGCGACGTATTATTCCGTGCACCTCATATCCCTTCTCAAGAAGGAATTCAGCAAGGAACGAGCCATCCTGGCCCGTGATTCCGGTTATGAGAGCTATTGGCATATATTGGATATTATCAAATCAAGAGAATCTATGACGAAATCGGGGCGGTGAAGCTCATCAACCTCGTCAAGAGATGGCTGTGGATGAGTATTATAACCACGGTCTGACAACATTATTGTAGTCCATCCCAGACGACGCGGCCAATAGAAGTCTTTGGCGACATTATCACCTATATATACCCATCCGTGTGAGCGCGATGCACGCACCATAGCCGTGGCAAACGGCATAGGGGAATACTTGTCGAAACCTGTTGCATCGCTCACTATTATATTCGCCGGAGCGAAATACCTGTTCAGTTGCAGTGCATTTATTTTTGACATCTGCCCGTGGAGGCGCCCATCTGTAATGAGGAATCTGGGGATGTCAGGGCGTTGGCTTACCAAAACATCAAGAAGCCGGGCCGCATCTGGCCGCAGAGGCAGCGTTTCGGGCACTGTGGCCCGGTAGATATCAAGAAATGCTGATAATTCAAGTCTCAAGCCCGGCACTCCGGCACGCAATCCGTCGTATGGATTGAGACCGGAGTGCATGTAAGCTTCAAGCTGAGTGACGTCAACATCAAGCAATGGAGAACACACCTCGGCAACATGCGCCACACAGGCCTTCACATAGTCACGTTCTTCATAAAGCGTGTCATCAAGATCAAAGGCAATGGCTATATCAGTGTCAAGATGCATATCCATTTATATTATTATACCTATTATGATTTTTATACTGCTATTTGCTTCCTGTGAGCAGTAAATTGAGAGGCTTTGAGAAACTTAATATTTTCATTATAAGCAATACCATTGCTATCACTGCAACAGCCCAGAAAGCCGAGAACACGGCCATTGGAACTAACGACAGATTCATAGCCGACAATGTCTCACGGAACACTCCCATCGGAAACAGGAAGAAATAATGCAACAGATATATGCCGAGGCTTCTTGTGCCTACGTACTCCCATATCGATGCCACGGTGCGTGTCGCAGGGCGTGCCTGAGGATCAAAAGCTATATCAGCCCACGACTCAAACACAGCGAATGCAATAACAGACAGCGATATATGCAGCACGGCATTGAGCGCGATAGCTCCAAGGCCCTCCACACCGAACTCCCAGGGCCAGCAGCACATATACATGGTAACTGCCAACACAAGCATGGCCACTGTCTGACACGACGAGCTGTGAATCGCCGACATGAAACTATCACGGTAACGACGGGCAAGCACACCAAACATAAATGCGGGATAGAACGATGCCGTCAATTCAAGGCTAAGATAAGCCGAAACCTCCGGAGTAAGCACATATAAGTAAAGTGACAGCAGCGCCGCCCAGATAGCCAGGCCAAGCCCCACTGAGGCATAAACGGTTTTGCAATAATCAAGCAGACGTGATGTAGCTGCATATATGACGAATATCTGGAACAACACAAAGGTGAACCAATATCCGTTCTTCCATGTATTGGCCCACAGCCCCTCAAATGTCGACACTAGCGGAGATTGCAAGCCTGAGTGAGGGAAATAATACACCCACAGACTACTCACGGCAACCATAGGTAACAACAACCTGAGAGCACGCTGGCCTATTTTTGGAATAGCTACTCGCCCGTCGGCAGATATCTTGAATGTGAACCATCCGCTTATAAAAAAGAACAGCGGCATGTGAATGCGTTCGATGAATTTGAAAAGAGCGGTACGATCTACTTCTCTGACGCACATCGTGATAATGTGCCCCATGACTACAAGGAAGATAGCTACTCCTTTGAGCATATCGAAGTAATGCAGGCGCGGTTTTGCAATAGTTGACATAGTTACAGATTATTGTGACTGATTATAGAAAAAATGTGTAAATTCATTCAGTTGGTTTATTAATTCTCATATTGTAAAGCAATATCAGGCCGGTGACAGTAAGAACGGCACTCAAAACAGGCACTATCCACGTTGCCATTCCATCTCCTGCAATCTCGGGGTCCCCGGTACCGGTGACATAGCTGAGAATCACAAACATTACATTGTTAAAGATATGAGCCAACACGGGCAACCACACCGAGCCGCTCCATACGAGCAGATACCCGAAGTAGGCACCAAGCAACAAACGGGGCACAAACCCGAAGAATTGGAAATGCACAGCGCTGAATATAACCGCACTGCCCCACACTGCTATACCTGTATTCACCCGGGCTGAGAGGATAAGCCGTTGTAGCGCTCCACGAAAAAACAATTCTTCACAGAATCCTGCCAGAACGCCTACGATCAGTATGCTCATCAACAGATTAGATACCGAATGAGGCCCGAGCATCTCGGTTACCGAGGAAGCCGCGGCAGCTTCCATCCCGCGCAACGAACGCTCAAGAGATGCCAATGCAGGCGGGAAAGTAATAGCATCATTCCATTTGATAATCGCGGTCATCAAAGGCGATGACACTACCAATACTAATATAGCGGCTAAAACCATTGTCGGGCGCGGCCTAATCTCAAGCGCAAGCAACCGTGCGGGAGTACGGGTTACAAGCACTGCAGTGGCAAGAGCCGGCAATACAAGCATGACAATGTCCTGCAACACCGTAGAAATACGCATCATTGCAAGATGACGGTCGTTGCCGCCTATTTTGAGAAGAAATGTTGCCAAAAATGCTGTGATTATCATGCCGAGCAGATACGTGAACAGCAACAGCAGCAACCGCTGGCCGGCCGGAATATTGAAGTTTATTATTCGCTTATTTTCCATGGTTAAATATTTATATGGAAATTTCCGGTCAATGCGCGGTAGGCAGGAGTGAAATTGCCCTTAATGTCACGAATTACAAGCCTTTCCTCCGAGCGACCCACCGCCGCATGCGTAAATTCCACCAATGCCCGTATCGGATCTTTTCCTTCAACGGTAGACACCAGGCACACACGGGATGGATTAAGCCGCACAAATGCAGCATGGCTTTCAATATCCGCGAGTTGATCAGCAGGGATAATCATTGACACGCGGCCTCGGGATGTCAATCTGCCGGCTGCGTAATCAAGTAAAGTTACCGGCGACAATCCCGCTGCATGCCGGGCAGTTGCCCGAGCCTCATCACCGGGTAATTCACCGGTAATGAAATAAGGAGGATTAGATGCTATAAGATCAATATCCTTTATCTCTATATCTTTGTAATCAGCGGTCAAGACCGAGCAGCGGTCACGCCAAGGTGAATTGTTGATATTATACTTAAGATCCACCGAGGCATTTCCATCTATCTCAATAAAATGCACATCCGCACATCCAAACCGCTGAGCAAGCATAAGGCCAACGATTCCACATCCGGCACCGATGTCAACCACCTTGCATGGGGTCATATCCTGACCGGCCCAAGCACCAAGGAGAAGCCCGTCAGTGCCTATTTTCATCGCACATGACTTGTCACTCAAAGCAAAACGCTTGAATCTAAACAATTGCTTATGATTCTCACTGACAGCCATATGCTTATATATTAGACCGGCAATATTAAAATTCGCTGGTGAAATGGAAACGTATATCAGGAAAATCGGTGCGCGCCATCTGCAAAACATAGTTACTGTCAGCGAGGAACACATCGCGCCCCTCACGGTCAACAGCCATAAACTGGTGCTTGCGACGTTTGAAATTCTCCATTGCAGCCGGATTATCGCTTTCAATCCAACAAGCCTTGTAAAGTGACAATGGTTCCCATCGGCAACGGGCACCGTACTCATGCAACAGACGGTATTGGATGACTTCAAATTGCAACTGTCCGACAGTTCCTATGATTTTACGCCCATTAAACTGATTGATAAACAGCTGAGCCACACCTTCATCCATAAGCTGCTGAACACCTTTCTCAAGCTGTTTCGACTTCATGGGATCGGTATTCTCGATATATTTGAACATCTCGGGGGAGAAGCTCGGCAGCCCCTTGAAATGAATCTCTTCACCTGAAGTGAGGGTATCACCGATTTTAAAGTTGCCGGTATCAGGAATTCCGACTATATCTCCGGGCCATGCCTCATCTACGATACTCTTTTTCTGTGCCATGAACGCCGTAGGTGCAGAGAACTTCATCAGCTTGCCTGACCGCACATGCTTGTAGGAAGCATTACGTTCAAACTTACCTGAACACACCTTTACAAAAGCGATACATGACCGATGATTAGGATCCATATTTGCATGAATCTTGAAGACAAAACCAGTGAAAGGCTCCTCCCCTGGTTCTATAACTCTCTCAACGGCCTCAACATGGCGTGGCGAGGGGGCTATCTTCACGAAACAGTCAAGCAGCTCTTTGACACCGAATGTATTGAGTGCCGAACCGAAGAATACGGGAGCAACTTTCGCGTCAAGATACTGTTGTACATCAAAGGTTGGATAAACACCCTCGATAAGTTCAAGATCTTCCCGAAGCTTGGTTGCATCAGCCTCGCCTACTGCGGCGTCTATACGGGAATCGTTTACATCATCTATCTCCACCCGCTCGCTCACTTTCTGTTTGTCAGGTGTGAAGAGGTCAAGCGTGTTTTCGAAAATATTGTACACTCCCTTGAATTTGGCGCCGATATTTATAGGCCATGACAGAGGACGGACACCTATCTTCAGCTCACTCTCAAGCTCGTCAAGAATGTCAAACGGGTCCCGGCCCTCGCGATCAAGTTTATTTACGAAAATTATCACCGGCGTATTGCGCATGCGGCATACTTCCATGAGTTTCCGCGTCTGCATCTCCACACCTTTGGCAACATCGACCACGATAATTACCGAATCGACTGCAGTTAGCGTGCGATAGGTGTCTTCGGCAAAATCCTGGTGCCCCGGTGTATCAAGAATATTGATTTTATAATCGCCGTAATTGAAACCCATTACAGACGTCGCGACCGAAATGCCACGCTGTTTCTCGATTTCCATCCAATCGCTGGTCGCTGTTTTCTTGATTTTATTGCTTTTTACAGCACCTGCAATGTGAATAGCACCACCATACAGCAGCAACTTCTCTGTAAGGGTGGTTTTACCGGCATCGGGGTGCGATATTATGGCAAAGGTGCGCCTCCTCGCAATTTCCTGATTAATCTCACTCATCGCCCACTCCTTTCTCCATACGGCGCAGACAGGCTACAAGTGATTCTTCCCAATGGGGTATAGTCACACCATAAGTCGCACGGAACTTACTCTTGTCAAGCACACTGTAGTAGGGGCGGGTAGCCGGAGTGGGATATTCCGATGTAGCCACCGGTGTAACGGGTATACGCCGGGCCGTCTTGCTGTTGCGCAGGATAGCTACGGCAAAGTCATACCACGAGGCAACACCCTGGTCACTGTAATTTATGATACCTGACACCCATTGCGGGGCAGTAAGTATGGTTATGATAGCTTGAGCGAGATCAGCTGCATAAGTAGGTGTCCCGACCTGATCACTCACCACCCGCAATGCCTTTTCAGTCTCGGCCTTTTCAAGGATTGTCTTAACGAAATTATGTCCGTAGGGCGAATATAGCCATCCGGTGCGTATTATCACGCTGTCAGGGGCCAATCCCAGCAAAACAGTCTCACCCTTACGCTTGGTGGTGCCATACTGCGACACAGGGTTAACCTTATCGCTTTCAGTATATGGCCGGCATGACCTGCCGTCAAACACATAATCGGTAGATAGATGTATTATTTTAAAGCCGAGTTCATCAGCCACACGGGCCAGATTGGCAACGGCATCTATATTGGCAGCGGCACATTCCAGCTTCTCTTCCTCAGCACGGTCAACGGCGGTATATGCCGCGCAGTTTACTACGTGACTGAAATCACCATGACGCAGATAATTCTCCACTGCAAGGCGGTCGGTGAGATCAAGATCTTCCTTGTCCACATATACAGCTTTGCCGGGAAGTGCTTCTTCCAAAGCCAACGACAGCTCGGTGCCGAGCTGTCCATTACAGCCTGTAACTAAAATCTTCATATATTTCAATGCTGTTATTCGGTGCAAAGTTACAAAAAAAATACCAACCTGCCAACATCACTTTTTCCGACATTCCATACTCCCTTGCATACCTTCAGGACAAGCCGAGTGTCAAAAGCATACAAAATCGGCATATCTATCGCGACATGCACTTTTTTCGCCCATAATTTTTACATTTTATCCAAAAAAATTACGTACCTTTGCAGAAATTTGGACGACCCGCCCGAAAGCTCTCCAAAGGTTTTTCAGTACTCCCGGCGGGGTCTACATTATAAGCTTTTAATATGCTGGAAGAAGATAGAATATTTAAAATTGATATTGGTAATGAAATGAAGTCGGCCTACATCGATTACTCGATGTCGGTCATAGTTTCACGTGCCTTGCCAGATGTGCGCGACGGCATGAAACCGGTCCATCGCCGTGTGCTTTTCGGCATGAACGAAATGGGCAACACCTCTGACAAGCCCCATAAGAAAGCAGCCAACTGCGTTGGACAGGTCATGGGTCGCTACCATCCACACGGCGACTCATCAATCTACGGCACAGTAGTGCGAATGGCCCAGGATTGGTCTCTGCGCTATACTCTCGTCGACGGACACGGCAACTTCGGCTCTATCGACGGCGACGGTCCGGCCGCCATGCGTTACACCGAAGTTCGCCTCGCAAAAATGGGCGAAGAAATGCTACGCGATCTTGATTCCGACACCGTCGACTTTCAGCCCAACTACGATAACTCACGAGAAGAACCAACCGTATTGCCCACCCGCTTCCCCAACCTGTTGGTCAACGGTGCTTCGGGCATTGCCGTAGGTATGGCCACAAACATGCCGCCGCACAACCTCACCGAGTCAATCAACGCATCTATCGCCGTATTAGAGAATCCGGAAATCACCACCGACGAGCTTATCAAGATCATTCCGGCTCCCGATTTCCCTACCGGCGGCACCATATATGGCTACAATGGAGTACGAGAGGCATACGAAACAGGCCGTGGCCGCATTTTAATACGCGCCCGCGCCGAATTCGAACAAGGGCCATCTCACGAGAACCTCATTGTGACCGAGATACCCTATGGAGTCAACAAAGCCGAGCTTATCAAGAACATAGCCGACCTTGTCACTGACAAGAAACTCGATGGTATCGCTGACATCAACGATGAGAGCGACGGAGACGGCATGCGTATAGTGATAAAGCTCAAATCCGACGCCAACGGCCGGGTAGTGCTCAACAAGCTCTACAAAATGACCCAGATGCAGTCATCATTTGCAGTCAACAACGTAGCGCTTGTAAAGGGTCGTCCAAAGACACTTTCACTCAAGGAACTGCTTTCGGCATTCGTAGATCACCGTCACGAAGTGGTCATCCGGCGCACCAAATTCCGCCTCGCAAAAGCACAGGAACGCGCCCACATCCTCGAAGGCCTTATAATAGCGTCAAAAAATATTGATGAGGTAATCTCCATCATCAGATCATCAGCCTCAACAGACGAAGCCCGCCAGCGACTCGCCGAACGATTCTCGCTTACAGAGCCTCAGACACAAGCCATCGTCGACATGCGTCTGCGACAGCTCACCCAACTCGAACAGACAAAGCTTGAAGACGAGTACAAGCGCATCGAAGAATACATCGCCGAGCTTGAGCTCATCCTGAATGACCCGGCTGTATGTCGTGAAGTCATAAAAGGCGAACTCATCGAGATACGAGACACATACGGTGATGGCCGTAAAACCGACATCGACTATGCTGCCGGCAACTTCAACGCCGAAGACTTCTATGCCGACGACGACATGATCATCACAATATCCCACCTCGGATATATCAAACGAACACCTCTGAGCGAATACCGCGCCCAAAACCGCGGCGGCATGGGATCACGTGGAAGCGTCACCCGTGATGAAGACTTCATAGAGCACGTCTACACAGCTTCAATGCACTGCTCAATGCTGTTCTTCACAGATCGCGGCATTGTATATAAATTAAAGGTATACGAACTCCCGGAAGGCTCCAAGACTTCCAAAGGGCGCGCCTTGCAGAACCTGCTCAGCATAGAGCCCGGAGATAAGGTAAGCGCATACCTCGCATGCAAGAACCTCGAGGATCCGGAATTCGCAGGATCACATTTCCTCATCTTCGCCACCCGACGCGGCATCGTCAAGAAAACAGCCCTGAGCGAATACTCTCGTGTGCTCGTAAAAGGCAAAAAGGCCATACTTCTGCGCGAAGGCGACAGCCTTATCGGGGTAGAACTCACCGACAACGACAGCGACATCCTGCTCGCAGCACGTCAAGGCAAAGCCAACAGATTCAAGACAGCATCTCTCCGCGCCATGGGTCGCGTGTCAAGCGGAGTGCGCGGCATGCGTCTGACCGACGACAATGAAGTGGTAGGCATGATCACAATGGAGCCCGACACCGAAAACACAGTGCTTGTGGTTTCAGAGAACGGCTACGGGAAGCGTTCGCCTCTCGACGGTTACCGCCTCACATCGCGCGGCAGCATGGGTGTCAAGACAATAAACGTCACTTCGCGCACCGGCAATCTTGTGGCATTCAAGAGCGTCAACGACGACAACGACCTCGTCATAATCAACCGGTCAGGCATGCTAATCAGAATCCGCGTAGCAGATATAAAGATAGCCGGCCGAGCCACACAAGGTGTACGACTTATAAATCTTGAACGACGTGGCGACGCCATCGCATCCGTATGCGCCGTTCCCACTGACCCCGAAGAGGAATCCACAGGCATAGACGGCGAAGAGTTACCTGAACTCTCCGAAGCAGATCTCAACGCTCCGGCCGATGACATCGAAACAAACATTGACGACGACATCGAAGCCGATTCCGATTCCAACGAATAATTAACCCCTAAACAACTCATACAATGAAAAGACATCTCGCAGCCGCGGCAGCACTTATCATAGGTGCAATGTCAATGCCTGCACAAACTCAGCTCCTCAAGGACGCCGAACGCGCCCTCAAGGATGGCAAGTCGCCAGCCGACGTCGTCGCCATCATTACCCCCGCATTCACCAACCCCGAAACCTCACAGCAGGCACAAACATTCTTCATTCCCGGTAAAGCAATGTTCGAAGAGTTCGACAAGCTCTACGGAATGAAACAGTTCAACAAACTTCCGGAGAACGGAGCCGTTACCATGGCCGACGACCTCCTCGGCGGTTACCGCTACTTCATGCAGGCGCTCCCTCTCGACTCTGTACCTGACAAAAAAGGTAAAATAAAAACCAAATACTCCAAAGAAATCATAAACACAATCACCGGCCATGCAGCTGACTACAACGACGCCGCTATCGCCTATTGGGAAGTACAGAATTACAACGGCGCATACGACGCATGGGAAGTCTTCCTTGGAATGTATGACAACCCTGTATTCCGCTCAAAGCTCCCCAATGTGCTCCCCGACTCCACCCTCGCTGAAGTAGTATTCAACCAGGGTCTCGCAGCATGGCAGGCCGACAGCCTTGCAAAAGCGCTCAACTGCTTCAACAAAGCCAGGGCCAAAGGTTACAACAAGAAACCCGTATATGACTATGCAATCGCCGTAGCAAACGGCCTCGGTGACCAGGATGCAATGTACACAATCGCACAGGAAGCATTGCCTCTGTACGGAAAAGAAGATCCCTCTTACATAGGCTTCATCATCAACCACTACCTGCAGAATAAAGAGTTCGACAAAGCATTCTCCATGATTGACGAGGCCATCGCCAACGATCCCGGCAACTCACAGTATCACCTTGTAAAAGGTATCCTATATGACAACCAGGACAAAAAGGCCGAAGCTAAAGCCGAATTCAAGAAAGCTATGGAACTTGACAGCCAGAACTCACAGGCTCTATTCCAATACGGCCGCGCACTCTGCGAAGAAGCATATACAGCCAGCGACAACGCACCCACAAACATGGCCGAAGGCGAAGCCTTTTACAACAACACCATCGTGCCTCTGTTCAAAGAAGCTGCCGAATACCTCGAGCAGGCATGGAGCATTGACAATGACAACGTCGACGCACTCCGCTATCTCGAAAACGTTTACTACAACCTTCACGACGAAAACATGATGAAGGACGTTGAAAACCGCAAGAACCGTTAAAGACACTTCTTCCTGAAATATAACTATTAAAGAATCCCCCGCACTTCAAATTGTGCGGGGGATTCTTATTGCCATATTTGTACAAAAGATGTCCTTTTTTGCATACCTGACGTCACTTTGTGCACTTTTTACCACCGCTTGTACCGAATATATCATTTTTTTTTGCGACCTTTGCAAGTTGAAAGGTCAACTATAACTTACAATGGAATTCAAAGCTTCTCAAATAGCAGCGCTCGTTGGAGGCACCATCGAGGGAAACCCCGATGCCACCGTTTCTACATTCGCAAAAATCGAAGAAGCCACAACCGGCGCCATAACATTTTTAGCTAATCCGAAATACACCCATCATATATACAGCACCGGCGCTTCAATAGTGTTGGTACGCACTGATTTTGAGCCCATACAGCCGGTTAATGCCACTCTCATCAGAGTGCAGGATCCATATGCCACGCTTTCGGTGCTGCTTGATATCGTCGCCAAAGCCATGGCAAATGTACCCACGGGCATTGAGCAGCCCTCTTTTATCGCCCCAGGGGTAGAGATAAGCGATGACTGCTACATAGGAGCATTCGCTTACATCGGCGCAGGCGCAAAAATAGGTGAACATGTGCAGATACATCCTCAGGCCTACATCGGTCCGGGTGTCACAATAGGTGACGACTCAATCATATATCCCGGTGCAAAAATTTACCACAACTGCCGCATAGGAAGAAGATGCATAATACATGCAGGTGCAGTTATAGGCGCCGACGGTTTCGGCTTCGCCCCCCTACCCGACGGGACTTATCACAAAATACCTCAGATCGGCATCGTAGAAATAGAAGACGACGTCGAAATAGGGGCAAACACCACTGTTGACCGTGCCACAATGGGTGCCACTGTGATAGCCCATGGTGTCAAACTTGACAACCTGATCCAGGCCGCACACAACACAGTTATAGGCCATGACACCGTGATAGCTGCCCAGACAGGAATAGCCGGTTCAACAAAACTCGGATCCAACTGCATGATCGGCGGACAGGTAGGATTTGCCGGACATATCACAGTAGGAGACAATGTACAGATCGGAGCACAAAGCGGAATCCAAGGCACCGTGCACGACGGTGCACGTCTCATGGGTTATCCCGCCGTACCTCATGGGGAATTCGCCCGTAATACCGTTCACATCAAACGGCTCGCATCGCTATTTGACCGCGTTGCAAAATTAGAAAAACAATAAACCTCGACGATATGAAACAATTAACCCTCAGCCAATCATTTACTCTGATAGGCAAAGGACTACACTCAGGCAAGGAAATAACCGCAGAGTTCTGTCCCGCCCCCGACAACCACGGATACAAAATTCAGCGCACCGACCTCCCTGACCAACCGATAATCGACTGTCTGGCTGAAAACGTTGTGGCCACAACCCGCGGTACAGTGCTGGGTAAAGGAGACATCACCGTAAGTACAGTCGAGCATTCACTCGCCGCATTATACGCTCTCGGCGTCGACAACTGCCTTATTAAGGTCAACGGCCCCGAAATTCCCATTCTTGACGGCAGCTCAAGACCTTTTGTAGAAGCTATCGAAACCGCAGGCCTTACAGAGCAGAAACTTGACAAGGACTTCTATATCGTCAAGCACAAGATTGAAATATCTGACGAGGAATCAGGCGCCAAAATCATGATACTCCCCGACGAGGAATTCAGCGTGGAAGTAAAAGTCAACTTCAACTCACCCGTGCTCGCAAACCAATACGCGTCAATGGAGCACGTAGATGAGTTCAAGGATCAGATCGCTCCGGCCCGCACATTCGTGTTCGTGCGCGAGATAGAGCCACTGCGCCAGGCAGGACTCATAAAAGGCGGCGACCTCGACAACGCCATTGTAATATATGACAGCCCGATGAGCGAGCAGTCACTTCAGGCTATAGCTGCCGTTGTAGGTGTTGAATGCCCAAAAATTGAGAATTACGGATACATCAACACCCGGCCTCTCCAGTTCGAGAATGAGCCGGCAAGACACAAGCTGCTTGATATCATAGGCGATATATCCCTCATCGGCCGCCCCCTCAAGGGAAAAGTAATAGCGACAAAACCAGGCCACAGCATCAACACACGCATGGCTCGTGAAATCCGTCGTGACATCAAGCGGCAAGATATACAGGCACCCCTGTATGATCCTAATAAGGAGCCTCTGATGGATAACAACCGCATCCGCGAACTCCTCCCTCACCGCTACCCCTTCCTTCTTGTCGACAAAGTCATCGAGATAGGTACCCAATTCATTGTAGGCGTAAAGAACGTAACAACAAACGAACCTTTCTTCCAGGGCCACTTCCCGCAAGAGCCCGTCATGCCTGGAGTGCTTATGGTTGAAGCAATGGCCCAGACCGGCGGACTCCTCGTGCTGTCAACCGTCGACGAACCCGAACGCTACTCCACCTACTTCATGAAAATTGACAACGTCAAATTCCGCCAGAAAGTAGTCCCGGGTGACACACTCCTGTTCCATGTATCATTCATGACCGAGATGCGCCGTGGATGCGCCGTAATGAAAGGCCGGGCATTCGTAGGCGAGAAAATTGTGTGCGAATGCGAATTCATGGCTCAAATCGTCAAAAACAAATAATCATGCGTCAACCTCTTGCATATATACACCCCGCCGCAAAAATAGCTCCGGGAGTCGTCATAGATCCGTTCGTCACAATTGATGCCAATGTCGAGATCGGCGAAGGCACACGCATCCTTTCAGGAGTAACCATTCTCGAAGGCACACGCATCGGCCGAAACTGCACCATCTTCCCCGGTGCGGTCATCGGAGCCATACCTCAGGATCTCAAATTCTGCGGCGAGGAAACCCTCGCTATAATCGGCGATAACACAACTCTGCGCGAATGCGTCACAGTAAACCGCGGAACTGCCGCCAAGGGCAAGACCGTGGTAGGCAGCAACTGCCTGATAATGGCATATTCACATGTGGCACACGACTGCGTGGTAGGTGACAATGTCATAATCTCCAACGCCACCCAACTGGCAGGAGAAGTTGTCGTAGATCCTTACGCCGTAATAGGCGGCGGCACACTCGTACACCAATTCTGTCATCTCGGCTCTCATGTAATGATTCAGGGGGGTGCGCTTATCAACAAAGACGTACCACCATTTGTAAAGGCCGCACGTGAGCCGATCGCTTATACAGGAGTCAATTCAATTGGCCTGCGCCGCCGAGGCTTCTCAAATGAAACTATCCGCGACATTCAGGAAATATACCGTTACGTTTACATGAACAATCTCAACGTTTCCGATGCCGTTGAACACATCGAGGCCGAGCTGCCGGCGACACGTGAGCGCGACGAGATTCTTCAGTTCATCCGAAATTCCAAACGAGGAATCATCCGCGGTTACTTCTCATAACATAGTTTTGCGGTCCGGAGGTCTGTCGCACATCTTTCCTATAAAGGATGTGAGGAAAGTCCGGGCAACACAGAGCACCATCCTCCCTTCGGGGAGCCGGCGGTAACGTCGGAGAAGAGTGACAGAAAACAACCGCCTGCAGGTGTCCTCCCAATGAGAACACATTACAGGTAAGGGTGAAAAGGCGGGGTAAGAGCCCACCGGGCACGATAGCGATATTGTGTGCCGCACTCCTGAATGGGTTGCAAGGTCAAGTATACCGGCATTCATGGGCTGCTCGTCCGTATTATGCCGGGGGGTAGACTGCTTAGATAAATGACAGACAGGCAAGGCTTAGGCCATATGGAAGGAGTTAATTCCGCCACACAGCATAAGTCTCCGACATAACCCGGCTTATATCCGGGCCGCAAAACTTTCTTATAAATACAACTCTACAATGAGCGAAAATCACGATTGGTGGACAGCACCGGCAATAACAGACGACGGCAAGCGCGACATTCTGGTATCAGGAAGGCGTGACATCACACGATTCCGTAACAACAAGCGGTTCTGTATACGCATCGAGATCTCATGGACATACAATCAGGATCCGGATGCCGGCATGCCCAACGACGAAACTGCCCGCATAATGGGTGACGCAACCGACAACATGATCGCAACCTTCGACGCCGATCCGGTAGCCGTACTGACCGGGATATTCACAGGTGCCGGCGAACGCACATGGGTATTCTACACTCTAAGCACCAATATATTCCAAAAAAAAATAAACGAAGCACTCGCCCCGTTGCCTCTGCTGCCGCTTCATATAACGGCCGAAAACGATCCTGCATGGGAAGCTTACGACGAAATGTCACAAGTCGAGGTGATATAACGGCATGTGGTGATATTGTCACGCCGCCGAAACAACATTACAAAGACCGCCGCGTATCCCGTTTCAGGGCACGCGGCGGTCTTTGTAATCGATGGAGTGAGGATTATTTCTTTGAAGCTTCAAGTGACAGCTTACGGAATTCCTTCATGGTTTTTTCAATCTCCAGAGAGGCCTTGCGGGCGCGGGCACCGGCTGCCTTGTTACCGTTTTCTACCTGAAGAGCGGCATCCTTGCTGAACGCTTCATAAAGCGCAGCTACTTTTTCAATCAGTTCTTTCATAGCAGGTGATTTATAAATATATAGTTATTAATATGGATGCAAAGATACAACATTTTGGAATATAAACTACTAAAATGGCAAAAAAAACAAAAAAATCTCTTATTTTTTAAACATCAACGTATTCAAGGCATATAAACGCACCGATTCTTTAACTTTCATTAACCTAATGAGGCGTAATTTTTTTGTACCTTTGATGTCTAATTGGATAGAAATTAAAATATACATTTTTATAATTCTATTATGAATAAACTATTTAAAAGCGGCATTGCCTTGTTAACCGGCATAATGGCCGCTTTCAGTGCTGACGCACAGGCTGTGCCCGGCCAGATTCCGGCTCTTCCTGTTGACCCGGAAGTAATCGTTGGTTCACTACCAAACGGTCTTACCTATTACATCCGTCATAACGAGACTCCCAAGGGACAAGCCGACTTCTACATCGCACAAAAGGTCGGTTCAATCCTTGAAGAAGAGAACCAGCGCGGCCTCGCTCACTTTCTCGAGCACATGTGCTTCAACGGGACCGACAACTTCCCCGGTAAAGGAATAATCAACTGGCTCGAAAGCATCGGAGTAAAATTTGGCTACAACCTCAACGCCTATACCTCCGTTGATGAAACCGTATACAACATCTCAGCAGTTCCTGTTGCACGTACTACCGTGCAGGATTCATGTCTTCTGATCCTTCACGACTGGTCATGCGGACTTACACTCGACCCTGCCGAAATTGACGCCGAGCGTGGTGTGATCCATGAAGAATGGCGACGCTCAATGGTAGGACAGATGCGTATCCTCGAGCAACTGCTCCCCACAATCTATCCCGATAACAAATATGGACAACGCCTGCCCATCGGAATCATGGATGTGGTAGACAACTTCCCACCGCAGGCAATTGTTGACTACTATCACACATGGTACCGTCCCGATCAACAGGCAATTATTGTCGTAGGCGATATAGACCCCGCTTACATCGAATCAAAAATCAAGGAGATTTTTGAACCCATCAAGATGCCAGAAAATGCCAAGGAACGCTACTACGTACCGGTAGAAGACACACCCGGCACCATAGTAGCCATAGGCAAAGATGCAGAGATGACAGCACCTGTAGGCTTACTCTTCTTCAAATTCGACCAACAGCTGCCCCGCGAGATGCGCAACACCCAGGCTTACTACGCCATCGAGTATTTCTTCAACATGATACAGACAATGCTCAACAGCCGTCTTGACGAGCTTGCATCAACACCCGATGCCCCCTTTGCCCACGCATCAGTCGACATTGACAACTTCTTCCTCGCTTCCACTAAAGACGCTCTCACAGTACAGGTTATCGGCAAGGGTGACAACCTCCTCCAAGGTATGGAAGCCGCTTACCGTGAAATCCTGCGCGCCCTGCGCGGTGGATTCACTCAGGGTGAATACGAACGTGCTACCGCTGAATTGCGCTCACGCTATCAGCGGCTCTATGACTCACGCAACAACACGCCCAACGAATCTTATTCAAAAGAATACGTACGCGCTTTCATTGACAACGAACCCATTCCCGGCATCGACATCGAGAAACAGATCTATGATATGTTGTCACAGGCGATTCCCGTAGACCAGATCGGCACGATCCTCCCTGAAATTGTAACCGCCGACAACCGCGTGGCATTACTTATGCTCCCCGATGCTCCCGGATTCACAATTCCCACCGAACAACAGGTAATAGAAGGACTCGCCGCAGTCGACGCCGAGGACATCGAGGCATATAAAGACGAAATGCGCACCGATCCCCTCATACCCAACCTTCCCGCTCCCGGATCAATTACTGCCCAACAGACTCTTGCAGGATGGGACGCAACAGAGTTCACCCTCAGCAACGGTATCAAGGTTGTGGTAAAACCGACCACATTCAAAGAAAACGACATCCAGTTCTATGCAATGGCCAAGGGCGGATATTCCGTACTCCCTGATACCGACGCCGCATCAATAATCTTCATGCCCTACGCAATGAGCAAGAACGGCTTAGGCGATTACTCCAACAGCGACCTCACAAAATATCTCCAGGGCAAGCAAGTATCCCTTAACATAGATATTGATAAATATGACCGCTCGCTCGCAGGTGTGTCAACCGTACAGGATCTTCCCCAACTCATGGAACTCATTTTCGCAAACTTCACAGAGTACAACATCAAGCCCGATGAGTTCACCGCGATGCAGAACATGATCAAAGGCGTACTTGCCAATCAGGAATCAACCCCCGACTACGCCTTCCAGAGCTTAATCTACAAGACACTGTATCAAGCACCTGCCTTACAGACCATAAGCACTTCACTTATTGACCAGGCATCATGCAGCACCACCGTTGACGTAGTCCGTACCATGCTTGCCAACGCCGGTGACTTCACATTCTACTTCGTAGGTAACATTGATGTAGAAGCATTCAAACCCCTCATGGAGCAATATATCGCCACTCTTCCTACCACGGCCAAATCAATCACACTTGAGACAAGCGCAAAATTTGAACCCGTGCTCGGCACCAATACCGTTGAGCAGTCAATGAACATGTCCACACCACAGACATGGGCATTCTACTTCATCGGCGGCCACAAAGATTTCACCGCTAAAGAACGTGCCATGGCCTCGATGGTTGCACAAATCATGAGCAACCGACTCCTTAACAAGGTACGCGAAGAAATGGGTGCCACATACTCGATAGGTGCAGGTGGCCAGCTGGCACGCTTCGGCGAAAGCAATCTCTTCTTCCAGATACCCTTCCCCATGAAACCTGAGATGCGTCAGGAAGTATTTGCCGCCGTTGATGCAATAATCGCATCCATGGCACAAGACGTAACCGAAGACGAACTCGCCCCCGTGCGTGAGTACATGGTAAAGAACGCCACATCAGCCCTTGAAGAAAATGACGCATGGGCTCAGGCCATGGCTTCCACAAGCCTCAATGGCGTGAATTGCTTCCTCGGCGCTGCCGACGTATACAACTCTGTATCCACCAAAGACCTCATGGAATTCTGGAACAGTGTGCTCGCACAAGGCAACCGTCAACTCATCATCCTCAATCCTGCTGAATAATCTACTCCATACATACCCATCAGACGCCCGGTCCAGTTGGACCGGGCGTCTTTTTGATTTGCCGGCATCACTATTTTTCGTAACTTTGCGATTGTTATGAAAACAAAGGCCACAGCATATATATATATACTTACCGCTATTGTAGCCGTTGCATTCCTGGTGATGTACATCTTCACCCCTACCGGAGCCGATGACCTTTGGTTTCTCAAACCGGTGATGTTCGCCCGTGACAGAGGCGACACGTTCTTCTCCGGAATATTTGACTGTTGGTGCGAACATTTCTATATTGACAACTCACGCATCCCTCAGTTGCTTCTACCCATCATCCTGCAAATTCCACGATGCATCACGGCAACTATCATCTGGATTGTATTTTGCACCACACTGATACTCACTTTCAAGATCGTACCTGACACACAGCATAAATTTCCGGTTTTCTCCCTTATGATGCTGCTGATGATAGTTGTGGTGCCTTGGTACAACTACATGTTCATCATCTCATATGCGTTCAATTACATATGGCCATCGGCATTACTTCTGTTGGGAATGCTGATGTATATAAGACCTGCCCGCAGCAGCGTTTCCGCGTTTTTCATAGGAATGCTTACCGGACTATGGCATGAATCATTCGGGGCCGCGCTTGCGGCCGGGTGTATCGGCCCCATGATATTTTTCCCTTCACAACGCCGCCATGACCGGCTTGCAATGGGTATCGGGGCCGCCATAGCTTTCGGATGTTACTTTCTCGTGCCCGGCACATACAATAGATTAGATTCTCATGGCACTACCATCATCAGCATCTCGGCATTGCGCATAAATATAATTCCGATTTTATATCTAATGATGTGGGGTCTGGCAATGTGTACAAAAAGATGGAAATTGCAAGCATCGACACCCACAGCCACATTCTGCGCCGCCGCAATATGCCCAATCATAATCATATCATTGCTCATCCACAATGTACGCAGCGCATATCCTGCATTATTGATTTCTGTGCCGGCGATATGTTTTCTATTGCCCAAACTCTTGAAACCGAGGCGTAAGACCGCATTCCTCATAAGCATTGCCATATGGATATTCCTGCTATCCCACCTTGCAGTAGCCACTGCCTCGACAATCAGGCTGAACCGTGCAGCTCAGGAAATCTACAACGCCATTGAGTCATCAACATCAAAAAGCATTGAATTATATATTGATACATACGACACCGAGAGTTCTTTGCCAACTCTTGCTCTGCGTCTGCCGGCAGTACAGATATTCACACATAACTATTTTATAAATACCATAAAAGATTATTACCGTCTTGACCACCTCAGACTGCTTCCGGAAGCTCTCCGCGACTACCGAGGCAATGGGACCCCACTTGACGGGACTGGGAATCTAAGACTTGTCAACGGATACTTTGTCGCATCCGGCAATTACCCCGATGAAATCACGGCAACAGCATCCTTCGCCTGCGGATTCGAGCATCCTTTGCGTATCATGACTTACACCTTTACCGGCGGAGACGACCACATATACACATACCTGCTACCAATCCGGACTTTTGCCGATTTATGGGCAGGCGATCCTGTCAAACTCAAACTCGACTAACAAACCGCCTCTTTGCAATGTTTTTACTAATAGAACTATACATAACAGTTAAAAACAGCAGAATATGAGACTTAACGGAAGACGTACAAGCAACAATGTTCAAGACCGGCGGGGAATGTCGACCGGTCGACGTGTAGGAATCGGCGGCGGCATCATAGGAGTAATAGCCTTGGCAGTTATAACACTGATGGGTGGTGGGAGCATAGGCGACATTGTCTCCAATGTACTCGGATCAGGCTCCGGAGCCACCTACAGCAATACATCTTACACCCCTGATGCCGAAGATGAGCGGCTTGCGACATTGGCATCACAGGTATTGGCCGGAACCGAGGATGTCTGGACCCGCGAATTCAGCCAACGGGGTTGGGGGGAATACGAATGCCCTAAACTCGTATTGTACACCGGCACTGTAAATTCGGGTTGCGGCACTGCATCATCGCAGGTAGGGCCATTCTACTGCTCTGCAGACCAAACCGTGTACATCGACCTTGACTTCTTCAAGACAATGGACTCGTCCATTGGGGCATCCGGAGATTTCGCGTTCGCCTACGTAATAGCCCACGAAGTAGGCCACCACGTACAATATCTTCTTGGCACTCTTGACCGCGGGCATCAACTCATGAATCAAGTGAGTGAACGCGAAGCCAACCAGATAAGCGTGCGACTCGAACTCCAGGCCGATTTCTATGCCGGAGTATGGGCCAACCGCGACAATGCCATGTTCGGCTCCATTGAGGAAGGAGACATTGAAAACGCAATAAACGCCGCATCTAAGATAGGTGACGACTATCTGCAACGTAAAGCCACCGGCACAGAGCAGCCCGAGACATTCAACCACGGCCGATCAAGCCAACGTGTAAAATGGTTCAGCAAGGGGCTACAGACAGGTGATCCCTCCCAGGGTGACACATTCACTCCATCATATTCCGCTTTATGACATTTGATCCACGATACATGTCGCGGGCCCTCGAGCTCGCCGCCCATGGCCGCGGCCACACATCTCCCAATCCAATGGTAGGAGCCGTCATTGTTGCTCCCGACAACCGAGTTATTGGCGAAGGCTACCACCGATGCTACGGCGGTCCGCATGCCGAAGTTAACGCAATCGCATCTGTCAAGCCTCTTGACAGGCCTCTTCTGTCCAAGTCTACCATGTACGTCACCTTGGAACCATGCTCACATTACGGTAAGACACCTCCATGTTCCCGCCTGATAATCGAAACCGGTATCCCGCGGGTGGTGGTGGCTGCCGGAGACCCTTTCCGTGAAGTAGCCGGCCGCGGTATAAAAATGTTGCGAGAAGCCGGAATAGAAGTAATCGAGGGTGTAATGGCCCATGAGTCACGCATGCTGAATGCAAGGTTCATCACCGCTCACGAGCAGCAGCGACCTTGGATTACACTTAAATGGGCCCAAAGTTCCGACCACTTCATGGATTCAGACCGCCCGTCAGGGACTCCCGAGCACTTCTCATCGGCCCTGACTTCCACAATTGTACATCGTCTGCGATCACTCCACGACGCAATAGCTGTAGGATCAGGCACCATATTAGCCGACTCTCCGCGCCTTGACTGCCGGCTTTGGCACGGTAAATCACCGCGCCCCGTGATTTTCGACAGAAGCCTTAGAATCGGCCCGGAACAAATATCCACCACTATAGACCCACTGATAATCAGGGAATCATCAATCGATATTGCTTTAAAACGGCTGTACACGCAAGGAATCACATCACTGCTTGTCGAGGGAGGGCCTACACTGCTGAATACTTTTATTACCCGAGGATTATGGGACGTAGCCCAGATTGAGACAACGCGATACGCCCTTGGGTCAAGAGGCCGTGCCAAAGCTCCGGCACTCGGCAATGCGCCCGTGGCCACCTTCGATTTTCAGCACTCCTATTTGTCAATTTACTCCAACAATTCTCTTTTCTGCGTTAAAAACCTATAAAAATTACCACTTTTACGTTTTTTGTAGTCCATTTCTTACCCTAATTTTGCTGCGAAATTATAACTTTGCAAACTGAAATATTTTGTCCCGTCATGATAAGAAAGCTTGCAATATATTTTGCTATGGGCTCAATCGCCGCCGGAGTATACTCATGCAACGGCAACGAGGCCTACATAGTTGAAGATTCATCAGCTGCCGCAGCAGTAAGGACTTTCTCGTTCACCGAGAATGACTCAATCCTTGCCAATCTTGACTCGGTGTTCTTCTCCATTGACCTTGTAAAGGGTCGGATCTTCAACGCCGACTCAATGCCCAAAGGCACCGACGTGACCGGTCTTGTCCCGGTCATCACCACCCTGAACGGGTGCTCGGTGGCTCAGCTCACCGTGTCGCGCGCCGGCAAGCCTGACACCGTATATAACTACCTCGACAACCCATCCGACCCAATTGACTTCACAAATCCCGTAACCCTGCGGCTCGTGTCGCCCGACGGATTAGTCGAACGCAACTATACAATCAAGGTTAATGTACACAAGGTTGAGGCAGACTCGCTCGAGTGGGCACGTATTGACCGTCGTACCATTCCAACCACATTCACAATGGCCGAGAAACAGCACACCGTGCGTCAAGCCGACAAATTACATTGCCTTTCCTATTACCAAGGATCCTATTGCCTTGCCACCACAACCCGCAGCATTGAGATGCTCACAGGCACAGACCCGGATCTTGGTCCATGGAACTTCTCTACCGTCACCTTCCCCGCCGCTGTTGACATCAACTCATTCACAGCCTCGGAGTCGGCGCTTTACATCCTTGGCACAGACGGCACCCTATATACATCTGCCGACGGTTCATCATGGACTTCAACAGGCCGTAAATGGCATTTCATCTACGGTGCATACGGCAATGACATACATGGCTCATGCAAAAACAGCGACGGATCATGGACTATAGAATCATATCCGGCCGGCACATCAACGCCACTGATCAACGGCATGCCGGTCAGCGGCACATCAGCACCGGTATATTACTCATTCTCAATGAGCGACCAACAGCAGATGCTGATAGTCGGTGGCCGCAACGCCGCAGGAACCGTAATCGCCGATACATGGGGATTCGACGGCTCATCATGGGCAAAACTCAGCAAACGACCGTTACCCGTAGCCCTTGAGAACGCAGCAGTGGCTCCCTATGTCACATACACCACCACTGCGGCCTGGACACAGATATACTACCCCACGCTCGTGCTGATAGGAGGTCGCAAAGCCAACGGATCAATAAACACAACCGTATACACTTCCAACGACTACGGTTACAACTGGGGCACAGCCGGCGTATCACTGCAATTACCCACCTACATGCCGGCTCTTCACAATTCTCAGGCATTCGTCATATCATCAAAACTTGACGGTTCCATAGCCAGTCCCAAAATAACCACACCAGTTGAGACATGGGATTGCCCTTACCTGTACCTTTTCGGAGGAGTAAACAGAGACGGAGCTACATCAAACAATGTGTGGCGCGGAGTAATCAACAACCTGAGATTTAAACCGGTAGAATAACAATGAAGCTTCGCGGCATCATCATAGCACTCACCACTGCAGCTGCATTAGCGTCATCCGGCGCATATGCACAGGCTCCCGTCGCGCCATATAAGTTTGACTTCGGAGCAAACGCAGGCATGAGCGGATACATTGGTGATGCCAATTCATCAAATCCATTCAAACATCCCGGATTCACAGCCGACATAGCAGCACGCTACATAATAGATACCAGATGGGCGGTAAGAGCCTCATTGGGAATGGCAACACTGAGCGGCAACACCGACGGCATGATTCTCCCGAATGAAGCCTGGTACGAATTCAAGTCAACAGTCTACGACCTCACAGTGAGAGGTGAGGCTAATTTCTTCGCCTACGGTATTGGCGAAACATACAAACGCCTGCGCCGTTGGACTCCATACCTTGCCCTTGGTGTAGGATTCAGCATGACCTCATCAGGAGGCCACACAGCTGTGGCCCCCACCCTGCCAATGGCTTTCGGATTCAAATACAAGCCTAAGGAACGCCTGAATCTATTCGCCGAATTCTCCATGACAAAGATATTCAGCGACCACGTCGACGGACCGGACCTTGCAGATTTGAATCTCATTAAAACAGAATTTTACAAAAACACCGATTGGGTTGCCCGCATCTCAATCGGCATTTCTTACGAATTTGGCAAGCGCTGCGAGACCTGCCATTATGTAGATTGAAGTCCATGAACAAGCCCGTCAATCTCGATACAAACAACATCCCGACTCACGTTGCCGTAATAATGGACGGTAACGGAAGATGGGCCGTAGCACGCGGTCTCGACCGCTCGGCAGGACATGTCGAGGGCGTAAATACAGTGCGGCGCATCACCGAAGCCGCTTCAGAACTCGGAGTCAAATATCTCACCTTATATACATTCTCGACCGAGAACTGGAACCGGCCAAAAGAAGAAGTAGACACACTCATGCACCTCATAGTCACAGCTATTGAGCGTGAGACCCCTGACCTTATAAAGAACAATGTGTCGCTGCGCATGATCGGCGACACTACCCGCATGCCCGACGAGGCTCTCCGGCGCCTGCAACAATGCATCAGCGACACAAGCCAATGCACCGGCCTGCGTCTGGTACTCGCCCTGAGTTACTCAGCTCGTTGGGATATTGTTAACGCGGCCCGCAGCATCGCCCGCGACACCGCAGCCGGAGCTCTTGACCCTGACTCAGTAGATGAACGCACGGTAGCATCAAGACTAAGCACCGCATTCATGCCTGACCCTGACCTGCTTATACGCACCGGAGGCGACCACCGGATATCCAACTATCTGCTGTGGGAAATCGCCTACACAGAATTATATATAACCCGGACCTACTGGCCCGACTTCTCAAAAGAAGACTTCGCCCGTGCAATTGCCGACTTCCAACAACGTCAACGGCGCTTCGGCCTTACCGGCGAACAAGTTTCTAATTGCCTATGAACTCATTTCACATTATGCGTCATAAACTCTTTTACCTTCTCATAACAGCTGCAGCGTGCATTGGCTTTGGCAAAGTCTCGGCCCAGACCCTTGACAATGACACCGTTTTCTCACCAACGGTGATTTACTCCACGATGCCCCGCGTATATGAAATCGCCGACATCCGCGTCGAAGGAGCGCCCAACTATGACCCTGAAATCATTTTAGGATACGCCGGCCTTAAGATTGGCGAACGAGTAAGCATACCCGGTGATGACATCACACAGGCAACCAAGCGCCTGATGCGTCAAGGATTATTCCAACAGGCACGTTTCGTACTTGACAAAACTGCCGGCGACAGAGCATGGCTCGTGCTCCAGCTCACACCACAGCCCCGCATATCGCAGGTTAATTACATAGGCATGAAAAAAGGCGAGCGCGACGATGTACAATCCCGCCTCAACCTCATGAAAGGCAATCAGATAACTCAGAATATCGTAAACCGGGCAAAACTCATAGTCGAAAAATATTTCCGCGACAAAGGTTTCTCAAACGCCGTGGTAAACATCACACTGCACGAAGACCTTTCGTCACCTGGCGAAATGATTGTAGACATCGCTGTTGACAAACGCGACAAAATGCGCGTGCACAAAATATACATCACAGGCAATACAGTAATGAGCGATAACAAAATTCAGCGTGTGATGAAGAAGACCAATGAAAACGGCAAGCTGCTCAATATATTCCGCCAAAAGAAATTCGTACGCACCGACTATGCCGCAGACCTTGACCTCATCATAAAGAAATACAACGAATTAGGATACCGCGACGCTCGCATCGTGGCCGACTCTGTAGTCCAATACAGCGACAACCGTGTCGATGTATACATTACAATTGACGAAGGACAACGCTACTTTATAAAAGACATATCATGGGTAGGAAATACGCTATATCCAACCGAACTTCTCAACGAGTTCCTGGGGATGCAGCCGGGCGATGTATATAACCAGACCCTTATGAACAAGCGCCTGACCGAAGACGATGACGCCGTATCCAACCTCTACATGGACCGCGGCTATCTATTCTATGACCTCGTACCCATAGAACGCGAAGTCTCAGGTGACTCCATTTCACTTGAAATGCGCATGATTGAGGGTCCGCAGGCCCGTATCAACAACGTTGTCATCAATGGCAACGACCGCCTTTACGAAAAAGTAATCCGCCGAGAACTGCGCGTGCGCCCCGGCGATCTATTCTCAAAAAGCGACCTCATGCGTTCAGCACGCGAAATCGCCCAGACCGGCCACTTCGACCCCGAGAACATGGACATCCGCCCCGAACCTAATGAAGAAAACGGAACCGTAGACATCATCTTTAATCTCGAGTCAAAAGCCAATGACCAGATAGAATTCTCACTCGGCTGGGGTCAGACCGGCATTATTGGCAAACTCTCGCTAAAGTTCACCAACTTCTCAATCAAGAACCTTTTATACCCGTCGACCTACAGGGGAATCATCCCTCAGGGCGAAGGACAGACATTCACTATCTCGGCACAGACCAACGCCCGGTATTATCAGGCATATTCAATATCGTTCCTTGACCCGTGGTTCGGAGGCAAACGGCCTAACTCATTGTCACTGTCAGCCTACTATAGCCGCCAGACCGGCATAAATTCATCATATTACAACTCTCGATGGCAGCAAGGCGGATACTATAATCCATACAGCTACGGATATGGATACGGCTACGGTTACGGCTATGACAGCGATTACTACCAAAACTCTTATCAAGCATCATATGACCCCAACAAGGTGCTTCAGATGGTAGGCGTGAATCTTGGCTTCGGCAAACGTCTCAAATGGCCTGACGACTACTTCACGTTCACCGCCGAACTTGGTTACACTTGGTATTACCTCAAAAATTGGGACTACCTCTATTACATGAACAACGGCACATCAAACGCACTTGTGCTCGGTTTCACCCTCGCCCGTAACTCAATCGACAACCCGATATACACCCGCAGCGGCTCTCAGTTCTCACTCAACTTCTCCCTCACCCCTCCGGCATCTCTATTCGGTAAAAAAGATTGGAAAAAACTATCCCAACAATCAGAAGAGGGCAACGTACAAGCCAAAAAAGAACTCTACCGTTGGATCGAGTACTGGAAACTACGTTTCAAATCACGCACCTATACTCCACTGTGCAATGCTGACGGCACTTACACACCTGTGCTTATGACCCGTGCCGACATAGGCCTGCTCGGATCATTCAACCGCTACATAAAATCACCTTTCGAAACATTCTACGTAGGTGGTGACGGCATGTCGGGTTCTTATACCTATGCAACCGAGACAATCGCCCTGCGCGGTTACGACAACGGCGCCCTTACCCCATGGCGTAAAGACGGCTATGCATACACCCGGTTCGCAGTAGAGCTACACTTCCCCCTCATGCTGCAACCCACAACCACCATCTATGCGCTTGCATTCGTAGAAGGCGGTAACGCATGGACATCAGTAAGCAAGTTCAACCCATTCGAACTTAAGCGCAGTGCCGGAGCCGGCGTGCGTATCTATCTGCCTATGGTAGGCATGATGGGTATTGACTGGGCCTACGGATTCGACGTGGTAGAAGGATATAAAGGAGGCTCGCACTTCCACTTCATCCTCGGCCAGGAATTCTAAAATCAAGCCACCTGTAAACCTTTTTGACTTTCAAGTGTCTTAAAGTTAGGAATCAATTAATGAATAAGCTTAAAAACATGAAAAAAATCATCCTCACTCTGCTGTTGGCCATTGCCGCATTCACTACAGCATCAGCTCAAAAATTTGCGATGGTAGATATGGAGTATATCCTGCGCAACATCCCGTCATACGAAATGGCATCGGAGCAACTCAACCAACTGTCGCAGCGTTGGCAGCGCGAGGTGGAAGCCGTAGGCAAAGAAGCCGAGACAATGTATCAGAATTTCTTGGCCGATAAAGTTTTCCTTACCGATGATCAGATAAAAGCCCGCGAGCAGGAAATTGTGGCCAAAGAAAAAGAGGCCACAGACTTGCGCTACAAATATTTCGGACCTGAAGGAGAGCTATACAACAAGCGATTGTCATTACTCAAACCAATTCAGGATGAAGTTTACGAAGCCATCAAGCAAGTAGCCCAGCAACGTGGTTATCAAGCTATCTTCGACCGGGCGTCGTCATCCAATATAATATTTGCATCTCCGTCAATCGACATATCCAACGAGGTCCTGTCACGACTCGGATACGCCCAATGACAACCAGGCATTAAAATTAATTTAACTACAAATAATACAATCAATCATGATCAAAAAAATCATTCTCGCCCTTCTGGTAGCCCTGCCCATGTCGGCTGCCGCCCAAAAATTCGGCACCGTTGACATCAACGCCGTTTTTGACGCCATGCCCGAAGTAAACGACATGCAGGCTCAGCTCACCGAAGCTTCACAAAAGTATGAAGCAGAGTTCCAGAAACTCATCGAGGAAGTTAACAAACTGTATACCGACTTCCAGGCTATCCAGGACGACCCCAACACGCCCCAGACCATCAAGGAACGCCGTATGCAAGAGATCACTGACCGCCAGCAGAAAGTAGAACAGTTCCGCGAGACTGCCACCAAAGATCTCCAGCGCCAGCAGGAACAGCTCATGGCTCCTATTCAGGCACGTATCAACGATGCAATCAAAGCCGTCGGTCAAGAAGGCGGTTACACCTTCATCTTCCCCAACGAGCCGAATCTTGTGCTCTATCAAGGCACCGACGTGATTGACGTCACCGCTGCCGTAAAAACCAAACTCGGCGCAAAATAAACAATACAGATCTCCACACATAATAATCCGGCTCCCGGGCGATGAACCCGCAGGAGCCGGATTATTATATTGGCCCGCTAATCAATCTATTCTGGAAAGGGCGCCGGTGTGTGAATCCATAATATACCCGGCCACACGTACGTCAGCAGCCATAAGCGGATGGTTACGGACCAGATCCACGGTCTCACTTACTGCCGCCGCCGTATCATCAAATCCATGCAGCCAATTATCGAGATCTATGCCACAATGACGCATCAGAGCGATATGCTCCTCACTCACCCCGCGCTCACGCATCAGATGAAGCATCTCATCGGCATTCATGCCCTGCACCCCACAACCTGTGTGGCCGACCACCATCACTTCAGTCACACCCAACTCATACACAGCCACAAGTAGCGAGCGCATCGTGGAATCGAAAGGGTTGGTTATCGTTCCGCCTGCGTTCTTGATAATCTTGACATCACCATTCCGCAAGCCAAGGGCAGCAGGAAGCAGCTCTACAAGTCGCGTATCCATACATGTAACAATGGCAATCCGTTTATCAGGATATTTCGAGGTGGCATATCTCTCGTAAGACCGCGACGCCACAAACTCGCGGTTGTATTTCAGAATATCGTCAATCATAATTCATAGAATTTTATCGCAAAATTAACAAAAAACACATACATCTCCCTCATGATGCCCAATGAATTTCAGCCAGCACATGTAAGCTCCCCCATCAGTTTGTTTTTTATGACAAAAGTTTGTAACTTTGCAGACACAAAAACTAACGATAATTCATAAACTTACATAAAATGAAATTACTCGAAGGAAAAACCGCGCTCATCACCGGCGCGGCACGTGGCATCGGCAAAGCCCTTGCCCTCCGTTTCGCCCAAGAGGGCGCCAACATCGCTTTTACAGATCTCGTTATAGATGAAAACGGCAAAGCAACTGAAGCTGAGATCGCCGCACTCGGAGTAAAGGCCAAAGGATACGCCTCAAATGCCGCCGACTTCGCACAGACACAGGAAGTTGTTAAACAAGTAAAAGAAGACTTCGGCACCATCGACATCCTTGTCAATAACGCCGGCATAACCAAAGACGGCCTGATGATGCGCATGACCGAATCGCAGTGGGATGCAGTAATCGCCGTAAACCTCAAGAGTGCTTTCAACTTTATCAATGCAGTCCTGCCCATCATGATGCGCCAGCGCTCAGGTTCAATCATCAACATGGCATCGGTAGTAGGTGTGCACGGCAATGCCGGCCAGTCCAACTATGCAGCATCAAAAGCAGGCCTCATAGCATTGGCCAAGAGTATCGCTCAGGAAGTCGGCTCACGCGGCATCCGTGCCAACGCAATAGCCCCTGGCTTCATCGAAACCGCCATGACAGCTGCATTACCCGATGACATCCGTGCCGAATGGGTAAAGAAAATACCTCTGCGCCGCGGTGGTCAGGTAGAAGACATCGCCAATGTGGCTACGTTCCTCGCTTCTGATCTGTCATCATATGTTACCGGTCAGGTTATTCAGGTTGATGGTGGCATGAACATGTAATCCAGTCGGTACATATATCCGATACATAATACGCCCGGCAGCCAATACGACAGGCTGCCGGGCGGGTTATTTTAACGTTTTGAAACATGCCGAAAACGATATATAAATAACAAAGTTCAAAAACATGCTATATAACATATTTTGCCATATTCCATTAATTTTCTGCACGTTAGAAATGCAAATTATAAGTAATAAAAATGCGTTAGCAAAAATTAATACACAAAAAAGTGGCCAAAAGCTCTATTTTTCGTAACTTTGGACATCAAGACAAAAAGTGTAAACCATAATTAACACTAATGGAGCAAACATTCATTATCCTCAAGCCTTCAGCCATCAAGCGTAGCCTTGCAGGCGACGTCATCACCCGCTTCCAGCGTAAAGGTCTCTTTATCCATGGCATCAAGATGATGCAACTGGATGAGACAATCCTACGCGAGCACTATGCCCATTTGGTTGATCGCCCTTTCTTCCCGTCGCTCGTAAAGTCAATGACCTCCACTCCGGTGATAGTGATGATTCTGGCAGGCAAGGATGCTGTGAATGTTGTCAGAGCCATGACCGGCGCCACCAACTGCCGAAACGCCGCTCCGGGAACAATCCGCGGTGATTTCGGGATGAGCGGTCAGGAAAATATCATCCACGCCTCCGATTCTGTAGAAAATGCAGTGATTGAAATAAACCGCTTTTTCAAACCAAGCGAGATATTCAACTACACTATGCCCACCGAAAGCTCCATCTACGCTCCCGACGAACTTGATTGAACAACCCGACATAAAATAAACCTCTCCCGCCTCTACGATGAAGATTAAAATGACACTCTCCCGCAAATTCTCCACATTGCTGGTGCTCGCCGCAACCATCGGTATCGGCAGCACCGCCACCGCACAGAACTACCGTCTGCCGGGGCAGCATACACAGCAGCACGGCGACCTCATAGCCTCTCAAGGTGTAGGTTCTGTAGAAGTGGGCAATACAACCCGATATCTCGAAACACTCTTTGCCGAAGAGGAAGAACCCGAATTCGACATTTACACCGAGGGATGGAGCAGTGGATTTGTGAATTGCTACAACGCAGCCGATGTACCGCAGACTGCTGTGATTGACGTTCGCAAGTTCTGCATGCCACATCCCGGATACATCACATCGCCTTACGGTTACCGTCCACGGTTCCGCCGCATGCACAAAGGTATTGATATCAAAGCCAATACCGGCGACACAATACGCGCCGCATTTGACGGAAAAGTACGTCTCACCAAATACGAAGCTCGCGGCTACGGATATTACGTGGTCCTACGCCACACCAATGACCTTGAGACCGTATACGGTCACCTCACCAAGTTCCTTGTAAAACCCGATGATTATGTACGTGCCGGTGACCCCATAGCCTTGGCAGGCAACACTGGACGGTCTTTTGGATCCCACCTGCATTTCGAAACACGCTACATGGGTTATGCAATAAATCCGGCAGCCATCTTCGATTTCGCCAACCAGACAACCCACACTGATTATTATACATTCGACAAGAATACATATCAGAACGCACGTAACTTCTCACCGGAAGCCAATGAAGCTTACGCACGCCAGTACCGCGCCACACACCACATCGAATATGGATCAGGCCGTCAGAGCACCGGTAGGTCGAATGGTTCGGGTTCAAAAACATATACCGTGCGCAAAGGCGACTCACTGAGCCGTATCGCTTCGCGCAACGGTACAACAGTCCGCAACCTATGTCGCCTGAACGGCATCACCACAAGCACCACCCTGCGCCCGGGTCAGAAACTGCGTCTAAGGTAACAGGATATACACAACTTTTACAGGGAGCTGTTTCTATAATGAAAAGGCTCCCTTTTAATAATCCCTGACATGCGTCACTCGTCAACAGTCTGTACTTACCGGGATATATCAACGCACACCACAATAACGATACGCCATATAGCCACATCGTTGCTGATTCTCTGCACGATATTTCAAGCCCCGGGGCGTGACATTGAAAAACACTACACCAAGATTATAGAAAACTATGATGTAGCCGACACAGTGATGCACGCACCTGACGCCACATCTTTCTGGAAGCTGCTTCAGGCGACCGATGCCTCATATCACAAGACTGCCCGGTCATTGTCGCGAGAAAACAAGCATCGCGATATAAAACGTGACATGACCAGCCTGCTATACTCTGCAAACAGATACTTTGCCGAGGTTCCGGTCGACGGCACACTCTACCGGTTAACAGAATCAATAGTTAACAGCAGCGGCCTGCGCGGACTCATGCCCACCGCGTCACTTACCATTACCAATGAAAGCGACATAGCCCTGTTCTCCTACCCCAATGCCTATTTTTTCATAACCCGCCCATTATATGACCTCACAGGCGGTGACTCAATCGCAATATTGGCATTTACAGCAGCAGAAGGTACTCATTACGCATTGCAACACGCCTATGCCAACGCCTGCAAAGCCAAGGCCAAAGCACGGCGCAGCCGCATCGGGCGCTTATTCGGCGCAGCAGCAATCATAGCAGCCGGCGTTATACTTGATCAGGCCACCGACTCATGGTGGGCCCCGTTTACCTCAATAGCCTCCACGGTGGCGATGACAATGGTTGCGCTTGACAGCACTCCCCGATATACTTTTAATTACTCAGCTGAACAAATATACCAGGCCGATATCGTCGCATACCGGTTTATGGAATGGTGCGGCTATGGAGGCAAGACATACATCTCGGCACTGCGGGCCACTGGATTCCACATTGACGCCACAATGGGTAATCCCGACTCGCCATCAGTGACCGACCGGTTGGCCCTACTCGAATATATCGACTCTCACCCAGAGTTAAGGAACAAGGTCAAAGCCTCACGACGACGCTTAAGGCACCCCGACGACTGCCTTAACGCATTCGTCATATAGCATTCACAAAACTATCAGTAGATACATTTGTTATTACAGTAAATACTGAAATATTTCTTATACCGCTTGCCAAATTTACTAAAAAACATACAGATACAACAATGAAAAACCGCCATCTCACCATAGCCGCCATCAGCACGCTTGCAATCTTAGGTCAAGCATGTTCCAATTCAGCAGAAGATAATTCCACCATAGCTTTTGCCACAATACATGGCTCGGCAGCTTATCGACTCGATAATTCAGCGCAGGATTTCGACCGCGACAGCGATATCATATACTTTGACTCGGCATCAATCATTTTACCAACTGTAATCTATAACCAGGACATAACTGGATTACAGGATTCGATAATGAAGGCCGCTTTCGACACTATATGCACCGACCATGTGGCCGCCATGAGATCTTCTTTCGGTAAATATGCAGGTGAAGCGGGCTACAATCTCACTGAAATACCGGCCGGCAACGACATGTTATACGGCTCAGGTGGTGTGACACTTGTCAGCGGCAACGTATTCAGCCTCTCGCCCAAACTGCTGACCTATCGTGTCAGCAGTTACAACTATCCTGCCGGAGCAGCCCATGGCCTGACAACCAACACATATATCACATATGACATACTTGACGCCCGTATAATTTCGCTTGACTTCATTTTCACTCCTGAGGGTCTTAAACAGCTTCCGGCTGTTATCGCACAAAAAGCGGCTTCGATGAAAAGCCAGATAGGAGCGACAGAAATCACGGCCCTGCCTTCAGGCGGTAATTTCTATATTGATCTCAGCGAGTCAATCGTATTTGTATACGAACCATATGAGGTGGCAAGTTACGCACAGGGAGAGATTGCCATACCATTTTACCCATATCAGTTGAGTGATTACATGACCGCAGAAGCCCTCAACCTCTTCAACCTGCACGACAGCGTGCAGTGAGTCACCACTCCACAGTGAATGACACTCTCGGAGTGGGAGAAGCTATGGGTGGATGAATTTTTGCAATAGTGATGCGACCCGAAGTCACCTTAGGAAACTTTGCGGTCACTACATCGCGCGCTACAGCTGCCGCATGCTCAAGCAACTGCACTGGCTGTGATAAAGCATCGGTAACGGCACTTGCCACATCAGCATAATTTACAGCTGAAGATATGTCATCACCGGCCATTGCCTGCGACGCGTCATAATAAAGGCGCATCGATAACTCAAATAGATTACCGACACGGCGCTCGCGCTCCATCACTCCAATAGGAGCGAAGAAGCGCAAGTTTTCAATATCGATATACGTAATCATCGGCGGCGTGATGACTTTGAGCGACGACCCGATGCCCCTTTATGGCTCTTGGAATTGGCAGTTTTGTTCTGTTTGGACTGTCGTGCCTGCTGCGGAGCCGGACCAAGATTTGCGAGCGAGCGGGCCGGATGTTTCTCATCAACGATAACAAAATCAAGTTGCTTGCGGTCAAGATTACAACGGGCTACCTGCACTTGCACAGCGTCACCAAGACGGTAACGGTTATTATGACGGCGGCCTACGAGGCAGTAATTTTTTTCATCGAAATCATAATAATCATCAGCAAGATCACGCACCGGCACAAGCCCTTCACACTTGTTTTCGTCCAATTCAACATAAAGGCCCCATTCTGTGACACCGGAAACTATGCCGGTGAAAACCTCGCCAAGATGATCATTCATATATTCCACCTGCTTATATTTGATAGAGGCACGCTCAGCATTGGCTGCAAGTTGTTCCTGATCGCTTGAATGCTTGCATTCTTCCTCAAGGCGGTCAACATTTACCGAGCGGCCACCGCGCAGATAACGGTCAAGCAGGCGATGGACCATCATGTCGGGATAGCGGCGGATGGGCGAGGTGAAATGTGTGTAATAATCAAATCCAAGCCCATAGTGCCCCACATTTACCGTGGTATATATGGCCTTGGCCATCGAGCGGATTGCAAGGGTTGACAGGAAATTTTCCTCTCCTTTGCCTTTGACATCGATCAGCATACGGTTGATGGAACGGTTCACATCACGTGATGAACCGGAAGTGCGGAGACGGTAGCCGAATGTCTTGGCCAGTGTGGCAAGGTCGGCAAGTTTTCCGGGATCGGGCATATCATGAACCCTATATACAAATGCCTTTGATTTTTTCTTACCCGAAGCCTGGCCGATGAAAGTAGCGACAGTACGGTTGGCCAGCAGCATAAATTCCTCTATAAGTTTATTTGCGTCTTTTGATTCCTTAAAATAGACACCGGTGGGATGTCCGGTCTCGTCAATATCAAACCGGACCTCCGCGCGGTCAAACTCGACCGATCCGTTATCGTAACGTTCTTTACGCAATATCTTGGCAAGACGGTCAAGTGTCAGTATTTCCTCAGCGTAATCACCCTGGCCGGTTTCAATCACCTCCTGGGCCTCCTCGTAAGCGAAGCGCCGGTCAGAACGGATCACAGTACGCACGATGCGGCTGTTCACAACTTTCGCCTTATCATTCATTTCGAAAATGACCGAAAAAGTAAGTTTATCCTCATCAGGGCGCAGCGAACATATTCCGTTGCTAAGATGCTCGGGAAGCATCGGCACCACCCTGTCTACAAGATAGACCGATGTGGCGCGATCCTGTGCCTCGCGGTCAATGATCGTATCAGGTTTTACATAGTGGGTTACATCAGCGATATGCACACCAACTTCCCAATTACCGTTTTTGAGTTTGCGTATAGAGAGCGCGTCATCAAAATCTTTCGCATCTTTTGGATCAATGGTAAAGGTTGTCACTCCGCGCAAGTCTTCTCTTGCCGCCACCACATCAGGCGTGATGCCCGCATCTATTTTAGCCGCCGCTTTTTCAACCGCAGCAGGATATTTGTAGGGCAAACCGAATTCGGCGAGAATTGCATGGATCTCAGTATTATTCTCTCCGCTTTTACCCAACACATCTATCACCTCTCCACGGGGATTGTTGGATTCAGCGGGCCAATCTGTAATTTTCACCACAGCTTTGTCACCCGTGGCGCCACCTTTAAGTTTAGGGCGCGGGATGAGAATGTCAGTAGCAAGATATTTGGAATCAGGCGTGAAGGTGGCGAAATGCTTGTCAACGCGCAACACACCTATGAATGTCTGGTCTTTTTTCTCAATGATTTCGTTTACAACGGCTTCAGGTTCGCGACCTTTGACACGGGCAGCGATTGTAACTGACACCCGGTCGCCATTGAGAGCGTGCATCGAGTTGCGTTCAGCCACAAAGATAGCCTCATCGTCATCGTCGATCATAACACTGTTCTTGCCATTACGCAAGCGCACGAATGTACCTGTGGCAGTAATCGAATGTGACGGCACCTTATACTTGCCTGGAGCGACTTCTATAATGTCGCCGTCAAACGCAAGTTCAGCAAGATAAAGGGCCACCGAGCGATGGTGAGTTGGATTTGATATGCCAATAGCTGCCGATACCTGCTTATAATTGAAAGTCTTGGCTGGCGGATTCGCTATATATTTGTCAACGGCGGCATGTATTGCCGCCATGTCGGCTGTCATTTTCTTGTTCTTTGCCATGAATGATGAATTAGGATTAAAAAGATTGGTCTTCGGCACGAAAACCGTTAAGATAGAAACGTCTGAAGTGGCAAAAACGTTTAGAAAATCGCCCGGGAAGCGACAAGTAGCTTCCCGGGCGATTCAGATGATTAAGCGTCGATATTGGCGTAAGTCGCGTTTGACTCGATGAAGTCACGCCGCGGGCCCACGTCTTCACCCATAAGCATTGAGAATATACGATCAGCCTCGGCAGCATCGTTAATATTTACCTGTTTGAGAATGCGATGCTCGGGACTCATTGTGGTATCACGCAATTCAGTGTCGCTCATTTCACCAAGACCCTTGTAGCGCGCGACGGTTGTCTTTCCGGGATGAGAGTCGATGAATGCCTGCACCTGTTGGTCATTCCAGCAATATTCTTCAGCTTTGCCACATTTGCACTTATATAGCGGAGGAGTGGCAAGGTATAGGTAACCCTGTTCTATGATAGGGCGCATACGTCGGAAGAAGAATGTCATGAGCAGAGTGGCGATGTGTGCACCGTCGACATCGGCATCGGTCATTATTATGATCTTGTGATATGCGAGTTTTGAGATGTTCACGGCCTCCTTGTCATCTTCCGTGCCCATTGTGACACGAAGTGCGCGGAAAAGATTGGTTATTTCCTCACTCTCGAATATGCGGTGTTTCATGGCTTTCTCCACGTTAAGGATCTTACCACGGAGTGGAAGGATCGCCTGGAACTGACGGTTTCGGCCTTTTTTGGCAGTACCGCCGGCCGAATCACCCTCGACAAGGAATATCTCACAATCCTCAGCCGTGCGCGATGAGCAGTCAGCAAGCTTTCCGGGGAGACCGCCGCTCCATAGCGGAGATTTACGCAGCACTTTCTCGCGGGCTGTGCGTGCGGCATGACGTGCCTGAGCCGCAAGCACCACTTTCTCCACAATTGCCTTGGCCTGCTTTGGATGTTCCTCAAGATAAATCTTCAAGGCTTCAGATACAGCTACCTGTACGGCGCCCATCACTTCATTGTTGCCAAGTTTGGTCTTTGTCTGACCTTCAAACTGCGGTTCAAGAACCTTGACCGAAATAACGGCTGTGAGGCCTTCGCGGAAGTCATCACTGGCAATTTCCACCTTCGCATTCTTGAGCAGATTATTGTCCTCCGCATATTTCTTGAGGGTAAAGGTAAGGCCTCGGCGGAAGCCTGTAAGATGTGTACCTCCCTCAATGGTATTGATGTTGTTGACAAACGAATAAATATTCTCGTTGTAAGAATTATTGTAAGTGAGAGCCACTTCAACCGGCACGCCCTGGCGCTCGGTGTTGAGATGTATCACATCATTGATGAGCGATTCCTTGCTTGAGTCGATATACTCCACAAAGTCACGCAGACCCGTGCTTGAGTAGAATGTTTCACTGACAGGCTGCTCACCTTCCTCTACGCGCATATCGGTAAGTGTGAGCGTTATACCGGCATTCAGGAAGGCCAGATGACGCAAGCGGGTGGCAAGTGTAGGATAATCATAAACTGTGACAGTGAAGATAGAAGCATCGGGTTTAAATGTGATACTGGTGCCGGTGTGACCGCTTTCGCCAATAACCTTTAGCTCGCTTGTAGCCTTGCCGCATGAGTACTCCTGCATGTACGCTTTACCATTACGATGCACTTCCGCACGGAGGTATGTCGAGAGGGCGTTGACACATGACACACCCACACCGTGGAGACCACCTGACACTTTATAAGACCCCTTGTCGAACTTACCACCGGCATGAAGCACCGTAAGCACCACTTCAAGGGCACTTTTATGCTCTTTCTCATGCATGTCTACGGGTATGCCGCGACCGTCATCAATTACTGTTATCGAATTATCCTTGTTGATGGTAACACTTATATTCTTTGCATATCCTGCCAAAGCCTCATCAATAGAGTTGTCTACCACCTCATAAACGAGGTGATGAAGACCTTTGGCCGAGATGTCGCCAATGTACATAGCCGGGCGCTTGCGCACAGCTTCCAGACCCTCGAGGACCTGGATTTTATTAGCGTCGTAATTCTCAATAGCTTCTGCCATGTTTAAAATTTATTCTTGATTTTACACTGCAAAGGTACGAAAAAAGTCGGGAAAAACCTCATAGCATTTATATATAATAATGTGTAAAAAATGAAATAAAAAATTTTTCAAAAAAAGTCGTGAAAATATTTGGCCGGTATAAAAAGATATCGTAACTTTGCATCGCTTTTGAAAACAACACGGGGTGTAGCTCAGTTGGTTAGAGTACGCGTCTGGGGGGCGTGAGGTCGCTAGTTCGAGTCTAGTCACCCCGACAAAATTCAAAAGCAGGCAGCCACCAAGCAATTGGCGGCTGCCTCTTTTTTATCATACTCCACAACCCCGGCATGTTAAAATATGTAAGAGCTATTGTTTGTACCATAATTATTCGTAACTTTGCGTGTTGAAATACGCTTGAATGACATTTATGCGCAAATATATAATATACATCGTGGCCGCTGTGCTGCTCACATCGTGCGGTGAATACCAACGGGTTAGCAAGAGCAACGACTTTAACTATAAGTTTGAATACGCGAAGCGCGCGTTCGAGCAAAAGCGCTATGTACAGGCCGCCAACCTGTTCAAAGAGTGCTCCACTGTATTTAAAGGCACGGAAAAAGCGGAGGAGTCATTATATCTGTTGGCTCTCAGTCATTACGAGAACAAGGATTACATATCATCCGGCGCATATTTCAAGACATATTACACACGCTACCCAAAGGGAAAGTACGTTGAACCGGCCCGGTTCTACTGCGGTTACGGATATTTTCTTGATTCACCTGATCCACAGCTCGACCAGTCCACCACGATCCAAGGCATAGAAGAGTTGCAGGCATTTCTTGATTTCTTTCCGCGAAGCGACAAGGTGCCCATGGCCCAGACCGCCATATTCGAACTTCAGGACAAACTAACCCTCAAGCAACTACAGAACGCCCAGCTATACTACAACTTAGGCAACTACATGGGCAATAACTATCAGAGTTGCATCATCGTGGCTCAAAACGCCGTGCGCGACTATCCCTATTCCAAGTATAAGGAAAACCTCGAGCTTCTGATATTAAAAGCCCGCTTTCAGGAAGCCGACCAAAGCATCGACGAGCGCAAGGCCGACCGCTTCCGCGAAGTTGTCGATGAATACTTCTCATTCATCAACAATTATCCTGACAGCCCCTACCGCAACGAGGCCGAGAATATTTACACCATAGCAAGAAAATACGTACACGACTAAATAAATACGTGCAATATAAAAATGGATTACAAGAAATCAAACGCACCGCTTAACACCGTAACGCGCGACCTTGTGGAAATGGCCAAGCCTACCGGCAACATCTACGAAACCGTAAGCGTCATTGCAAAACGCGCCAACCAGATTTCAGGCGAAATGCGCCACGACCTTGAAAAAAAGCTTCAGGAATTCGCATCACTCAACGACAACCTTGAGGAAGTAAGTGAGAACCGCGAGCAAATCGAGATATCACGATACTACGAGAAACTCCCCAAGTCCACCCTGATCGCAACTCAGGAATATCTCGACGGGAAGCTATATTACCGTAACCCGGCCAAAGATCGCGCCAACCTCGATTAATACAGAGGCCAACAATATTCCATTGCCATACCATCCGCCGCAACACCTGTTCATGAGCATTAAAACCAAATGACAACACTCATGAATAAAAATAGGCGCCATATAACAAAAAATCACCTGCAAGAGTAGATAATTCAAAAAAAATCACTACCTTTGCAGGCGAAATCAATCATAATATTAACAACCTCAAAAATCTGTAAGAATGCATTTAAATTCTGAAGAAAAAGCACAGATCTTCGAGAAGTACGGTAAGAGCAAGACTGATACAGGCTCACCTGAAGCCCAGATAGCATTATTCTCCATCCGTATATCTCATTTGACTCAGCACCTGAAGTCAAATCATAAAGATCATACTACAGAGCGTGCTCTTAAGATGCTTGTAGGTAAGCGTCGTCGTCTTCTTGACTACCTGATGCGTAAAGACATCAACCGCTACCGCGCAATCATCGCCCAGAAAGAACTCGGTATCCGCAAATAAGCCGAACCGCGCGCAAGAAATGACCGGGCCGGGCGTCACTGAAAGAGTGACCCCGGCTCGTTTTTTAAAGCTTATTATGAGACTTGACACCATTAAACAAGCGTCCATAGTCAACCACTCCAACCCCACAGGCGTTCTATAATAGCAGGTAATATCACGAAACCTGTTTTTTAAATAAATACAAACAACATGAAACATCTATTCATAAGCGCGCTCGCCGCTGCCACTATAGCATCGACAGCCACAAGTTGCTCAATGTTCAAACCTAAATCATCAACGACAGTAAAAGGATCAAGCGCCACATTGGTAGTATACCCATCAGGCGAAGTACAGGGGACTGTACCACCGGAAGCCGTAACCGGCGGCGAACCGGGTCCGGTAATTCCTCAGACATCCGACAGCCACGCAGTATCACAGGGCTCTGCCGAGACAACAGGCCAGTCAGCTTTGGCTCCACGTATTGCCGGACAATGGAACATTATCGAAGCCGACAACATAACGATTGACCGGGACGACATGCCCTACATAACATTCGAACCATCGACAGGCAAATTCTACGCCAACGACGGATGCAACACCATCAATGGATCATATAAGATTGACGGCAATGACAACATAACATTCTACGGTGTGCTGTCAACAATGAAATTATGCCCTGATGTTACGTTTGCCGACGCCATAGGCACCGCCCTGAGCGGGGCATCACCTTGGAAACTAAAGATACAGGAAATAGCAGGCGAGTCATTTCTGAGCTTCCTTACAACCGAAGGCAAGCAGGTGATGCGCGTGCGCCGCGGCAGTCTTGACTTCCTCAACGGCAACTGGAAAGTTGAGAGCATTGCAGGAGTAGAAAAACTCGAAGTCCCGGCCGACATCTTCTTCGATCTGGCTGAACTGAAAGTCCATGGAAACACCGGATGCAACTACTTCAACGGTCAGATATATCTTGACCATCGCGCAGGCAATGCCATTGATTTCAGCAACATGGGGCTGACCCGCATGGCTTGTCCATATTCCTCCCAGGAAACAGCCATGATGGTAGCGCTCGAACAAACCGCCAGCGCCATCGAAGGATCCCCCGATCAAGTGATGCTTCTTGACAGCAACGGGAAAGAGCTGATGACTCTCTCACGACTTCCCATAGGTTCAGAAGAATAACGAATAAATAACCAAAAGCGGGGCTGTGTCAATCATCAATGACACAGCCCCGCGCATATTTATTATTGCCGCTTGAAAAAAGTAATCGGAAGTGTATAGGTAACATCAACAGGATTGCCATTGTTGCGCCCCGGCTGCCACCTTGGCATGGAGCGAACAAGCCTCACGGCTTCCGCATCAAGAGCAGGATGCCGCCCCCTCTCCACACTAACATCAGTGATTTCTCCGGATTTAGTGATCGTAAAAGAAACGACTACACGACCCTGCACACCTTCTTCCGATGCCTGGGCGGGATAGTTAATATTATCGCTGATCCATCTGTACATGGCAGCCGTACCGCCCGGGAACTCCGGTTTCTGGTCCACCATTGATATAGAGTAAACCTTTTCAGGCTCGGGCGCAGCATAAGGCTGTCCATCCATATCCCCAACTGTTATATCAACAGGAGCTACCGGATCAGATGCCCGTCGCGTGCCATTAGATGCAGAAGCGGTTGTACTCTTCGACTCATTTTGGGCCTTTTGGCGCGAGGCCTCGGGATTATCACCTTCTATCAATATTCCGCCCATTCCATCGCGCCTGAAATTCATAGGTATTGAATATGCTACAGCCACATGACGGCCATCAAGAACTGCCGGAGCCCAGAGAGGCATAACCTCCATAACCCTACGGGCTTCGGAATCAATGCGATCACTCATACCACGGGGGACTTTTACATTGCTGATACGACCCGCCGATGACACCTCAAATGTAATGATCAATTTCCCCTGCACATCACCGTGAACAGCATCTGCCGGATAATTAAAATGCGAGTTAATCCACTTGTACATTGCCGTTTCACCTCCGGGGAACGACGGCAACACCGACACTTCATTAATTCCATACACACGCTCCTGCGCCGAGGCGACTGCCACCTGCAATAAGAGCGTCGGTATTAAAAGCAAAAGATTAAGCATAGTCTTCATAACAATCAGATTTTTTCCATTGCAAAGTTAGAAAAAACATGCGGCACAGCAAACCATAGCTACAGAAAGTGTTGCGGATATGTCAAAAAAAGAGCTACCGGTACTTTTGAACTAATAAAATTTTGGCCATACCAAAATGTTTCACTAAATTTGCCGATAAAGACAAACAATCTCACCTAACAATATCCACGGGTATGAAGAAACATAACTTTTACGCCGGGCCTTCGATCCTGAGCGAGTATACAATCAAAAACACAGCCGAGGCAATCATCAACTTTGCCAATACCGGCCTGTCAGTACTCGAAGTATCACACCGCAGCAAGGAATTTCAGGCTGTGATTGACGAAGCCACCGAGCTTGTCAAAGAAATACTTGGAGTGCCCGAAGGCTTCTCGGTGCTGTGGCTTGGCGGCGGCGCATCCATGCAATTCTGCATGATGCCCTACAACTTCCTGTCGACCAAAGCTTCATATCTCGACACCGGCACTTGGGCTTCCAATGCCATCAAGGAAGCCCGTCTTTTCGGCGAAGTAGATGTAGTGGCTTCGTCAAAAGACGCCAACTACTCTTTCATACCCCGAGACTGGCAGGTAGCCCCCGACTCACAATACTTCCATTACACATCAAACAACACCATCTATGGCACCGAGCTGCGCGTTGACCCCGAAGTACCGTGTCCGATGATCGCAGACATGAGTTCCGACATATTCTCACGCCCCATAGACTTTTCCAAATACATAGCCATCTATGCAGGCGCACAGAAAAATCTCGCGCCCGCAGGTGTGACTTTGGTTATCGTACGTGATGACGCTTTGGGACACGTCGAGCGCGCTATTCCCACCATGCTTGACTACCGCACACACATAAAGAAAGGTTCGATGTTCAACACCCCTCCGGTGCTCCCCATCTACTCAGCCCTGCAGACATTGCGCTACTACCGGCAGCTCGGTGGCCTGAAAGAACTTGAACGCCGCGATCTTGAGAAAGCCGCAACACTGTACAAAGCCATTGACGACAGCAATGTATTCACCGGTACCGTCACTAATCCCGACGACCGCTCGATCATGAACGTATGCTTCGTGTTAAAGCCCGAATTCAAAGACCGCGAAGCCGACTTTGTAAGCTTCTGCGCCGAGCGCGGTATCGTAGGCATAAAGGGCCACCGCTCTGTTGGCGGATTCCGGGCATCACTCTATAATGCCCTCCCGCTTGAAAGCGTACAAGCACTCGTAGAGGCGATGAAAGACTTTGAATACAAACTCTGATCCCTCCCACTCCTATGAACAAAATACTTGTAGCCACCGAAAAGCCATTCGCACCAGTGGCCGTGGAAGGCATATTGGACGTAGCCCGGAATGCCGGATACGAACTCGAGTTACTTGAACGCTATAATGACCGCGGCGAACTTTTAGCTGCCGTGGCGACCGCCGACGCCCTGATAGTGCGCAGCGACAAAATAGACGCACAGGTCATAGCCGCAGCACCTAAGCTGAAAATCATCGTGCGCGCAGGAGCCGGTTACGACAACATAGACATCAAGACGGCGGCCGAAAGAGGCATAATAGTAGAAAACACGCCCGGACAGAACTCCAATGCCGTAGCTGAGCTTGTATTCGGCATGGCCGTGATGGCCGTGCGCAATATGTTCAACGGCACCTCAGGAAGCGAGCTGAAAGGCAAGAAACTCGGCATTCAGGCATTCGGGCAGGTAGGCCGCAACGTGGCACGCATAGCCCTTGGATTCGGCATGGAAGTAGAAGCATTTGATCCATATTGCCCCGATGATGTAATGGAAGCCGCCGGAGTGAAGCCCGTACATTCCATAGAGGAGCTATACCACAACAACTCATTGGTCTCGATACACATACCGGCCACACCCACCACGGTTAGATCAATAGGGAAAGCGTTGATAGAACTGATGCCCAAAGGAGGCGTACTCATAAACACAGCCCGTGCCGAAGTAATTGACGAAGACGGGCTACAGGCAGCCCTTGAGGCGCGTCCCGATCTTAAATACGTAGCCGATGTACGTCCTGCCGCCGCAGCCGTAATGCAGGAAAGATTTGCCGGGCGCGTATTCTTCACTCCCAAGAAAATGGGCGCACAGACCGCCGAAGCCAACATAAACGCAGGCATAGCCGCGGCCAATCAAGTGGTGGCATACCTTCGCGATGCCATTGACCGCTACCGCGTGAACTGACATGACTGTAACTCCAAAATAACGACATTGCATGGCGACGCCATGCAATGTCGTTATTAAACGTCAAAGCAGTATCACGTCGATAATTTAATAAATGACTCTATTTTCAGTTATCCGCACAATAATATTTAATAGATTTCGTTTAAAAACTGAAACAATTGCAAAGGTTTAAACCAATACATATCACTAAATAATGAAAAAAGCGACATTAGCGATGTTTGTGCTTGGCGCGGCGATCATGACCTCATGCAGCTCGTCAAAGACAAACCTTCCCTATTTCACTGATATAAGCACAGTTGCAGAAGGAACTCTTGAAAAAATCGACTACATCAGCAAAATAAAACCGGATGATGAGCTTCTTATCAGCATAACCTCATCGCAGCCGGTCGCCACGGCTCATTACAACCTGCCGCTTACAAATCCCGCCACCCGCGAGGAACTGAATGTGTCAACCACACCACGCCAGCAGACCTACATCGTGAACAGCGCAGGAGACATCACATTGCCCACCATAGGCACCTTGCATGTGGCAGGGATGAGCATTGAGGAACTACAGGAAAAGCTCACCGCCATTGTCCATAAAGACGTGACTGACGCTGTGGTACGCGTCGAGTTGATCAACTTTCAGGTGGTTGTAGGCGGTGAAGTCGCCAACCCCTCCAAAATCAATGTCAAACGCAGTCGCTTCAGCATTCTTGATGCTTTAGGAGAAGCCGGAGACCTCACACCTTATGGCGAGCGCTCCAACGTGCTGATCATCCGTGAGGAAAACGGGCAGCGTACATTTGCCCACCTCAACCTCAACTCATCGGATATTCTCACCTCTCCCTACTACTATCTGCAACAGAACGACTACATATACGTAGAACCCAACGAAATACGTCAAGCCAACTCACGTTACAACCAGGACAACGCCTACAAGCTCACAGTGATTTCCACCATAGTAAGCGCCGCCTCGGTAGTAGCATCTCTTGTAATCGCACTGACTATCAAATAACAAGTCCCGGTACCTCCGAATAAATATATCAACATGGCCAAACGCACCCATTCCGACATAATTGACGTACCTGCGTTGCTGAAAGCATACGCGTCAAAATGGTATTTATTTGCAATCTCAGTCTTCTGCTGCGTGGCATTAGGCTTTTTATTCTGTCGCGTGCACAAGACACTCTACGGAGTGCGCGCCAATCTGCTTATCCAACAGGAAGATGCCAATCCCATGGCCTCAATGGGTGCATTGGGTAGCCTTTTCGGCTCATCGGGCTATGTTGACGATGAAATATTCGTAATTTCATCACATTCCTTATATCGCGACGTAGTGCGCGACCTTGGTATAAACAAGACCCACTGGGTGCGCACAGGATTCCTGCGCACCGAACTTGCATATCCAAACTATCCCATTGACGTTTATCCTGCAGCCGGAATCATAGACACTCTCAAAAGCTCTCTGTCATTCAAGGTCACCGTAAACAAAAATGGCCTGGCTGATGTGAAAATCAAGGGGAAATACGGCACAATCGAAAAAGTTAAAAACATAAAACTTCCCCATACGTTCAAAACCAACTTCGGCGAATACACCGTTGACCGCACAGAAAGCTATCCCGAAGGAGAAGAAGTAACCTCCACCATCATCGTCACAGGCTACCACGCGGCCGCCGAAGACCTCGCTCTTGATATCTCAAGCGAGATCGCCAATAAGAAATCCAATGTGATTGAACTCGGCATCAACACCTCCAATGCCATCATGGGCGAAATGATACTTCAGGATATCATCGACAAATACAATGACCGCGGAATACGTGAAAAGAACATGCAGGGACAGAAAACCGCAGAGTTCCTCAATGACCGCATCGAGCTCCTTGGTACAGATCTTTCAAATGCCGAAAGCGAGATCCAACAATTCAAGGAACAACATGGCATTGTTGACGTACGTGCCGAAGCTGTATATCAGCAGACCGCCCGCGGCGAACTCGAAAGCGCCCTTATAGAAGCAGAAACCCAGCTCGAGATTCTGAAGATCACACGAGATTTCATATCCGACCCCACAAAACAATATGAAGTAATCCCAACCGTAGTTGACAATGAATCACTTGCGGCAGTCATCAACATGTATAACAACCGTATAATCGAGCGCCAGCAGATGCTGACCAACGTAAGCGCAAACAACCAGGCGGTTATAAAGCTTACCTCGGCCATCGACGCTTTGCGGTCATCTATCATCTCGACTGTCAACCAGAATTTCAACAACGCCCAACTCGTGGTGCGCGATCTTAAGAACAAACTCGCCAGCACACGCAGTTCACTCAGCAACGTTCCGGGCCAGGAGCGCGCCGCTCTCGACATGGGCCGCCAATTACAGGTTAAACAACAACTCTTCCTGTTCCTGCGTCAGAAGCAGGAAGAAAACGCCATGCTGCTTGCCAATGCAGTACCCAAAGGACAAGTCGTCGACGAACCTTACACTCTGAAGAAACCGCTGGGGCTAAGCAACATGGTAATTATGATCATAGCGTTCCTATTCGGCCTATGCCTTCCCCCCGTATATCTTTACATCTTAAAGCTGATGCGCAGCCGAATAGAAACACGCGAGGAACTGGAACGCCGCATATCTGCTCCTATTCTCGGCGAGATGTGTACCGACGATTCCGGACATAACCTGGTTGTATCGCCAAGCGATACATCGCCAGCCACCGAATTATTCCGTCTGATGCGAGCCAACCTGCTGTTCATCTTCAACGACGCCAACGACAAGGTGGTGCTGCTCACCTCATCACGCTCAGGTGAAGGCAAGACTTTCATCTCCCTGAATCTTGCAGCATCACTCGCACTCCTTGATAAGAAGGTGCTTCTCGTGGGTATGGACATCCGCCTCCCCAAACTTGCACAATACCTCGGCATAAGTTCTCCCAAGGGGCTTACTCAGTATCTCTCATCTAACGATGTCACCGTTGACGACATCATAGTGCGACACCCTGAAGCTGAAATGCCATCTCTTGACGTGATACTCGCCGGACCTGTGCCTCCCAACCCCGCCGAGCTTCTCGCCTCGCGCAAGGTTGACGAACTATTCAAGGAACTCCGCTCGCGCTACGACTATATTGTCGTGGACAGCGCTCCGGTAGGCATGGTCAGTGACACATTCACCCTCAACCGTATAGCCGACGCCACAATATACGTGTCACGCGTTAATACAACCACATTCCAGGACGCTGACTTTATTGAAGAAATCTATGAAGACAGCCGTCTCAACAAACTGTCGGTAGTGGTTAACGGTGTTAAATCGAAAAAATCTTACGGTTACCGCTCAAAAAGCAAATAAAACCATACTTCAACCCTCTTAAGCCCGCTGTAGCAATACACGGGCTTAAGCTATAACATCCTCCTGATGACCCCGGCAGCAACTGCTACAAAAAAAGAAAAGCCGAAGAAATTTGAAAAAGAGCCTCTTGAATTCACTTGGCGCGAGTTCATGTGGCCATTGGCTTTTATGCTCACAATGAGTATGCTCGGGTTGAGATTCCCTTTGGCCTGGCTATTCCTGCCCATTATTCTATTAAATCGGTTCAAGTTTGACCGATATGACCTGATGATACAACTCACCATATTTCTGGGAGGTTATTCATTCATGCCCAAAATCAATGGCGTGGCGATGGTCATAACAGCTATATCGGTCACAGCAATTATCATACTGCGCAAGCCCCCGATCCTGAAAAAGACCCTCATCGCCATAGCCGCGTATTTCATCGCACTCATCATCTTTGCATCCACAAGCTATGAATCAATGAGCGTGCAGTTGCAGGGTATCTACGTCTACATGGCCATCATGTGGCTCTTCGTGCCGTTCATGTGCTTTTCAGGCCGCGATTTTGATATAAAGAAATTCTTCAGGAAAGTATACATATACGCACTGATCGCATGTATATTCTACATTATTGACTCCGTGATATTAGGCGGACTTTTTCTTGTTCCGGCCGACCCATCATGGGGAACATTTGACATAGTATCAACATTCGACAATCCATATATACAGCCTCTGAGTTTCAATTTCATACGTAGGTGGCCTCCGGGGTTGTACATATTGATATTACTGGTATACCCTACCGCCCGATTATTCAAACTACGCCCATGGATGTGGATCGTGATACTCGGGGCGGTGCTTGTGAGCCGCACATTCACTTTCACTATAGCTCTGATTGTAGGATACATATTCTGCCGTGGCACCGGAAAGCAACTTGTGATATACACAGTATCATTCCTTGTGGCCGGCGTCGCGCTATATTTCATTGACGGCATGCTGCCGGAGACCACACTCGAAGGAAACACCGACGCCGTGACCAAGTCAAGTACCCTGCGCATCAAGTCTCAGGTAGATCAATTCATTGATCTTGATCCCTCTAAAGCTGATGAAGAGACTCTTGCCGCCCTCGGCACCGGCCGCGGGGCCCAGATCATACCCAAGTTAGAACTTCTATTCAGCATGCACAGAGAATGGATAGGCCTCGGTTTTCTGAGCCGTGACCTCACGACAAGCACCCGATACCGCATTGATAACGAACTATACAGCAATCCTGAAGAAGCTGATGAAGTGGCTACCGGAGTTGAAAGTACTCCATTCCAGATAATGCTTGACATAGGTTTTCTCGGGTTGATAGTCCATCTGCTGTTCTTCGCAGTGCTATGGTTGATTGTCAGACGATTGCGTAACTCCGCATATTTTCTGTCAGTTATGTTGATCTTCATGTTGATGGGCATAAGCGGATTCTCCGGACTTATTCGTATCGACGGTCTGCTATGGACATCCATAGTATATGCGGCCGTAATATTAAACGATAAACGCAGCCTGCCGGGATTTGACCTACCGCCTATACGCCGCAAAGCACACCAAACGCTGCTGTCATGAGCACTGCCAACGACCGTCGCATAGCCCGTAACTCCATATTCCTATATGTGCGCATGCTTGCCACAATAGGAATCTCTCTTTATACATCACGTGTGGTGCTCGAGATGCTGGGGGTCGACAACTTCGGCGTATATAATGTAGTAGGTAGCATTGTCACAATTTTCGCCTTTCTTAACGGCACCATGGCTGGGGCCACCCAACGGTTCCTCAACTATGAGATCGGGAGTGGGCGTCAATCGCGGCTGCGCCACACCTTCAAGTCATCACTGCTTATACACATAGGCATAGCACTGATAGTGATAATTGCCGGAGAGACAGCCGGTCTATGGTACGTCAACAACAAGCTTGTGATTGACCCGGTGAGGTTGTCGGCAGCAAACTGGACTTACCAACTGTCATTACTTGCCTGCGTGTGCACGATAGTGCAGGTTCCCTACATGGCGTCAATAATCGCCCATGAACGCATGGATGCACTTGCTGTAATCTCTCTTGTCAACGCATTCATGAAATTAGGCGTGGCATTGGCATTGGCATTCGTCGGCGCTCTCGACACATTGGTGATATACGCAACGCTGATGCTCGGTGTATCTGTACTGACAATGCTGTGCTACATGATATACTCACGGAAGCATTTCAGCGAATGCAGGTTTGGCATAGGTGTTCCACGATCAATTATAAGGAAACTCTTAGGCTTCTCGGCAAGTGATATTTTTGGAAATCTATGTTATAGCCTCAGACTGCAGAGCGTAGCTGTTATACTCAACCGCTTTGGTGGAGAGGCACTGAATGCAGCCGTAGGACTTAACCTTACCGTGAGCGGCGCGATAACACAATTCGGCACCACCATCCTGTCGGCATTCCGGCCGCAGATCATCCAACAATATGCAGCCGGAGACTTGACTTACATGCAGCGCCTCATGGCCAATTGCTCCAAATACTCGCTGCTTATGGTATCGATGATTGCAGTCCCTGCAATCATCGGCATGGACTTTCTGTTAGGTATCTGGCTGGTTAAAGTCCCCGCCTACACTGCCATATTCTGCCGGCTCACCATTATTGCCGGAGCTGCTGAATTGATAGTGTTTACGCTGAATTGCGGGGTTCACGCTACTGGGCGCATCAAGGTTATGAGCATAACGACCGGACTTATCTATCTAATAGAAATACCTGCGATGTGGCTGCTGCTTCGGTCAACAGGCCTGCCGTGGATAGTATATGCTCTCCACATAGGGGTGATGTCTGTAATAATAATAACGGTAGGGCTGATCCTTAAGCACCAGATGACCGCGTTCAGCCTCTCACGATTCATCGCTCGGGGTGTCGTGACCCCACTGTGCATAATAATTCCGGCAGCCGGAGCGGCAGGAACCGTGGCTCTGTTTGCCGACGTGGCTTCATGGCTCAATTTCATCCTCGCAGGTGTTACATCAACAATAATCATGGCTGCATTAACATGGATGATGGCTATTGATGGCACAACCCGTAATGAAATAAAGGCAAAACTACATATCCGGCCCAAAACCGACGCACGACTATGAAAAAGATTCTTTTTGCATTACATTATATGAATGTGGGAGGCGTGGAAAAGGCCTTTCTGGGAATGCTTGACACACTTCCCCATGATGACCTTGAGGTGCATGTGGCATTTTTCGCGCCCGAAGGAGGATTCATGGGATACATTCCTTCATGGGTACATGTACACGCCATAGCCCCCTTCTATAATAACCGGGCATTCCTTAACAACCCCGTAAAAACAACAATAAACAGCCTTCTGCGCGGCCGTACAGAAGTGCTCAGGATGCTGCCGGCATTTATAAAATCCAAAATTGCAGGAGATAAGGAAGCTATATGCCGCTATCTGCTGCGCGATGACAATGCCCTCGGGACGGAATTTGACCTCGCGGTCAGCTATGCCTCACCCCATGAGTATCTTGACTACTACATAAGCCATCATATCAAAGCAAAAAGGCGCGCGGCCTGGATACACTTCGATGTGTCGAAGTGTTTCAATTCACAAAGATCAATTAACCGGGCTTTCAGCAATATCGAACGTATTTTCGTCGTATCTGACAAAGGGCGCGAGATTTTCAATCAGAAATATCCGGCACTGGCTACAAAAACCGCGACATTCCACAATATAATATCACCGTCCAATATATTACGCGACGCCAAACGCCCGTCAAGCTACCGTGCATCAAAAGAATGCCTTAATATAGTCACCGTAGGCCGCCTGAACCATGAAAAAGGCCAGCATCTGGCTGTGGCAGCCTTGGCCCAGTTACGCGCACGCGGAATTCACGCCATGCTGCACCTTGTGGGCAACGGCCGCACAGCCGACACATGCCGCCGGATAGCAATGGAGGCAGGCATCGACGACTATGTGCGCTTCTACGGATCGCAAGCCAACCCCTACCCTTACATGGCCGGGGCCGACATATATTTACAGCCGTCGCTTCATGAAGGATATTGCATCACATTGGCTGAGGCTAAAATTTTCGAGGCTCCGATAGTAGCCACCGATTTCACCGGCGCACGCGAACAACTGTCCGCCCGCCCCAATGCGGTAATAGCAGATGACTTCACACCCGAAGCCTTAGCCGGCGCCCTTGAAAAAGCCGCTGCGATGCCGCGATGTGAAGGATGCAGCGAGTTTACCAACGACATGCCGGAGTTTCTCAAGCTCCTTCAGGGATTATAAAGATCCGTATTATAAAAATCCATTATACTGTTACACAGTTTCAGAGCCTCAACAGCAGGTGACTGAGGATCTATGGCGGCAGCCCGCCCATAGTCGCTCATCGCCTCACCCTTCAGGCCCTGCTGCCAGAATAACCGCCCCCTGCGGTAAAAGAGCGAAGCATCAGGCGTAACGGCTGAGTCAATTGCCTGGGTGAGTGTTTCTATTGTTTCGTATTCATTCATATGCAGGTTCCTGATTATTGACCGATGTTGAGAGGCCTTATGATTCTGATTGTTATTTCAACGATTGATCAGTAACAAAGTTAAGCACAAAAAACGGAATAACATGCTCCCGCAGCAAAAAAGTTGTGACAGGCATTCCGTTTTTAAATTCTTTTGCGTACATTTGCCGATAAAAGAAGAACTAACACAACGCCAATACCGATATGCGTAAGAAAATACTGATAGCCCTGATTGCAGTGTCCTCACTGGCCGTTAACGCAGCCAATCCCATGGCTACCAATTACACAATGAGTCAGTGCGAGGGATCATTAACCCCATACCCCACTGAAATCAATCCGGCGGTATACCCCGATTCACTCACTCCTGTATATATCAACCACGTGGGGCGACATGGCGCACGCTATCCCGCATCAAGCGCTAATTGCCTTAAGATGCGTCAGGCGCTGCTTAAAGCCGACTCCCTCGGCACAATAACTCCGGCAGGCCGCCAACTCATGCGTCTCAATGATCTTGTTATCGCGCGCAGCGAAAACCAATGGGGCGCACTCGACTCAATCGGTATGGCCGAGCAACGCGCCATAGCCACCAGGCTTTTCTATAACTTCGGACAAATTTTCAAAAACGGCTGCAAGGTAAACGCCTTATCTTCATATTCACCGCGGTCAATGATGAGCATGTACTCTTTCCTGCATCAACTTGACCGAATGGACAACCGCATTAACTTCAACGCATCCACCGGTCGCGTGAACAACGCAACAATGCGCCCGTTTGACATTGATCAGGACTACCTCCAGTTCCGCAAAGATAATGAATGGAAGCCCGCCTACGATGAATACTTCAACACAGCATGCCCCACCACCGCCATACGCAAGGTTTTGGGCGAGCGTTATCCATTCGTTTCTGAAGATGAAGCCCGCGACTTGGCCATAACAGAATACTACGTTGTAGCCGGATGCAGCTGTATGGGCATTGATCCGGAAGCCTCCCGATTCTTCACCAAAGAAGAATACAATGCCTTATGGTCATGTTTCAATCTGCGCCAATACCTGCAACGGACTGCATCGACCATCTCCTCAGTGCCTGCCGACATCGCCTCACAACTGTTGCAAGACATCATAAGCACCACCGACGCCTACATTGACGGTACAGGTGGAGTTGTGGCCAATTTCCGGTTCGGCCATGCCGAGACACTTATGCCACTGCTTTCACTGATGCGCTTGAAAGGCTGCTACTACATGACCAATTACTTTGACACCGTAGGACAACATTGGTGCGACTTTGACGTTGTGCCCATGGCTGCCAACCTGCAGATTATACTTTTCAAGGCTGAACGCAGCGGGCATTATTATGTGCGCGTCGACGTAAACGAAGTACCGGTACCTCTTCAGCCAGGATCTTCCTCTCTCTACACCCTATGGGGTGATGCCCGCGATTATCTCACCCGATGCCTACCGCTATATGCACAGTGATAAACCTTTGAAAATCCCTAAATTCGAAGACTCCCGCGGTAACCTTTCATTCATTGAGCACGGAACCGGAGGAATGTGTCCATTCGAGATCGAACGGGTATATTGGATCTACGACGTGCCCGCAGGCCGTGTAAGGCACGGGCGCGCCCTGCGCCACACTACAGAGATGATCGTAGCCATGAGCGGAAGTTTCACCTTGCGTCTGACCAATACAGACGGCACCACAACAGTCCATCACCTGTGCCGCAGCGACGTGGGAGTGGTGGTTGAACCCTGTACATGGCGCGAGATCATAGATTTCTCCACAAATGCAGTAGCCATGGTGCTTGCATCTGGTCCGTACGACGAATCCGAATATATTTCCGATATAAAGACATTTGAAGACCATGTCGAACAGCAGCTTTAAGACAGGAGCACACGGCGAATCAACAGTCGAAGACTGCCGCGTGATAGATTTACCGCGCGAGCGCCATGCCAACGGCTCACTCACAGTGGTGGAAAACGAAGCGTCCGGAGTACCATTCGATGTAAGACGTGTATTCTATCTATACGATGTACCGGCCGATGCTGATCGCGGGGGCCACTCCCATTATCTGTCACGCGAATTGATAGTAGCCCTGAGCGGAAGCTTCGATGTTGTTATTGATGACGGTCGGACCAAACGGCGCTTCTCACTCAACCGCCCATACAAGGCTCTATACATTCCGCGCGGACTGTGGCGCACGCTCGATAACTTCTCGGGCGGCTCAATAGCGATAGTCCTTACATCTGAACGCTTCTCCGAAGCCGACTATGTGCGCGATTACGCAACCTTCAAGGCTCTTACCGGCAATGGATAAGTATCCCTTCTCCGATTTTATCAAAGCTATGGCACCTTACCATGATGCCATCGAGACCGCTACTAAACGTGTAATAGCTTCAGGCCGTTACGTTGGCGGACCTGAAGTCGAAAACTTCGAGAATATGCTCGCACAGTATATAGGCACGCGCCATGCCGTGGGCACCGCCAACGGACTTGACGCCCTCCGCCTTATAATGCGCGCATACATGGAACTCGGAAGACTTGTCCCCGGTGATGAAATTATTGTTCCTGCCAACACTTATATAGCCTCAGTGCTGGCCATAACTGACTGTGGACTTCAGCCCGTGCTTGTCGAACCTCGCACCGACACCCTGAACCTTGACACATCACTGATTGAAGAATCAATCACTCCGCGCACCCGCGCCATAATGACAGTACACCTTTACGGACGTGCCTGCCATGACAATATGATGGCGGATGCCGCAAGACGCCACGGTCTGCTGATAATCGAAGACAACGCGCAAGCCATCGGTGCAAGATCTGCAGTTACCGGGGCGCGCACAGGCTCAATTGGAGATGCCGCTGCCTTCAGTTTCTATCCGACAAAGAATCTCGGGGCATTAGGCGACGCCGGGGCTGTTACAACTGATGACCCTGACGTAGCCGCTGCTGTAAAGGCTTTGGCCAACTATGGGAGCGACTACCGGTATCATAACATATATCAAGGGATAAACAGCCGTCTCGACCCTATTCAGGCTGCTATATTGGCTGCTAAACTTCCATTCCTTGATCAGGAGAACACCCGCCGGGCCTCAATAGCCCGCATATATGATGAATCAATAACCAATCAGGCCATTGTCAAACCTCTTTTCACAGGCAACGACATGGTATGGCACCAATATGTAGTGATGACATCACATCGCGACAGTTTCCGTGACTATCTGAAAGCCAACGGTGTAGGCACTGATGTCCATTATGCCACCCCTCCTCACCGGCAACCATGCTATGCATCATTACTGGGGCACCTGCAACGGCCCGTCACCGATCTTATCGCAAACCGGGTGGTATCACTGCCTGTAACCGGAAGCACGACTGCCGATGATGCCCGCCAGATATCCGCCATTATAAACAAATATCAACCCGCAGATGATAGATAAATCTACATTCGACGGACTCACAGCATTATATCACACATTCGGCTGCAAACTTAACTTCGCCGAGACATCAACCATAGCCAGGGAACTCGGCGCCCGCGGTGTACGACGCATATCAGGCAGTGAGATCCCTGATCTCATAATCGTAAATACATGCAGCGTCACAGAACTTGCCGACAAAAAATGCCGGCAGGCTATCAGATCGTTCAATAAGAAATATCCCGAGGCAGCCATCATAGTGACCGGTTGCTATGCCCAGCTCAAAAGTGATGAAGTTGCCACGCTGCCAGGCGTAGCCGTAGTGGCCGGTGCCGAAAAAAAGATGGAGATAGTGGAGTTTATCGACCGCTATCTCAATGAACGACGCCAGGTGCGCGATGTCAGCGCATGGCGCGACATTACCACATTCCGCCCGTCATGCTCACGTGGCGACCGCACAAGATTCTTTCTGAAAGTACAAGATGGCTGCGACTATTGGTGCAGCTATTGTACCATACCCATGGCTCGCGGAAGATCGCGCTCAGGCACTATAGACTCACTTGTGGCTCAGGCTGCACAGGCCGCAGCCGAGGGTGGGCGTGAGATTGTCATCACCGGTGTAAATACAGGTGACTTCGGCAAAGGCCGCACCGACACCTTCTTTGATCTCATAAAGGAGCTTGACAAAGTTGATGGCATCCTGCGTTACCGCATTTCATCAATAGAACCCAACCTGCTGACCGATGAAATAATAGATTGGTGCGCTAACTCACGCTCATTCATGCCTCATTTTCACATTCCGCTACAAGCCGGTGATGACACGGTTCTCAAACTCATGCGCCGCCGATATGACACCGCGCTGTTTGCCCGGAAAATCAATCGCATCCGGGAGGTATCACCTGATGCCTTCATAGGTGTAGACCTTATAGCCGGTGCCCGCGGGGAGACTCCTGAGTGCTTTGAGAACTCACGTGTTTTTGTTGATTCTCTTGACATATCACGACTGCATGTATTCCCATATTCAGAGCGTCCCGGCACCAAGGCTCTTGACCTTGGCGGAGCCGTTGCCCCTGCCGAAAAGCACCGGCGCACCAATGTCATGCTGCGGCTTAGCGAAGCCAAGTGGGAACGGTTCGCCTCGCGATTCACCGGCACATGCCGTCCAGTGCTGCTTGAGCATCCTCAGGGCCATGGCAAACCAATGTCAGGCTTTACCGACAACTACCTGAGGGTGGAAGTTCCGGACGCCACTGCAGAGCTTGACAACACTATTGTAAATGTGAGAATCACCGCCATTAACCCCGAGACAGAAACGCTTACAGGCCAACTCGACACCGCAAGCCCATTATGCTGAAAGCCACGTTCAAAGCCTTAGCCCACGCCAACCTGTCACTGCTTTACGGCATATCAGACATCGCGGCCGGCCTGCTGCATTCGGTGATAAGATATCGCCGTAAGGTAGTACGCGCAAATCTGAATGCAGCATTCCCTGATGCATCAGAAAAAGAAATCAGGAAGATCGAGCGCAAGTTTTACCGGAATTTCACTGACAATTTTGTTGAGACACTCAAATTACTCCACATCAGCGACAACGAAATGTTGCGCCGTATGGAATTTGTAAACACCGAAGAACTTGACCGCCTGATGGAATCAGGGCGGAGCATAGTAGTATATTTCGGCCATTTTTTCAATTGGGAGTGGGCCCCATCGGTAAGTCTCCACACATCGCGCAAACCGTCTGACCACACCGTATTCGCGCAAATCTACCGGCCGTTGCGGTCAAAGGCATTCGACGGGCTGATGTTGGCCGTACGCAGCCGGTTTGGCTCTGAGAGCATTGACAAATCACGGGCTCTCAGACGATTGCTGCAATTACGCAAAAGCGAGGCCATCTCAATCACAGGCTTCATGAGCGATCAACATCCAAGCCACGGCGACAACGGCTATATAACAACACTTATGGGACGGCCGACAGCTATGATAACCGGCACCGAAACCTTGGCAAGACGTCTTGATATGGCCACAGTCTACTGGGATATGGAGAAAATCTCACGCGGCCATTACCGCATCACCACCCGTCTCATCGCAGAGGACCCCTCGTCGCTCCCGGAAGGCGAGATCACCCGACGGTATACAGAGTTGCTTGAAAATACTATACGGCGTGACCCTGCATTATGGCTTTGGAGCCACAAACGATGGAAGCATCCTGTCAACTTATAAAAACAATAATGATCGACACATCCCATATATACCGGCCGGGTATGCCACCCGTGGCCGTGATCATACTCAACTGGAACGGCAGCCGCCTGCTGCGTGAATACTTGCCTGCGGTAATTGCCTCCACAGACCCCGCAGTAGGCCGGGTGATTGTTGTTGACAACGGGTCAACCGACGACTCAAAGGAAGTGCTTGCCTCCCGATTCAGCGAGGTTGAGACAATAGAATTTGACCGCAACTATGGCTTTGCAGAAGGCTATAACAAGGCCTTGTCCCTTACCCGTTATCCATATACCGTGCTGCTTAACAGCGACGTAGCCACCACCGATGGATGGCTCGCACCACTTCACGAGTTCATGGAAAAACACCCCGATGCCGGAGCATGCCAACCCAAGGTGTTAAGCTATACCGACAAATCCAGATTTGAATATGCCGGCGCAGCGGGAGGATTCATTGACCGCAACGGATATCCTTATTGCAGAGGCCGTATCTTCAATGTATGCGAGTATGACACAGGCCAATACGATTCCATAACACCGGTTTTTTGGGCAACTGGGGCGGCATTGATGGTGCGCACCTCAGTATATCTCGAGGCCGGAGGGCTTGATCCGGAATTCTTCGCCCACATGGAAGAGATAGACCTGTGTTGGCGAATCCTGTTGCAGGGTAAAGGAATATTCGCAGTGCCACAGTCAACAGTGTATCACCTCGGAGGAGGATCACTGCCTCCCGACAGTCCGCGAAAAATATACCTCAATTTCCGCAACAATCTGCTTATGCTCCACAAAAATCTACCCGACAGCGACCGCAGTACCACCCTTCTGCGCCGCAGGCTGCTCGACACCATCGCGTGGATGCGCTTCGTGGCAACCGGCAAATGGCAGAATGCGGCTGCGATTGTGAAGGCTCATCGTGATTTTGCAAAGATGCGCCTAAAATACAACAGACACCCTGATATAAACCTGCTCAAAACACGCCCCGACTGCCGGGTAAACATTCTCACGGCATTTTACCTGCGCCGCAAAAAGACCTTCAATGAATTGAACTAAGACAAATGCCGATTGTTTTACATATAAACATATGTGAAAATACAATCAATTATGGCAACAAAAAGTATCAAAGGAACCAAGACAGAAAAAAATCTCGTGATAGCTTATCTTGCTGAGTCAACAGCATATAGCCGCTATACTTACTACGCCCAACAGGCCGATAAAGAGAACTATTATCCCGCAGGGCAGATATTCCGTGAGACAGCCGACAACGAACTTCACCACGCCAAGGTATTCTTCAAATTCCTGAAAGGCGGTTCAGTTGAAGTACCCATGACCGTCGACGCAGGCGTGATAGGAACCACAGCCCAGAATCTTGAAATCGCCATCAGTGAAGAAAACAACGAGGGCGTAAAACTTTACACAGCTGCTGCAAAAGTCGCAGATGAGGAAGGCTTCAGCGACATAGCCGAGCATTTCCGCGCCATCGCCACTGTGGAAGCACGCCACGAAAAACGCTTCAAGATGCTTCTTGATCAGGTCAAGAACGACACAATGTGGAAACGCGACACCCCCATCACCTGGCAGTGCCTCGTGTGCGGATACCAGTTCGAAGGAACTGAGCCTCCAAAGGTATGTCCCGCATGTGATCACCCTTATCAGCACTACATTGGACTTGACTACGACGTAATCTAAGACTACACGGTATACAGAACTGCTTATCAAGCTGATATACATCCCGCTCCCTGTTATATAATAGGAGCGGGATTAATTTATATAAAGAACATGCGTGTGTGCCTTTGATTCAAAAAAAAGAAAGAATATTTGCATATCCTGTTAAAAATACGTTACTTTGCGTATGAAAAAGTTAACAGTTTAACTTATAACAGTATTTTTATCGCAATTTTTTCCATCTTCAGGTACATGAAACATTGTTACTCCATCTTATTGTTTATATTCATGACTGTTGCATCGTTAAATACGGCTGCACAGGACATTACGTTCACCATTGATTTCAATGACCCGGAAGCGGTTACCGTAACGAAGGATTACACGGAAAACATTGAGATCGTAGCCGGAGTGAATACATTCACAGTCCCCCCGCGATCGTCAATGCAAATAATAGTAAACAAGGGATTTGCATTTGAGTCCATAACCGACAAGGCCGGCACGCCCCAGCAGTATTACGACGGCGCATGGTATCTTTCAATATGGGATCAAAGCGTGCAGGGTGAGGCATTTACCGTAAAAACCGTTAACCTTGGAGCTTCGCGCACCGCCTCCTTTACACTTGAAGTAGACAATGCTTCTATGGTAAGCGCGGTTTTCTCAGGTACTTCTCTACGCCCGACATTGCAGAACGGCACGCAGGTAATAAGTTTCGATCCCGAAATCGAAAGCACTCTATATCTTTCAGCCATCGGAGCACAGAAGCTCTATAGCGTTACTCTCGACGGAGAACCCGTAAGTATTGAAGAGACAGTAGCCATACCACTCGAAGACGGTTGTATAGTGAACGTCAAGGCTCAATTCCCCCAAAAGCCCGTCACTGTCACCATTGATTTTGACGAAAGCCTCACACCCGGACTCGTTACAGATGTTTCCATAAATTACACAACCCTTGCCGGTTTCAACGGGAAGACATTCACGGCTGACTCGGGAGACTATGTCGATCTATACTTCAATACCGCCAAATATAAAGTAGATGAAATCTTGATAAACGGAGTCCCATACGACCTGCAGTACTTCTACGATGCTATCAGCTTCACACCTGTCGAAGATGCTGTTGTAGCAGTTAAGGCTCATCCATGGGGCACGATTGACGTGATAGTCAACATCGAAAATCCCGACGACATAATACTTTATGCCGGATTCATGCAGCCCGAGAACATAGTTAAGCTTGCCGCAGGCCGCAATGAAGTAAAAGTTCCCGAAGATGCGCCCGCCCTGTCATGGAGCGCGACAAACGGCTCGGAGATAGTATCGGTAACATCAGACCTTGCCGGAGAAATCAACGGCACCTCAATAACCGCGACACCGGGTCTGCAGCTTACTTTCATCACCCGCAAAATCACCCTCGGCCAGACATTTGTGTTCTGGGTCGACGACCGCACAGCTGCCGAATATTATTTCCGCCTCCGCAATGCCAAACGAGAAGATTACCCGGTAGTGAACGGCTATAATGTGATTGATTTCACCGACTCATATAATCCTTATGAGCTGTCGTTCGTAGGCGCACCATTCGGCGCCCTCTACATCAACGGGGAGGAAATGGCCCCAACATTCGAGGGAGGCACATATTGGGAAATAAACGTTGCGGAAGGTGATGTGATCAAATGCTTCTGCAAGAAAAAGCCTGTCATGTGCAACACATCTTTCAATGTGACAGGCGAAGGCGATGCAACTTTCACCTACGACATCATCAAGACATTTGACAATTGGCGCGAAGGCTTTGAATGCTTCAGTGGCACACAAGTAATAATCGCGCCGGCTCAGGATGTAACCAATGCTACATGTTCAGTAAACGGCACCGAAATAACACCTGACGAATCAGGCGCTTTCATGTTCACTGTCAACAGTGCTGACACTAAAGTTGATCTCAACCTCAAAAAAGGCGACGGCATAAGCAGCATTACTACCGATTACGGCACAGCAACCGACGCCCCCATCTACAACCTTCAAGGCATAAAAATTGAAACCTCGGTGTCAGAACTTCCCGCAGGTATTTATATCCGGGGCGGCAAGAAGATTCTTGTGAAGTAACTAAAAAAGCACCGTCAAATAATTAATATTCAATAACCGCCCCCGGGAGATCGTATGAGACTTCCGGGGGCAGTTCATTGTTGCACAGGATCGGCATGATACTGCCAATGCACCTGCATGAAGGCGGTTCTTTATCTTATTCTATATTCAGTATGCACATATCTCCAGCCAGCCCGAGCATTTCCTGAAGATATTTCTTGGTATGCTCCGGCGACACAGCCTCGCCATCAATCACCGGATCCTGATCTATCGCAGCAGTAGCGCCCAACGCACCAAGCACATGTGCGCATTGGGTGAGACGCCCGCAGCTGCTTTGAGACTCCGCAAGCCCTGAATAACAGTAATGCAACCACCGGCCGGTGATTGACGTAAGCGCCCGGGCTTGCTCATAGACCCGGTCACTGAAAGGTAGAGTATCAATAGCCGACATCTCTGCAATGACAGTTGCGGTAAGCAAATCACACAGTCCCACAGCATGACCCCTGTTTCCCGTTATAGCCGAAATATCGGCAGTGCACAGACACAGCAACGCACACGACAGAGCTTCCACCGGCATGCCGCCCGTCAGCAACAGTCTCACATGCAGCGCGGCTGAATCCAGGAAATCATCGCCGCATTCATAACCGTCGTGAGCAGATCCTCGCAAGTTGGCCTCGGCTATGGCCAAGGCCTCACCCGACAGGCGCAGCGCATCGTCAGCCTGACCGTTCAACAGCATTTGCTGAACCTCTTCACACATTTTCTTTACTGAGCTTTTCATCGCATATGGAATTTGTGAGTCAAAGTTATGAAAAAAATTGCTAACTTTGCACCAATGTTCAAGATAAAACGACTCGACACTTTCATGTTGCAGCGGTTTCTGCCACTGTTGGTGATGACGTTCTTTATCTGCCTGTTTATCGTGCTCATGCAGTTCTTATTCCGCATGATCGACGATCTGGTAGGTAAGGGGCTGGGATTTGACATCCTCGGCGAGTTGTTTTTCTACGCCGCTCTCACCATGGTGCCCACAGCGCTCCCGTTGGCCATATTGCTGGCATCACTGATGGTATTCGGGAACCTTGGCGAGAAACTTGAACTTACGGCCATGAAAGCGGCCGGCATATCTCTTTTCCGCATCATGCGTCCGCTTATCGTGCTGATGGTATTGATAGCCATCGGTGCTTTTTTCTTTCAGAACAATGTGTTACCCGTCGCCCAGTCAAGGATGTGGACCCTGATGTTCTCGGTAAGACAAAAAACGCCTGAAGTCGAGATCCCAGAACAATCTTTCTACGACGAAATCCCGGGCATAAACCTATATATCGACCATAAGAACGCCGAGACAGGCATGCTCTACGGCATGATAATTTATGACCTGAGCCGCGGCAATGAAAACACGCGTGTGATTCTCGCCGACTCCGGCAAATTCGCCTTTACTGAAGATAAGCGCCGACTGTTCCTTGAGTTGCATTCAGGCGAACTGTTCGAGAACCTCAACGACAACTCAATGGGTGTCGGAACGTCCGGCTACATGCCATTCCGGCGCGAAGAATTCATTGACAAAGAAATCTATTTTGCATTTGACGCCAATTTCAACCGAATGGATGAGAGCGGCATTCGTTCACAATACGTAGGACAGAACATATCACAGCTTTTCGAATCAATCGACTCCATTGGGCGACGTGTTGACTCGATAGGCATAGTCTATGGCAACGAGCTGCTCGCCACATCTTATGTAGGATCTACACGCTACCGCGTTGATCGTGACAGCCTTGGCCGGCAGCACCTGACCCCCACACCGGTTCCGGAAGCCATTGCCAAAGCAGCCGCGACAAAATTTCACTATGATCTTGATTCGGTGTTCAACGCCCCTACTGCTTCATTTGCCAAGACATATGTGAGCCAAGCTCTTGCCGACGCAAAACGCGCCAAACAGGAATTCGAATACCGTGCCTTGATGCTCACCGAGCAAGACAAACTCATGCGACGACATGAAATCGAGATGCAACGCAAGTTCACACTATCATTTGCCGTGCTCGTATTCTTCTTTATCGGTGCTCCATTGGGTGCTATTATAAAGAAAGGAGGCTTGGGTACTCCCTTAGTAATATCGGTGTTCCTGTTCATCGTCTACTTCATTTTTGACAATATGGGCTACAAGATGGCCCGCGATGGCAAGGTAATAGTGTGGCAAGGCATGTGGCTCAGCACCATAGTGCTGATGCCATTAGGAGTGTTCTTCACATATAAGGCAGTAGATGACTCGGCAGTGTTCAATATCGATGCCTATAAGAATTTCTTCAACCGCCTGATAGGAAGGCGCGGCAAGCGGGCTTTGGAAATGAAGATGATTGTGATGCACGAAGTTGAGCCGCAAAAGGCTCTGGAATTGCTTCACGACTTCTCGTCGCGAATCGATGCAGCCCGCACCGCAATCTCCCACCGCACCCCTCTGCTGCGGTTCCTGCCCGTCAAAGCCGTCACCGCCCTGCGCGAACCTCTCAACTCCCTCATCGATTATCTGAGCAACTCCACTGATAAATACGTTATTAAATATATAAACGAGTATCCTTTTGAGCCGCGGCGCCGTGACCTTGATGACCTTGACCGCATAACCGCGCACCTCATTGACATATATACTCAACATAACGACCTAACAAAGCATCATGAACTCCAATAAGATTCAACTCGACTCTATCGAGGAAGCTATCCACGACTTTCGCCAAGGCAAAATGGTAATCGTGGTTGACGATGAAGACCGCGAAAACGAAGGTGACCTTATCGTAGCCGCCGAAAAAATAACACCTGAGCAGGTCAACTTCATGCTCAAGAACGCGCGCGGCGTGCTGTGCGCGCCAATAACCATCGACCGCTGCCGTGAGTTAGGACTTCCCCATCAGGTCGAAGATAACACCTCTGTGCTCGGAACTCCATTCACAGTCACCGTTGACAAACTCGAAGGCTGCTCGACCGGAGTAAGCATCCAGGACCGCTGCGCCACCATCCGCGCATTGGCCGACCCCACCAGCACCCCCGGCACCTTCGGGCGCCCGGGTCACATAAATCCTCTTTATGCCCAGAACCAGGGCGTGCTGCGCCGCTCGGGACACACCGAGGCTGCCGTTGATCTCGCCCGACTGGCAGGTCTCGCGCCGGCAGCAGCCCTTATGGAAATCATGAGCGACGACGGCTCCATGGCCCGTCTGCCCGAGCTTAAAGAACGCAGCCGCGAATGGGGACTGAAACTCATATCGATCCGCGACCTCATCGCCTACCGCCTCCAGCACGAGAAATTAGTAGAGATGGGTGTCGAAGTCGACATGCCCACAGCCTACGGGCACTTCCGCCTTATCCCATTCAGGCAGAAAGACAACGGGCTGGAACACATAGCCCTCGTCAAAGGTGACGTCGCCGGCGATGAGCCGGTGCTCGTCAGGGTACACTCTTCATGCGCCACCGGCGACATATTCGGCTCTAAACGTTGCGACTGCGGCGATCAGCTCCATAAAGCCATGGAAATGATCGACAAAGAAGGCCGCGGAGCAATCATATACCTGAATCAGGAAGGTCGTGGCATCGGACTCATGGACAAGATCAAGGCTTACAAGCTGCAGGAAGAAGGACTTGACACCGTGGAAGCCAATATACACCTCGGACATGCCGCCGACGAGCGCGACTACGGTGTAGGTGCGCAGATAATCAACCTGCTCGGCATAAAGAAGATGCGACTGATGACAAATAACCCTGTGAAACGGCGCGGCCTTGAAGGTTTCGGCATCGGGATCACCGAGAACGTACCTATCGAGATAGCCCCGAATTCTTACAACCAACGCTACATGACCACTAAAAAAGAACGCATGGGTCATGACCTGCATAAGGTGTGAGATCTGCCCACAATAATCCAACGCGGCCACGCTCACTATCGCGGCCGCTTTTTATTTGCACATCAGAAAAAAATATCGTACCTTTGCCGCGCAATACGTATAAACAAAGGATATTAGATTTCTATAGAAAATGAAATTCATCACCACTACTCTTGCCATCGCCGGCATGACACTCCTCGCCGGCTGCAGTGTATCCAAAAAAGTTCCTTACATCGTTGATGCCGAAGCTATTCCGGCTGAGATCCTTTCAGAGCAATCACACATCAACGACCCGATTCTCGCCCCGGGAGATCTCCTTAACATTGAGGTTACCGCCACCGACATGCAATCTGTGGTTCCGTTCAACAAAGGCATGTATATCAACGATCAAGGCAACATCAGCCGTGTATCCTCGTCTACATCTACCAACACCAACAACCTTGACGTGTCTACCGACTACTACCTTATAAACCAGGACGGCACGATCTACTTTCCTATAATTGGCACAATTGATGCCTCAGGCAAGACCAAACTTGAGCTTGCCCAGGAAATAACAAATGCCATCTATCCACAATATATCAAGGAGAAACCAAAGGTGGAAGTGCGACTGATGAACTTCCGCGTGGTTGTGACCGGCGCCGTGAAAGCACCCGGCATATACCAGAGCCACAACGAACGCATGAACTTCTTTGAAGCCATCGCACTCGCCGGTGACCTTGATATTAAAGGTGACCGCGAGAACATCCTGCTTTACCGCACCAACAGCGACGGCACACGAGAAGTGCACAAAATCAATATCCATGACAAAAACTTCCTTCTGTCGCCATATTTCTCACTGCAACAGAACGATATAATATACGTAGCGCCAAACTCCTCTATGGCGGCCAACGCATGGCAGCTCAATCCGGCAGTCGCTGCAACCATAACTTACGTGGGCGGCATCTCATCACTTGCCTCTCTTGTAATCGGCATTGTAAACCTTACAAAAAATTAATCTGTAATGTCAGAAGACGATAAAATCAACAAAATCGACAAAAAACTGCCAGCCGATGACGTACTTGACACCACCGGCCTGCTGCTCGATTATCTTGCCAATTGGAAATGGTTCGTAATCAGCGCCGTAATATTCCTTATTGGCGCTTACTTCTATATCTCCACAATCGTTCCGACATATCAGGTAAACGCATCAATTTACCTTAACAACGACGATTCACAATCCAAAAACGCGTTCTCTTTCAATCCCGAGAACCCGATCATCGATATGAAAAATTATATCGATGAGACCGAACTCGAGATTCTGAAATCACGTAACAACGTGATTGAGATCGTTGACTCACTCAAAATGGCCTACTCTTACTGGCGTGTGGGTAATTTGCGCGACATTCCATTGTACAACGACCGTGCAATCAATGCCGTAATGGATTCCATGGCTCTAAACGACCTTGAAAAGCCCATTTTCATCACAGTGACAAACGGTTCCGAGGAAAACAAATACGATGTGGAAGTCAACACAATCTTCAACGAAGTTGACGAACACAAAAACTACACCAACGTGCAGCTCCCCCTCGTAATCGACCTCTCGGTAGGTGACGTGACTGTTAGCCGCGTGGAACAAGTCCCCGAACTCGAAGGCATAGAGCGTGTGGAAATCACCAATCCAAGAGCTGTGGCGGCACGCCTGTCAGCCGGTCTCAACATAGCTTTCGAAGAAAAAGCTCCGACCATCGTCCGGATAGCCTATAACACACCCATCCCACGCGAAGGCATTGATGTCATAAACACCCTTATCGACTTCTACAACCGCCAGATCATCGAAGACAAAAACCGTTCAGCGATGCAGACAGAAGCTTTCATCCTTGAACGCCTCGTGATGATCAACGACGAACTGCGCGACGTTGAACAAAGACTTCAAGAATACCGCCAGGCCCACAACATCTCTAACCTGGAACAACAGGTATCATCCAACCTGCAGACTGCGAAAACCACTCAGACTCAGCTCGCTGAAATTGAGGCTCAGGCTGTGGTGATAAACGAAATCGAAGCCACAATAAAACGTGCCAACAACTTCGATCCCCTCCCCGCTGTCACATCCGACAACACCCTCAACAGCGTAATCGTGAAATACAACGCAAAGGTTTCACGCCTCACACGCATGCTTGAGACATCAACCCCCGACAACCCCCTCGTTCGCACCCTGCAGGAAGAACTCATCCGCGACAAGGCCGACATTCTCCAAAGCGTGTCATCCGTCAAACGGGGAATTCAAGCCCGGCGCAACAACATAGCCGCGATCGAAGGCCGCACCGAAGGTCAGCTGTCTTCACTCCCCCCAATCGACAAGGGGCTTCAGGAAATCTTCCGCGAACAACAGGTCAAGGTCAACATCTACACATTCCTGCTGCAGAAGCGTGAGGAAATAGCCCTGCAGAAAACTCTCGCCACTCCTACAGCGCGCCTTATCGACGACCCCACATCTACAGGTCCCGTGGCACCCCGCCGCATGATCATATATTTCATGGCTCTCCTTCTGGGTCTCGCCGTTCCTGCCGGTATAATTTTCCTCAAGCGCTTCTTCTTCCCCATATATAAAGATCAGGAAGAACTGCAGCGACTAACCAATGTGCCCATTCTCGGCGAAATTTCCACCGACTTATCAAAAGACGGCAACGACATAGTGGTCGGCGCGAATGTATCCACGGCCATTGCAGAGTTATTCAGATTGCTGCGCAACAACATTGGCTTCACCAAAAACGGTGCGAACAAAAAAGTCATACTTGTAACCTCTTCCATCTCCGGTGAGGGCAAGACATTCGTGGCAACCAACCTCGCCCTGACCTACGCCCTCACAGGCAAAAAGGTTGTAGTGGTAGGTATGGATATCCGTCGCCCGGTCCTCGCCCACAAGTTCGGGCTTAACAATCAGCAGGGCGTGACCACATTCCTCTCCGGCCAGACATCCGACATCAAGTCGCTGCTCCACCACAGCGACCTTAGCGAGAACCTTTACATACTTCCCGCCGGTCCCATTCCACCAAATCCCAACGAACTGTTGCTCAGCGACAACATGACCCGACTTATGGATCAGCTGCGCGCCGACTTTGATTACGTGATACTTGACACCGCTCCCATCGGCGTGATCTCCGACTCTTTCTTGATCATTCCTCACTCCGATATCCAGTTATACGTCACACGTGCGTCATACTCAACCAAGAGCTGCCTCAAAGTATTGCATCAGGCGATCCGCGACAACCGTCTCAGCGACCCCTACATCGTGCTTAACGGTGTGAACATGAACGCAGGTTCCTATTCTTACCGCAAATACGGACACTACTACCGCAGCACCAACGGCACCTACGGATACGGTTACGGCTACTCATCAGACAACAAAGACAAACGACAGAAATAAATTCACTTCACAACGAAGACTCCCGACTATAATCGGCGGCGCGATTCCTCGCAGGAAAGCGCCGCCGATATTTTATTTCTGAAAAATATTAAAAATTCAGTCTATTTGGAGGTAACATGTTGTAGCTTTGCGTTTTTTGACGTATCTTTGCAGCGTTAAGCAGCCCGTGGGGCCACGTTATCCTCCACCGCTGCAAGTATTGCACTTACATTATCACAATATAACCATGAAGAAATTAATACTTTCATTAATTCTCGCGGTAGTGGCTTTGGGAATGAAAGCCCAGATTGTCACATCAAATCCGCCGCTGCTAACCAACAGCAGCACCGGCATCGTGCTCACATACCATCCCGATGCCGCCGAGTCCAACAAAGCATTGATGGGCCTGCCCGCGTCGACTGCCATATACGCACACATAGGCCTCATCACCGACAAAAGCACCAGCACCAGTGACTGGAAATTCGCGCCCGACTGGCTTGACAACTCGGCAAAATACAAACTGACCTACACCGGCCCAAACACCTACACACTCAACATCGGTGACTTCAAGACCTACTTCCCAGGCCTTGGCTCAGATAAGGTGAAACGCATAGCCGTTGTATTCCGTACAGCCACAGGCGACAAAGAAGGCAAAACAATGGCCGGTGGCGACATCTTTGTTGACGTTTACGAAGAAGGCTTCAACATAGCCTTCACATCAAGCGTAAACGACATCACATCAGTAGGCAGCACCACCAACCTAAATGTGGCCACCAGCGAGCCCGCATCCATCGCTATCAGCGTCAACGGTCAGCAGCTCGCTGCCAATACATCAGCCACCACTCTCTCGGCCTCTTACAAGTTCGCAGCTCTGGGCACATACAACTTCACAGCCACTGCTACAAACGCCGCCGGCAAGACAGTCACCAAATCAATTAGTGTTGTTGCTCCTGAAGCCTCAAAGGCCGCCACATATCCCGGTGGAACCCCAAAAATGGGAGCCGTTGCCAATGCCGACGGATCAGTAACATTCTGCCTTGCGGCACCGGGCAAAAGCTCTGTTATCCTTGTACCCTCATGGGATGACTATGCCGTCAAAAACGAGAACGTGATGGCTTACCAGGATTACAACGGCAACCGCTACTTCTGGATTACCGTCAAAGGTCTCGATCCCTCCACTCCATATCCTTACTATTATATCGTTGACGGCACTACAAAAGTAGGTGACCCCTACGCTCGTCTTGTGCTCGACTGCTACAGCGATAAATTCCTTGACCGTACCGTCTGGCCCGACTGTCCCCAGTACCCCTATGACCGGTTCGACGATGTAATCCTCGCTGTATATCAAGGCAACCTTGACACATCATACAAATTCAGCGAGTTCACCATCCCCGAGCACCGCAACCTTATGATATACGAGATGCTCTTCCGTGACTTCACCGGCACCGAGGGCAAAGCTGAAGGCAACGGCACCGTTCGACAGGCCATCGCCAAGATTCCTTACCTCGCTGAACTCGGCGTCAACGCCGTGGAACTCATGCCCATCATGGAATTCAACGGCAACAACTCATGGGGCTACAACACCAACTTCTACTTCGCGCCCGATAAAGCCTACGGATCACCCAAAGACTACAAGGACTTTGTGGAGACATGCCACCGCCACGGCATCGCCGTTATCCTTGACATCGTGTTCAACCAGAGCGACGGCCTCCACCCATGGTATCAGATGTATCCCATAGCATCGAACCCCTTCTACAACGAAAACGCACCCCACGCCTACAGCGTGCTCAATGACTGGCGCCAGGACAACCCCCTCGTGCAGCAGCAGTGGGATGATGTGCTCCGCTATTGGATGACAGCCTACAACGTCGACGGTTTCCGCTTTGACCTCGTGAAAGGACTCGGTGACAACGCTTCATATGGCTCAAACGGAAACACCGAGGGCTACAACCAATCGCGTATCGACCGCATGAAGCGCCTCCACGCCGTTATCAAATCGGTAAAACCCAACGGCATCCACATCAACGAGAACCTCGCCGGAGCTGATGAAGAAACACAGATGGCCAACGACGGACAGCTCCTGTGGGCCAACTTCAACGCCAACTCCATCCAGTTCGGCATATGCCAGAGCGAAGGCAGCGGTGGCGGTAAGCTCAACCAGCTCTACACCGGCTACGGTCGCCCCGAAGGCTCTTATATAGCATATGCGGAAAGCCATGACGAAGAACGTGTAAATTACCGTATCTCCAACAGCGCGCCCAGCGCCATGCGCTCATCTACCAACGCAGCCAAGCGCCTCGGCATGCTCGCTGCACATTTCATCCTCACTCCCGGCCCCAAAATGATATGGCAGTTCGGTGAGCTCGGAGCCAACCAGACCACCAAGAAAGGCAACGACAACAACACCGACCCCAAAAGAGTGATCTGGAGCAATCTTGACAACCCGGCCTACTCAGGACTACACGACGTTTACCGCGCTCTTCTCAGCCTGCGCCGTGACAACCCCGACCTGTTTGCCCCCGGTGCCACATACACCACATCCAACCTCGGCGGCAACGCCACCAGCCCCCGCACAATCATCCTGCGCAACGGCAACAAAGAAGTGATTTGCTTCATGAACACCGCAACATCAGGCGCCGCCACCACCATCAGCGCACGTGCGTCGGTGATCAGCGCGAGCAACAATCAGCTCATCTGCGCGTCGGCAGGCGTGACCCCTACCCTCTCAGGGTCAGGTAATGTAACCGTGTCTCTGCCCTACAACTCCATGGCAGTCTACGCATCCAAGGAGGTGACAGGCATCGAAGACATCTTCGGCGACGACTTCACCGGCCAAAACTCCGTAGCCGTTTATGGCAGCACAGGAGAGATCCACATCGCCGGCGAATACACCGACGCGGCAGCATATACCCTTGACGGCCGGAGCGCAGCCCTCACCGGTCTCACCCCCGGCCTCTACATTGTGGTAGTTGACGGCAACTCCTATAAGGTAACAGTAAAATAAACACGACTACCATATAACTGCAACGGCACCCTCGACAGGGGTGCCGTTTTTACATTCCCGTGGATCCTTTCCCCTCAGCAATGCAAGGAAAGCCACAAACGCCTGACAAATATTCATTTACAGATAACCTATCACATGTCACTGTAAAAAAATTCGCGAATACGATATAAAATAATTACAATATAATTTGTTTATTTTAAATTTATGTTGTAACTTTGCATTGCAATCGGGAACAAAAAAAGCCTTGACTTTCGTCAAGGCTCTGTAGCGGGACCGAGAATTGAACTCGGGACCTCCGGGTTATGAATCCGACGCTCTAACCAACTGAGCTATCCCGCCGTTTGCGAGTGCAAAATTAGACCTTTATTTTCATTCTACCAAATTTTTTGACAACATTTTTTTAACCTTTACTTATTTTGATAATGAAAAACACATCTTTCCGTGAAATCAACCTCATTGTGGTGCATTGCACCGCCACTCCAGAGGGCCGCGATGTAACCGCGGCCGACGTAGACCGTTGGCATCGCCAACGCGGCTTCCTTAAAATAGGCTACCACTATCTTGTGAGACTCGACGGCTCTGTGGAGACAGGCCGCGACGAAAATGAAACAGGCGCACATTGCAGCGGACATAACTCACGTTCGATAGGCGTGGTATATGCGGGCGGGCTTGACAAATCAGGCCGGCACCCCGCCGATACCCGCACTCCGGCCCAACGCGAAGCTCTGATAAAACTGCTGCGCCGGTTAAAAGCCCGTTATCCTGATGCCGAAATCCGTTCTCACCGCGACTTTGCCCCGAAAGCATGCCCGTGCTTTGACGCAACCGCCGAATATTCCTGCCTATGAAACACACATTCCACGCCATCTTAACCGCCGCCATTGTGGCGGCGATGGCCGGCGGGGCCTGCTCTTCAGGAAAACCCGCAGTGAAATCAGTACAAACAACCGAAAACTCACGGGCAATAGACACCTCTTGCCGCGACTCCATTATCATTGACCGCAACGTAGTCATCGACTCACCAGTAATCAGCGTCACATACCTTGACTCACCCTCTCGGCGGGTAGAAGTCAAGGGACACAGAATAACAACCCGATCATCCACCCAATCAATCACAGAAGCCAAACTGAACGCACACAGCGAAGAATCATCAGAAACCGATACAACATCGGCACCACAGCGCACCGCCAACAGCCGTTGGCTATGGTTTGCAGCCGGGGCATTAGCCTCCATAGCAATCACACGTTTTATCAAATAACCAATCAAAACATCCGTAAAAAAAACAAACAGACACACTATCTCGTACCACTAAGGAATTGCCATACATAAATTATTACGTAACTTTGCAAATATGATTAATGATTATTATTAACCCCCCAATAAACATGTCACTAAAAGCTGTACTTTTCGATCTCGACGGTGTGCTGATCGACACCGAAGGCATATATACCGACTTTTGGAACGCTGTTGACCGCCGTTTCCCGACCGGCATTGAAGACTTCGCCCTAAAAATCAAAGGTTCCACCCTGCCAAGCATCCTTGAACGATATTTCGACCCTTCCACCCACGATGAAATCCTGCTTATGCTGCGCGAGCAGGAAGAAAACATGGCCTATCGGCTCTTCGATGGCGCGGAATCATTGCTGAAATCACTTCACGACGCCGGAATCCTCACAGCGATTGTCACCTCGAGCAACCGCCCCAAGATGGATGTTGTGTTCAGTCACCTGCCGGCATTGGCCCGATACACCTCGGCTCTCGTGACCGATGAAGATGTCACGGCATCAAAACCCGACCCGCAGGGTTACCTAATCGGAGCCTCCCGGCTTGGAGTTCAACCGACTGAATGCATTGTCATGGAAGATTCACTCGCAGGGCTGCGGGCAGGACTCGCATCAGGTGCAAAGGTAGTGGGCCTGACCACCACCAACAGCACGGCCGACGTCACCCCACTCGCACATGCTGTTTTCCATTCTATCAACGACATAACACTTTCCGACTTACTCAACATGTAAAAAAACACCTTTAACACATACATTAACATATATTAACGATTGGGGGGGGGTAGTTTTATTGTTTTTGCGTAAATTTGTGCGATAAATCATTATAGCATAGTGTTGTATAATCTTTTGCCAACGCAACGCTTAACATTTTGCAACCAAAAAAAGGCCAAAATTATCAATTTAACCTATACGCAACTACAATATGAGAAAATTTCTACGTTCCTCAATGCTATTGCTGTGCGCTGCCGCAAGCTGCCTCAATGCGTCAGCATTGGGCACATACTACAGCAAAGTGACAGTCAAGTCTGACAACGCAGACAAAGGCCTTGTCTACGTCTCCACAAGCGACAAAGCCCCCGCATCGGGCGACTATGCCGAATCTAAAGAAGCCACAAAAAGCGGTTTTTCTATTACACCATCTACATCTCACACCTACTACCTCAAGGCAAAGCCGACTGATGAAAACACCTATATTTTCAAAGGATGGTATAGCGGTAATGCGTTGATATCGGCTGATCCCGAGTATACAGTCACAGTGACCACGTCAAGCTCGGATTCAAGCAAACCGGCCAGCCAATCCTACACCGCGCGCTTCATTGAGAAACCTGGCATCACTCTCAGCAGCAACAACGCCTCGGGCCTCGTAACTGCATCCCCTGAAGTTAACCATGTGGGCGATAATGTAATCTTGACAGCCGAGGTGGCCAAGCTCACTTTCTTGGGCAACCTCAATGCCACACGCCATCTGCTTCTTGTATTTGACCACTGGGAAGACGGCGACGGCAACATACTGTCGACCGAACCTACATTCTCAATCTTCTTAGAGGCCCCTATGGAAATAAAAGGCATATTCAAAGACCTCTCCGAAGTGCCACAGACCGGCAAATACTACCGCATCCGCAACATGGTGAACCGTGTACTCACCATTGAAGGCCGATATGCCATGGATACAACTGATGACAAAGATCCTGCCGGCGGTCAAGGCATGATGGCCCAGCCAAGCCTCATGAGATGGACATTGCCTGAAGGACACGTGTTTGCCGACTTTTACACCGCCGGCTTCGGAGGTTCATCAAACCGCTACGACGGTACTGACGATGTAGTACCCCTCGACGTCACGACCATGCCGTCAACCATTTTCTACATCGATGGCAAGCAGGGTTCGACAGGAGTTACGGGAGTAGCATTCCGCAGCCAGGGGCAGGACACAGAAACACTGATGGACAAAACACTGGCAATCAATCCCATGTCATCTGCCACTCCGGGTTATTACTATGTCAACGGCGAAGGCTTTCTTAACAAGGTAGGTATAAAGATGCGTGGCCGTTATTTAGACAATGTACCATATTGCGACGTTTATGTAGGCTCGGCCAGTGACACTGACACCTACTCAGCCATGGCATTCCAGGCGCTTGACGAGGAACACATGGACTACTTCTGGTTCGGGGCCAAGCCCGACGAGGCTCTCGAATATGAAGGCGGCTACTGGACATCGATGTACACTGCGTTCCCCTATGAGTGCCGCGACGGCGTCGAGGCCTACTACGTGAAAGAATCAACCACCTCCAACGGCCAAGGCTATGCCATGCTCACTCTTATAGAAGACGGCCGCGTGCCCGAAAACACAGCAGTCCTGCTCAAGTGTCAGGGACTCACGTCAAAAGAGAACCGTCTGCTGCCTTTGGCTCCCGGATCGGTGCCTGCCATCACCGGTAACGCTCTCAAAGGTGAGTATCAGCTGTATGAAGACCGCAACTACAACGGCCGCATAGATTTTGACGAAAGCACTATGCGCGTGCTCGGTATCAACTCACGCGGTGAAATCGGTTTCTACAAACTCGCAGCCACAGCCGAAGGCACTCCTGCACAGCTCCTCGCCAACAAGGCTTATCTTGACATAACACTGCTGCCTTCAGCTGCTGCCGCTTCATACAAGATAGCACCGGCCGCCACCGACGGCATCACCGACATCGAGGCCGATGACACTCCTGTGAACCTTGATCTCAACCCCGTCTACGACATACAGGGCCGCCGCGTCACAAATCCGGAACCCGGCAACGTGTACATCATCAACGGCGCAAAAGTGCTGTGGAAATAATCACTTGAATATAAAAAAACAATATAATAAACCAATTCATGATGAAACAGAAATTTTTCACCATTATCGCCGCAGCTGCGGTGGCATTCTCGGCCACCGCGCAGGAAAAGGTCATCGAAGGCTATTTCCGCGTTCAGAACGCCGGCAATCCTAACGGCTACGTGGAGGTGAGCGGTCCGTTCACCGCCAAGCCCCAGCTGTCGATCGCCCAGGCTCAGCAGAGCGCCGGCTCAGTGCTTTACATCTCAGCAGTTCAGGACGGCGACTCATACCGTCTCACCAATCTGCGCTCGCAGGGTATCGACGCATCAATGGATGTGATTGCCCCCGAAGATTACGAAGCCATGTTCGACCGCGCCATCAACTCATCCGATCCGGTATATGCACTGGTGCGCGAAGGTTTCCAGAACGGCTACACCTCGGTAGCCCGCGCTACTGTAGGCGCAGTTTTTGCGTTCGTCGCCTCACGCCTCGGCAACTACGGTGACGCCGACAATGACACCTATCTTGAGGTAGCCCGCGACTTCAACCGCAATGTCGTGGCCAACCTTGACCTTGGCATCCGCCTCAAGCCCGTTGACGGCCGCACCGTTCAACTCTACTATGACGTGCCCAACCTGCAGGCAGTGTGCGACTGGTACCTTGACGACAGCACTCCCGAGCTTGCCCAGCGCAAAGCCAACTTCGAGTCAGCCATGGATGCAATGTCAAAGTATATCGAAAGTAAGGCCAACACCTCATTCGAGGCCTTCCTTGACGGCGACATAGACCTGCTCGCAAGCTGGGGCTATGACATCAAGGCAGCCTACCCCGACATGGTGCACAGCGTGAATGACAATGGCACAATCATAACATATGTCGATTGCAACTTCCGCACAATCTTCGCTGACAAGGATCTCCTCTTCAACTGGATAAAGATGGTGGGTTACTACATCCTCAATCCTGACAAAGATGCCTATGACCGCTTCTCCAAGCTTGGTTTCAGCGACATGGTTGCCGGTGTGCACAACCACTACCTCACCGACCTGCTCGTGACCTATCTGCCCCGTCTGCGCCCCGACAAACGCGTATTCCTTATCAATGGCCGCGTACTCAACTCATCGGGTGATGTATCAACCAGCGGCAACCATTGGGATGCGGCAGGCAACACCTTAGGCTTCGCCAGCGAAAGTGAAATGGCCATAGCCGGCATCAACGGCAACTGGATCCTCCATGATGTAGACGAAGCTCCCTTCACCGTGGCAACTCCCAACGCGCTCGACGCCACCAACTACACCGCCCTGTATCTTGACTTCCCGGTTGAGGCAGGTGACGGCGAAGGTGAACTCAAATTCTACACACTCACCGAAGAAAAGAGCAAAGACGTAGGTGATGGTGTTATATATTACTATACCGAGCTCGTGCCCCTCACAGGCACTATCCCTGCCCAGACTCCTTTCATATTGGAAAGCGCCACCGCCACCGCCACACTGGCCATTCCGGGCACAAACGTGTTCAAGCCTATCGAGACCGCGCCCGGCAATTCATTCATCATCAGTGGTGATGAAACTTCAGTGCAACACTCCAATGCCCGCCGCGCCGGAGAGACAACTGCAACCACCGGTAACACAGCCCTCCGCGGTGTGCTTCTCCCCACAGCCCTCACACCTGACAACATGCAGAACATGTGGGGCATCGAATACAACGACGAGTCACCCGTATATAGCTTTAGCAAGGGCACAGTGAACGCCAAGGACCACCTGTACTTCGTGCCCGGTGCCTCATCGCTCGCAGCCAATGAAGCCATCTATGTTCCCGGCGAACACAAGACCAACAACATGATGCTCATCGGCGAGCCTGACATGAAAGAGACCACCGGCGTAAGCTCAATTGAAACCGACACCGAAGCTGCATCAGGAGCTTTCTATGACCTGAACGGTGTGCGCGTAGATGAGCCGTTACCCGGCCACATCTATATCCACAACGGCAAGAAAGTGCTCGTTCGATAACAACCGAACGCTGATAATCTACAACGTGGTGCCCCTCATTCGGGCACCACGTTTTTTTTGCCTCCCGGATGAACAATAGAGCTTGCACCGATGTTAGAATGTCAGAACTTACAAATCCAAAAAAATACAAAACAATGAAAGGACTCAACATTGCACTTGCCGCATTAGGCGGCGCTATCGTGGGCGCAGCAGCCGCCCTTCTTCTGGCACCTCAGGAAGGCAAACGCACCCGCAGCCAGATACGTGAATTCATCCGCGAAAAATGTCCCTTCGCTCACGAGAGCCAGGTTGACGCGATTGCTGACCAGATTGAAGAAGAAATCAAGGAAAAGATTGACGCAACCCTTGCAACCTCGAAGAAAAAATGAAAGGACTCGCAATATTTCTCGGCGGAGTGATAGTCGGAGCGGCCGGCATGGCGCTCGCAGCTCCTGAGAGAGGCGAAGACTTGCGTGCCCGCATAAAGATGCTGCTGATGAAACGCGGCATTGTAAAGCCCGACCGTGTAGAGGAATTCGCCGAACTCATAGCTCAGGAAATCGAGGGCGAATAAGCCCACGACTCACCTGATCACAGGATTTTCCCCCACGACACAACATAATGGCGCCCCCGGAGGGCGGGTAGAAGCCTGCACCGGGGTGCCTTATCTGTTTACTTCATCACGTTTCAAACTATCTTAATTATGAGCGAAGAACAGCAGCCGCTGTCGACCATGTTGGACAATCTGCGGCGGTACATCACCTTGAATATCGACTATGCGCGCCTGACAGCAGCCGAGAAAACGTCGGTGCTACTATCAAGCATCGCTTTTTACTCGGTACTTACCCTTATAGGCACGTTGATGCTGGTATTCCTGTCGTTCGGCGTGGGGCACCTTCTGGCCAAGACAATCGCACCGATATGGGCTTTCATGTATGTGGCGGCATTCTACGCGTTGCTCATCGTGGCACTGATACTGATGCGCCGCAAGCTGTTCATCGACCCTATCACGCGCTTTGTGACCCGACTGTTTGTAAAACCACCGCAGAAGTGATAATATTTACCTATGAAAAAGAAACAGAACACCGGCTGGGGCGGATATACAATGGACAGGCTCATTTATGAGCGCGCCGTAACTCTTGCACATATAGAACTTGAAAAGGAACGCCTAGCCATAGACAGCGAGCGTGTGCGCCGCGGTAACATACTTCTCTCCCGCTCTACTTTCAGCAGGGTGCTCGGTATGCTTAATTATGCCGATTACCTTGTGATAGCCGTAAAACTATGGCAGAAGATCTCACCGGTCTTCCATAAAAAGCAGAAATAGTGCGGTATAATACCGCATGATCAACCATAAAGGCGGCCCGGTGCTAAGCACCGGGCCGCCTTCTACTTCATCCTGTCGGAATCCAGTAGTCCTGCAGGGAATCGAACCCTGATCTAGCGTTTAGGAAACGCTTGTTCTATCCGTTGAACTACAGAACCTTTCGATATACATCGGCAATTGCAGTCATGGCGAGTAATGCCATCAAACTACCTGAAGCAATTGTCAGTCATTTGCCGAAGATATAGTTATATTGTTGCATGAGGCGCAGGAATCTCAGATCGTCGCGCAGGGCGCCTGCATTCACGGGGCCGTCATTATTGTTCATCCAGTTATGATTGTCGCTGTATCCGGCCTGCAATGAGCGTTCGACGCATTGAAGGGCCTTGTCATCCTCACCACGCAGCATCCAATAACAAGCGCCGAGGTAGTTGTTGCGGCCATCGTTATCAGGCACTGTGTTGAGAATTGTTTCCATCCAGGCGTCGCCCTCGGCAGTGCGGTCAAGGGCCATAAGGGCGAATCCGCGCAGCGATGTTGCATCGGTGTCGGCGAACCCTTCCACGTCAAGAGCCTGCTGATTGAACTGACGCGCTGCGGCCGGTTGGTTAAGGAATGTACCGTGAATCCATGCCCGCAGCAGGTATATTTCAGGATTATCGGCATCAAGCATGGATGCTTCACCAAGCACGGCGATAGCTTGCTCGTAATCTTTCTTGTCAACATAGTTCAAAGCCATCTCGACAAGACCTGGCACATACTCGCGGTCAATCACCATGGCGTGGTTGGCGGCAGCAATAGCCTCGTCGTGACGCCCCTGTGCACGCATTATGCGCGAACGCACCACATAATACTCAGCGACCGTGCCTGCCGATGACTTTATGGCTTCGTCGATCTGTGCGAGCGCTTCGTCATACCGGCCGAGTCCTAACTCACACCGTGCAATAGATGCGTTGAGACCATGATAGTTGTAAAGGCGTTGGTCAATGATTGTCTGGAAGTCGTCGATGGCGGCAAGATAATTATAATGAGCCTGCGCGATTGTAGCACGGAGGTAACGGTACAGGCCATTTCCGGGGACTGACTCTATGGCACGTGACAGGCCGTCGATGGTTGCCTTATAGTTGCTGTTGCCATAGTCCACCAATGCCGAAATGGCACGCTGGTTCTTGGACCCGAGAGAGATTGCAACAAGAAGGTCCTCAACAGCGCCGTCGTGGTCACCCATTGTCTTCCGCACCGACGCACGCTGGATATAACTTTCGGGTTCGTTGGGAGAGAAAGCGACTGACTGCTGTAGCAGATCGGATGCTGTGTCATAATCATTCTGAGCGGCAGCCACACGGGCCAGACCGATGATTGCGTCGGCATTTCGTGTGTCACGTGCCTGAATGCGCTGGTAATCCTGACGGGCCTGGTCATAATCTCCAAGCTCGAGAGCTGTGTTGGCACGTTGATATAGTGCCTGCATCGACTGCGGCTCTATGGCGAGAGCCGAGTTGAGGTCAGCCAGGGCCAGTTGGCGGCGCCCGGTCTGATTATAAATACCGGCACGAATCATGAACGCCTGAAAACGGGTACCGTCGGCATTATCGGCAGGAGCGTAGGCAAGACAATTGTTGATATTGTCAAGAGCCTTCACATACTCGCCGTGACGATAATATTCGTTGGACAGGCGGAATAAGGTAAGGTAATCCTTGGGATTGGAGCGCAATATGTTTTCATATGCCTTGATAACAGCTGCTGTCATCGGATTGTCGATAACGGCCATAGCTGCGGGAGCACACATTGCAGCAGCAAGCGCCAATATAGTGATTTTAACCAGTTTCATCTAAATATCGTTTAAGCAGGTGCAAATTTACCTAATTTCAGCTACCCGACAAAATAATAGTGTGTGATTTAACAAAGTTTTTGGGCGGATGCGGCGGCGTACTTCCTCCAACGGTCAATCATTGCTTCCATGTCGGGAGGGAGTGGAGCCGAGAAGTCCATCTCCTCACCTGTCACAGGATGCCGGAATCCAAGGGTGCGCGCATGCAGGGCCTGGCGTGGGCATAAGTCGAAGCACCCTTTTACAAAGGCCTTGTAAGTTGCCGACGGCACGCCCCTCAATACCTGATCGCCGCCGTAACGGGCGTCATTGAACAATGGATGGCCCAAATGACGCATGTGCACACGTATCTGATGTGTGCGGCCGGTCTCAAGCACACATTTAACTACTGTCACCGGCCCGAGCTGCTCCACTGTGGTGTAATGTGTCACGGCGTGCTTTCCCTTTTCAGAATCAGGCGGAAATACAGCCATGCGAAGGCGGTCACGCGGGTCCCGGTCAATATTTCCTTCGATGCGGCCGTCAGCAGGATCCGGGCGCCCCCATACAAGTGCCATATATTCCCGACGGGTGGTCTTGTTGAAGAACTGGCGGCCCAGATCAGTTTTGGCATCGGGTGTCTTTGCTACAACGAGCAGCCCCGATGTGTCCTTGTCAATCCGGTGCACAAGCCCCATGCGAGGGTCCTTCACATCATAGTCAGGATTATCCTTGAAGTGCCACGCGAGAGCGTTTACCAGAGTGCCTGAATAATTGCCATGCCCGGGATGTACCACCAGTCCCGCAGGCTTGTTCACCACCAGCACAGTCTCGTCCTCGTAAATAATATCAAGAGATATATCCTGGGCAATGACCTCGAAATCATACCGCGGACGGTCCATCACCACCTGCACCACATCGCCGGGTTTAACCCTGTAGTTGCTTTTGACGGGTTTCCCGTTGACAATAATACAACCGGCCTCTGCGGCCTGCTGCACGCGGTTTCGTGATGACTTCTGAAGACGCGCCACCAGAAACTTGTCGACACGCAGCAGTTCCTGCCCCGGATCGGCCACAAAACGGAAGTGCTCGTAAAGCTCTCGCTCGTTGTCGCCGTCGACAATCACGAGCGCCGGCTCGCTTTCAGCAGCATCAATATCCATTTCCGGATCAAATTCCGGATTTTCAGAATCCATCATATATCAGTGTAGACAGACATCGAACCAAGCTCTTCCTCAACTGTCTCCTCGGCTGACATGTCGAGAGAATCTTCATTTTCTGACTCCGTTTCGGGCATTGCGACGCCTACCTCGAGCACAACGGTGGCATCGACCGGAATCACAGAACCGACACCGATCGGACGACCCTGCGCATGAGCAGACTCGACAAGGTCAGGATACTGTGAGGGCACATTCACAAAGCGGATACCAGTAATCCCAAGCGCCGACAGGTAGGAAACAGCCTGACGCACCGATACACCCGTGACAGGCATAGATAGAGTGACATGCTTGGGAGAGAATGCGGTAACTGTAACATATACGCTACGGCCTCTCTTCACTGTCGACCCACCCTTGGGCCATGATTCCACAACAGTGCCACCGGGAAGAGTTTTATCATATATGGAATCGGATATCTCAATATTGAGATTATTTTCTTCAAGCACCCTGACGGCCTCGGAGTAAGGCATGTCTTTTATTTCCGGCACTACAGCATCATCACCATGATGAGTCCAGACGTCGAGAAACAGCAAACACCCCCACACCACAACGCACGTGGCGACAGCTATAGCCACAAAGGCGGTAATCAACGGGTGACTGGCTGTAAAGCTTCTAAATTTGTTAAACATGTCGTTAATGAATTTGTTTCAACTTGCAAAGTTACAAATTCTTATAATAAAGCACAACCCTATTCTGACGAAACATTCAGAGGTGGAGCACAAATAAAATAAACAAAGTGCAGATGACTTGTGTGTACAGGTTTAACACGACATATAAGAAACGCCTGCTGAGTGAGATACTTTGTTTAGATGGACAAAGTGTCGCTCAGCAGGCGTATTCAGATGTCCCGGTCAGATGACGTGCCGAGACTCATGGCATGTTGTGCCGATGCATCAGCGAACCATGATCTTTTCTACCTTATTACCTTGACGGCGGATGTACAGGCCTTGGGCAGGATGAGCCACAGGGATGCCCTGGAGGTTGAAGTACTCGCACACATTGTCATCAGAAACCAGCACGGATTCCACCCCGTCGGAGCCATCACTCCATACGATAGCTGATTTATATTCCTTGCCGGCAGCGACATTCACGCTCTGTACACCGAGAACCGCGAAATCTTCATAAAATACTATGGTGTGGGCAGTGCCTTTTACAGTGAAGTCATATCCACCATCACTGAAATCATATGGAACGTCGGTCATAGGTGCGTTCAGCAGCTCATAAACGTCCGGTTCGAACACGTAAGGTTCGTCGTTACCTTTGACAAATATATTGTAATACATATCGACCTTGCTGATTTCCGCGCCATCAGCAGTTGTGGTCGGGAGGTCAAATCTTATAACTCCATATTCGTCAAAATCATCATAAGCGGTGAACTGAGTGATTACCGGATCAGCCGGAGCGCCTTCAACAGCCACATATTCGCGGATCACGGGCTTGTCATAGGTGTTTTTAGCGTAGAATGACAAGTCGCCTTCATTTATGATCAATGTCTGGCCGCTTTTAAGGATGTCGCCTGAAGTCTGATAGTCGAAGGTGATGTCATCAGCAGTGTGATATATAGTATAACCACCGTCATAATAATCCTCGTCTTCTACGAACTGGCTCGTGCCACCATAAAAATAGCAATGGGAGTTGCCTGAAATTCCAATGTACTGCTTGCTTTTGAAGACAGCCTTGCCACCGGCAATTTCACCTACGGCATAGCCGAATGCCTCACCGGCACGCAGATAAATATTATCACCGTTTACAGCTACCCATACCGGCACCTCACTATCGGTGGATGTCATGACCATCTTTTTGCTTTCAACACCTTCAGGCAGCTGTGTCACAACGGCGTCAACAGGCTTTACAGTAATGTTGTTGACACCGAACCAGGCCCAAGCCTCATCGGCATCCTCAGGGCCATAGATGTCATAGGTGAGTCCTAACATCACAGGCATATCATCATCTTTACCGATCTCACCTATTGAAGTGAGCACACCGTCGGCGTAGTTGAAATAAAGCTCGCTCTCGCCAAATGACGGGTAGTAGTATCCCTCATCTTCATCAAAGCTCAGACGGTCGAAGTTCATGCACACTTGCTCGCCCTCGAATTCCCATGGCTCGGTAGCAGCCTGGGGTAGCTTGGCCACATAGGTGGTGCCTTCGGTATGCTCCAATTTCAGCCATGAGCCGGTCACCTGCACGCCTATCGGATTTTTTACATAGATACAACCGTCATCACCCTCTACGATTGCCGATACCTTACCTGACACCATGCGTTGGTAGATTTCAAAACCACGGGGATATAATGCGAATTCCGACATATATAAATTGTCAATGCATTTTCCGGCGGGAGTCTCGATTATGGCCGCATTGGCTTTCGCTAACGGTGATACACTTTTCTGTTTGAGCATTGCCGGATGTGACTCGGAACGAGTGTGCATAGCCGGAGCTATGCCGGCAGACATTGCCGATGTTGACATCACGACTGTTGATGCAATAAGTAAAATCAGCTTTTTCATATCATAGAAATTTGTCATAAAATATGTGATTTTCCAAATATATAAATCACACAAACCTAAATATTAATTTAAAAGTGCCGCAAAATTACGCAAAAATATGACATAAAACAATAACATCCATTAAAAATCACACAAATGGTAAAGCATATCATGACCAACCGGTTCAAAAGCCGTAAAATATTAAAGGAATCAAGGGAGCATAATCTCCTTGATTCCTTTAATATCCTATCATCGGCACGACTGCCGATGCAGTATATCACACGATTGTCACAACACCGATTCGGCAGCGGCGTAATCAGGTTCCTCCGTTATTTCATCGACAACCTCGCGATAGATGACTTTGCCATTTTCGTCAATCACAATGACTGCGCGAGCGAGCAGGCCTTTGAGCGGACCATCGACCATGAGCAGGCCGTAATCGCGGGCAAACTCAGGCGAACGGAATGCTGATGTGGCAATGACATCATCAAGGCCTTCCGTGGTACAGAACCGCGAGATAGCAAAAGGCAGATCCTGAGATACGCACACGACTTTCACACCCTCGCGGCCTGATGCATCTTTATTAAACCGGCGCACAGAGGCGGCACAGACCGGTGTGTCAAGGCTTGGGAAAACGTTCAATACCACCTTATTGCCTTTAAGACTGGCAAGGGTTACATCTTCAAGAGAGCCCGATGTGAGGCAGAAATCAGGAGCATCAGAACCAACTGCCGGCGCGTCACCATAGGTGTGGACTTCCTGTCCTTTAAAAAATATTGTTTCCATATTAATTTACGTTTGGCAAACCATAGGTCAATGGCCTGCAATGTTTAAATCATTATAAACAGCCAGTGCAAACGGCTATCTGGCTATCGAAATCTTCTGTATAACAATTGAGGCAAGATCATTGTTGCGACCGATGTGAATATCGGACACCGATCCGTCAGCACTGCAGAAGATCAAAGACGGGGAGTCGGCAACACCACAGTTCCTCGCCACCGAGCGTGCATTGACAAGCACTTGCTCGCCGGGGCGTGCCGGGCCTGCAATGCTCTCCACGGTGTCTCGGTTACTGCCGGTGAACGCCAATACCAACGATGCCGAGAAAGGTAACCTTTCAAATGCATTCCTCAGATCCGCCACAACTTCAGGCGTTGAGTCAACGTCATAATCAAGGACTGCTATTACCGTAGGTGCTTCCAATGGCTCGCCGCTGCGGTGTGTCCAACGTGACCCTTGCAACGTAGGTGCCGAACATGACGGCAATCGAGACCCCGGAAGGCTTTGCAGCGAGAAGGTGTCGCGGCGATATTTTTCAAATTCCACAGGATACATCTCTATCAGAGCCTGCTCTGACAGAGCGACACATGAGAGGGTGTCGATGTCTGAATATACGGCAGTCACAAGTTGTTCGGAAGGCTGGCCTTCGTTGTATGTCATTTCAAACGAACGGGGGAGCATTGACCGGGAATCGAATACAAACCCAGCGGAGAGAATCTCGTATCCGTCGCGCGCCCGTCGGCATGTGACATTTACACAGTCGCCTTTGGTGGTAACCGCTACAGCACAATCAGGCTCGGCCACCAGCGAGCGCAGCATGCGTGCGATCTCGCCCGGAAGAAGCCCGGTGAACTGCGCCTGTGCCTGCACACCACGTGAGATATCGCCTCCGGGCGCAAACGGCTGCGGATCATCTGCGACATGATATTCCTGAAGTTTGCCGGGGCGGTAACGGTAATGGTTACCGTCAAAGTATGCCGAAAAGCCGCTGCCGGCGAGGGTTTCAGGGCTTTTGAGATTCCACTTTATAAGATAAGCGGCAGGGGCCAATGTATCACCCGGGGTGGCCGGAGATTGCATTATGGAAAGATCATAAACAATGTCATCAGCGGCGTCAGGAGGCACCACGGTATATTTGACATTAGCGGTGAAACATCCGACAGACTGCAATGATTCAATCACTTGATCAGACGAGGGAGCCATAACAGGCGTGGCATGGGCGGTCAGCACTGCCGAGAGGCATGCAAATAACATTTTAACTTTCATAATATGACACAGCCTATGACAAGGCTTTACATTTCAACATTTACATGATATAAAAAGTTCACCCGGCACAGCTGAATGCAGGCCGGGTGAACCTCGGAATGCTATTGCATGGTTATTTATCTTGCAATTTTAGTCACTTGGGTGCCGCATCGACGGATATAGATACCTGGTGCCGACGGATCGGCGATGCGGCGGCCGTTCAGGTCGAAATATTCAACCGGGGCATCTTCGGGAGCTGCGGTTACGTCTTCAACACCAAGCATGTCAATATAATCGTAATATTCGACACGCATGATGTTAAAATCCTCACCGGCATAAACATCATGCTCCTTCTGTATATATACAACCGGATAACCGAATTCAGGATGGTATTCTATCTCACCTATAATATAGGTCAGTATCTGTTCTACGCCATTGTCAGTCTCAGAAAGATATTGAAGTGTTGGCAGGTCAAGTTCGTCAAGATATATTTTTTCAGTACGCTTATAGACTGATGTAAGCGCGCCGATACCTGATGTTTCGGTCTCCACACGTTCGTAAGAACCATTCGAGTCCAATATCTTCTGTTCTACCGTATTGCGCGTGGGCAGATTATTGACAGTGTGCACAAGGTTAGACACAAATGATCCTTGCTCATCCTGATATGAGAATGACAATTGGCCATATGTACCGTTAGCCATGAGTACAAGGCACGATGACATACGGTTGGACTCGGTGGGCAAATCAAAAACGTTGGTGATCTGACCGTCAGTCTTTTCCCATATTATGTCTTTGTAAACTGCATCGGTGACAAATTCGAAGCCGCCTTCCTCAGCCGGGATAAGAGTCTGATGCTCTATCATGGTAGCCTTACCGTCATCGCCATAAGTGAGTATCAGACGGTCGGTGACATCATATCCGCCCATGTAAAGTACAGCGACCTCACAAAGGGTTATATTACCCTGTTCGTTGCGGGTGATCTTGCGCATGTAATTGTTGCCGCTTTTTACCCAGTCGCCGTTCCATGCATAATCGGAGTTGTTCATGATCAGAGAGGGGACTTTTTCATCATACTCACGTGTCACAAGCTGAACGTTGCTCCAGTTAATTTTGTCGGCGCTTGATTCGGTGAGCTTGCGGGTATAGAACCGAGGATTGGCATCATATGTGTAAGTATCGCGTGAGTATCCTTGCAACTGTTCATACTCGTCATAAGCCGCGAGGGTGGAAGTGCAGATATATCCCTCGGGGGTATATGTAGTATTATGCTCCTCGGTGAGAAGCCATTTTCCGTTCCACTCATATGTTTTTTCATGTTGAGCTCTCCACATATGCGGAAGTGGCTGGCTGTTCATAACCGGGGCATGAAATTGCCGATTAATGTATCGCGACTGACGCTGCGCCGAGGCTGACAGCGTCATGGATGCGACCAGAGAAAGATATAACAGTTGTTTAACCATACGGGGGTAGTTATTAATTTATGCTTGGTAAATTCAAATATCTGACATTCAGCATGAAACCGGAGTGATTGATAAAAGCGGCATTATTCCACTCCTTGCTTATGGCTTTTAGATAAGTCGTATAGGTGTAAATGTCATTATAGTGCAAAGTTAAGCATTTTTGTTTTAATAAACTACCTTATGGGGGAAGGAATTGATGAAAAAAGTGTAACTTTGCAATAAAAAAGGAGACCGGCCTTATAAACCGGCTGAATGAGCGACAAAATATATGGATTGCAATATCAACGGACTCACTCCCCTCCCCGGATTCAGTGACGGCCATCTGTTCATAGCCGGGCCGTGCAGCGCTGAATCGCCGGATCAGGTAACGTCAACCGCACATGCACTGGCACTCGGGGGTATAAAGGTCTTCAGGGCCGGTGTATGGAAGCCACGCACCATGCCGGGAACATTTGAAGGAATTGGAGAGGCGGCTCTGCCATGGCTCTACAACGTAAAACAATCCACGTCAATGCTGACAGCTACCGAGGTTGCCACAGCCACACATGTAAAGATGGCATTGGAACACGACATAGATTACTTGTGGTTGGGAGCACGCACAGTGGTCAATCCATTTGCAGTACAGGAGATAGCCGACGCTATCGCGGCATCAGGGAAATCGCCGGCTGTGCTTGTCAAAAATCCGCTGTCGCCAGATATTGACCTTTGGATCGGGGCTTTGCGACGGCTGTATGACGCCGGAGTAAGGTGCCTGGGAGCTGTCCATCGCGGTTTCACGTGCTATGCTCCCGGATCTCCCTACCGCAATGAGCCTCACTGGAGCGTAGCATTCGAGTTACGGCGCCGGCTACCGCCATTGCCGCTGTTATGTGATCCGAGTCACATTGCCGGCCGTCGCGACCTTGTGACTGAGGTAGCTTTCAAGGCCATGGAGATGGGTTTCGACGGTCTTATAGTTGAGAGCCATTGTAATCCTGACAAGGCATTGAGCGATGCGCAGCAGCAACTAACGCCCGCGGCATTGCTCGAAATGCTCTCCGGGCTAAGGCACAGGGCTATCAATCTGTCCCATGAATCTACCGAACTTGAAGACATGCGGCGTCAACTTGATATAATTGATGACGAGATCACCGAAATGCTCGCCCGTCGCATGGAAATATCACGCCGGATAGGCCGGTACAAGAAATCGCAAGGCATGACTGCCGTACAACCTATACGTTACACTGCAATGTTCGAATCGCGCGTCTCGGCAGGAGAGTCAAAGGGACTCGGCAGTGAATTCCTGAGGCATCTATGGAGTGGCATACACGCAGAGAGTGTGCGCAACCAGATAGATGAGATGAGCAACCCTACATGATAAAGCCTTGGAGCCAGGCGGCTCCAAGGCTTTATCATGTAGGGTTGACAGAGTCAGACAGTAATGTGTCTGTAATCGTTATCAATAGTTCCATTGACAGGCAACCATCTTGAGGTTGGGGCAAGCCTGAGTGCGCATGTCTATGATCTGATTGTATCGGCAATTGATGTAAGTAAGAGCCTGATCATAAGATACATCAAGTGTAGTAAGCTCGTTGTTGTCGCAAAGCAGACGCTGCAGGAAAGTTTGATTGCTCAGGTCAAGGGTTGACAAATCATTGTAAGAGCAGTCTACGAACTGGAGGTTGGGGCACTGCTCGACGTTGAGAGCGGTAAGGTCATTATAAGAGCAAACCAGGTCAAGCAGAGCCGAACATTTGCTTACAGTGAGGGTCTTCATATTATTGTCGGAGCATACCATGAAACTCAATGAGGGTAGATTTGATACGATGAGGTTGGCGAGTGCGTTGTCATCACAGTTGAGGCTCTGGAGACTGGTAAGACCGGCGAGAGTAAGAGACTGAAGTTTGTTATAACCGCAATACAAGTTCTTAAGGGCGGTACAGTCGCTCACCATCAATGATTCAAGCTTATTGGACTGGCAGTTGAGAGACTCAAGGGTTGACGAATTGGCCACATTGAGCGCAGTGAACGAGTTAGACGCGATATTGAGTTTCTTGAGGAATGGCGAACCTGACAGGTCAAGGTTGCTCAAGCGGTTGTTATTAAGGACCAATACTGTGATCTGCTGACAACCGTCCATCTTGAATTCAGCAAGATCATTCCGCGAGGCATTTACTTCGGTGAGGGCTACATCACCGCTCATGACAAGAGCTGTGAGTTTGTTGCGCGACACATCTACAGTAGTAAGGGCTTTGAAACCCGATAAGTCAAGCGAACCTGCAAGTTTCTTGTCTTTCCACTTGATCTCGGTAACATGACCGTTGGTAACAGTCACACCTTCCCATCCGGCAGGTGAACGCAGATCAGTAATTTTCAACGCCTCAGCATTGGTCGCTGCTTCAGCGGCGGGCTGTGACAAAAATGCCTGAAGTTGTTTTAACTCATTTTTGGCTATGTTCTGAGCCGATGCGGCGATAGAACACAAAGCTACAGCTAAGAATAATGCGATTTTTTTCATATCGGTGGTTTTTTGAAGTTTATAAGCTTAGTTTGTTAAGTTAAATTTCTAACAAAGCACGACACAATTTAGTTTTTATATGGATGAAATTTTTATTATTCTACATGGAATTATTAAATTTGCATATCAAAAACCCAAACCACATGGACTCCATCAAAAGCACCATAGAAGCGCTGCGCGCCGAAATCAACAGACACAACCATAGTTACTATGTGGAAAACTCGCCGTTGATCAGCGATTTCGATTTCGATGCGCTCATGCGTCGTCTGGAGGAACTTGAAAAAGAACATCCCGAGTATGATGATCCATTGTCCCCGACACGGCGGGTGGGATCAGATATAAGCGAAGGGTTCACACAAGCCGAACATGTTTATCCCATGCTATCGCTGGCCAACACTTATTCAATCGATGACGTTGATCAATGGGTAGACCGCATGCTCGGTGCGTTGCCAGGCGAGAAGGTCGTTATTGACGGGGAACTTAAATTTGACGGAACCGGAATATCGCTTATATATGAGCACGGCCGGCTGGTACGTGCCGTCACACGCGGCGACGGATCCAGGGGAGATGTTGTCACTGACAATGTAATGACTATCAAATCAATCCCATTGCAACTAAGCGGCAGCGGGTGGCCTGATTTTTTTGAGATACGCGGAGAGATTGTTCTGCCCTATGAATCCTTTGACCGCATAAACTCCGAGCGGGCATTCAATGAAGAGCCTCTATTCGCAAATCCTCGCAATGCAGCGGCCGGCACCCTGAAGTTATTGAATCCTGCCGAGGTTGCACGACGCGGCCTTGATGCATATTTCTATTACCTGCTTGGAGACAACCTTCCCTTCGACAACCATTATGACAACATGATGGCTGCCCGCTCATGGGGATTCAAGATATCGGCAGCGATGAAACGGATGACAACTCTTGATGAAGTTGACAAGTACATACATCACTGGGACTCTGAGCGCCGTAAACTACCTGTAGCTACAGATGGCCTTGTGTTCAAGGTTGACTCACTGCATCAGCAGTTAAATCTTGGATTCACGGCCAAATCACCCCGCTGGGCCGTGGCTTACAAATTTCCGGCTGAACGTGCGCTCACACGGCTTAAGTTTGTGTCGTTCGACGTAGGCCGAATGGGAATCATCACGCCCGTGGCCAATCTTGAGCCTGTGCTTCTGTCTGGTACGATAGTCAAACGCGCCTCGCTTCACAATGAAGATATCATGCGATCGCTTGACATCCACTCAGGCGACATGCTATATGTGGAAAAAGGCGGAGAAATCATACCTAAGATCACCGGCGTGGACATTGAAGCCCGTGAAGATGGTGCACAGGCGGTTTCTTTCGTGTCGCATTGTCCGGCATGCGGCACCCGTCTTCTGCGCATGGAGGGTGAGGCCGCCTGGTTTTGTCCTAATAAATATGGATGCCCGCCTCAGATCATAGGCCGTGTAGAGCACTTCGTGGGCCGACGCATGATGAATATCGATGGCATCGGTGAAGAAACAGCAGCCGCTTTATATAATTGTGGACTGGTGACAAATTTCAGCCAACTTTATGACCTGCAAGCCTCAGATCTGCTGCATCTCGAAGGTTTTGCAGCCAAAAGCGCAGATCGCGTGATAGCCGGCATCGAGGCCAGTAAAAAGGTGCCATTCGAACGGGTTGTATATGCGCTGTCAATACCATTTGTAGGCGAGACCACTGCGCGTAAGATTGCCCGGGCTGCAGGTGACATCGACACCCTGATGGAAATGACCGCACCGCAGCTTGAATCAATTGAGGATGTTGGCCCCCGAATAGCCGAAAGTATCATAAATTATTTTGCCAACGAATCAAACAGGCTTGCTGTAGAGAGATTACGCGCGGCCGGTGTCACTCTCGCTACAGTATCGGGTAACCACGAAAGCGCGGGCGACCGTCTCAGTGGAAAGAGCTTTGTCATAAGCGGTGTGTTCACTAAACACTCACGCGACCAATATAAAGAACTGATTGAGCGTAATGGCGGCAAGAATACCGGTTCAATATCTAAAAAAACCGATTACGTGCTGGCCGGAGAAAACATGGGGCCTGCCAAACTTGAAAAAGCGACAAAGCTCGGCATTCCTGTCATTGATGAAGATACTTTCCTGAAGATGCTTGAAGCCGACGAGTGAATATTTATAATTTATGATATAATTTAGACAGAGCTACCCCTAATTTATATAATCCTATAACCTTACGCCGGGTCGCTTTCCGGCTTAAAACCCAATACCATGAAGACAAAGATTATCGCGGCCGCCATTGCAGCCTTGAGTATCGCCTCCATGAAAGCTGAAACAATCACTTTGGGCGATACTGAGTACAATATGACTTACCTTATTGACCGGGAAGTTGGTCCGGGCATGCGGTACACACGCCTGCGTTTACCTGATTATCCTCTTAATGTCAACCTGCTGCGTGTTGACCTCAGCAATCCATACAACCGCGTGGAGACATCAGTGGGCAAGGAAAAATCACGCGGCACAGAACTGCTTGTGGAAGCAGCCGCACGCCAGACATACGAGGAGCATCGCGCCATAGCCGGCGCAAACGCCAATTTCTGGTATGTAGGCACGCAGACACAAGGCCCGACTTTCACGGGCATTTCAATCGGCGCATCGGTACGCAATGGTAAGATCATAACAGAGACCAACCAGCACCGCGATCAGTTTGATTATGGCTCGATGAGTACAGGTATTGTAGCGCTCGACTTCGACAAATTGCTACACATCGCACCCTGTACCTCTACAATAAAAATAACTTCATCGCATTTCGGGCCCACCGAGGTGCACCAGTGCAACAAGGGCGTATGGGAAGATGAACTGTCAATGTACAACAGCCACTATGGAGCCGACACGCCTTTCATGCCCCTCGGAACGAATCCCAGCGACAACAACCGATATTGCGTGGCGCAGGGACTCACCGACGTCACAGAGGTGATTCTTGACTTTGACGGTGACGCCTCATGGGTAAGTGCCACCGACATACCTTTTGTAGTGAAGGAAGTAAGAACAATGACCAACGGCCAGGGCACTCTTGGAGAACATGACCTTGCGTTGGTGGGCCGCGGCGACAACAGCGTGTTGCTCTCCAAACTTGCTGCCGGTGAAAAAATCACTCTGAACTACTCATGGACATTCGAACCCGGCACAGAGAAAGAGGTAACTCCGAAAATTGACAATGCTGTAGGCGGCAATGCCATTGTTATGCTTGACGGCGAACTGCGCCAGGAAAACTACATCCATGGATACTGCAACATGGTGTATTCACGCACAGGCTACGGATGTTCAAAAGACGGCAAGACGCTGTATATCATTGTAATCGACAAATCCACCGACCCGGTATACGGTTCTTCGACAGGCTGCACAACCGATGTCATGTGCCTTCTGGCAAAACACTTCGGATGCAGCAACATGGCCAACCTTGATGCCGGCGGATCAGCGCAAATGTATCTCAACGGCAGCATCATCAACAAGACTACCGAAGGTTCACCCCGTCAGGTTAACAATGGTTGGATGATCTACTCCATAGCGCCTGAAGGCGACACAGACGTTGCCCGCATCGCGTTCTACGACTGCACGCTGCGCCAGTCAACCGGCACGTCAGCGTCGCCTGCCATAATAGCTTATAACAAATATGGTGATGTAATCTCATATGACTACAAGGATGTTGTATACACAGTGAGCGAAGGTGCCGGAAGTTGCACAGAGAACGAATTTGTGGCCGGCAACACACCCTGCACCGGAATACTCACAGCCACATGCGGAGATGTGTCGGTATCAAAAGAAATAGAGATAATACCAACTGAAAGTGTGGCAATGTACACCTCGTCGATAATAATTGACAACATGCGCCCATATCCTGTAGGAGTTACAGCCACCGCTGCCGGAAACACATACATGTACAATCCCGCCCATATCGACTGGACCGTTGATGACACCTCGATTGCCCGCATTGATGATGACGGCGTGCTGCATGGCATCGCTAACGGATCAACCCACATCACCGGCGTGATAGACGGTGCTACCGTGGAAGCCGACGTCAAGGTTGAGATTCCCGAGGCTCGCGAAATGCCCATCTGCGCCATCTCAGACTGGACAGCCAAAGGCAGCACAGGACTGAAGGTGTCGACAATCGCAGAAAACGGACACATGACATGGAATCTTGGAAGCCGCACATCGGGCAGTATTGACTTCTCTAATGGTAAATTACCATTATATTCCCTACCCGATGAACTATTTACAGAGTTCAACTCTGACGCACGTGTGGAATCACTTACCATTGACCTTCAGGCTGCCAACAATGCTCGCGCGACTTCATTCAAAATCACTCCCGAGGAGCCATTCGCCGCAGGAGAGACACATCGCATAGAGTTTGGTCTCGGAGATGTATTTGACCTTACCGATATGGCGGTCTTCCCCATCACATTCACACGCATGCGTCTGATTTTTGAAAAACAAAGCGCCAACGCCGGTGAAAGGACTCTTGAATTCGGTGGTGTACACGCCATATATAAAGGTGTTGAAGGTGTCAACGACATAACTATCGGAGAAACCGTTGCCCATCACCTGTCCCTGATGTCTAACCCGGTATCTTCCGGCACTTCTGTTGTGGTGTGTGCTCCAGGTATCACATCAATAGATGTTTACACACTTGCAGGCTCGTTGGTAGGTAGTTACACCTCCGACGGAAGTCCCCGGGCTTTGATCACCGCCCCGTCAGCAGGCAGTTATGTGGTATGCGCCACGACGGCGTCCGGCCCGCGCTCTGCAATTCTGATTGTGAAATAAGATCCACATAATATTCCGTCAGGCCGGCACAGAAACACTTGACACTGCGCCGGCCTGATTTTTTTGTTTTTTTGCGCACGTATATGTTAAATACGCTTAAAATCTGTTGATGTGTTTTATTTTTCATTATCTTTGCTCATTAATTAATAACAGCAACTATTTTTTTACCTTGAATCGCATGAATAAATCTTTACTTATTGCCTCAACGCTGCTTATCGCAGGTTCTGCGACCGCTATGGCCGAGACCATCGATTTAGGTGGCAAATCGTATACCATTGACAGACTTATCGAACGTCAGATCGGCCCCGGCACAACCTATATGCGTCTGCGCCTGCCTGATTATCCACTGAATGTCAATGTAGTGACTGTAGATCTTAACGATCCCTATAACCGTATCGAGACTACCGTAGCTAAAGAATCATCACGCGGCACCGAAAGCCTTGTGACCGCAGCCAAGCGCCAATCAAGTGAGGGGCACCGCCCTTTGGCAGCTGCAAACGCTAACTTCTGGATCGTATCATCGCAGCCTGAGAACGGTGTATGGTCAGGTATAACCCGTAACGTGTCGTTGCGCAATGGCAAAATGATTACTGAAAGCAACCAACACCGCGACCAATGGGACGGCGGTACCATGCGCACCGGTATCGTAAGTGTCAGCTATGACAAAGTGCTCAATATAGATTACTGTACCTCAGACATCAAGATATGGAGCGACAAATTCGGGCCAACCGAGGTGCATATGTGCAACAAAGGTTTCTGGAGCGATGAGATAGGCATGTATAACTCCCACTTCGGTTCCACCGCCAAGTTCATGCCCATAAACTCCAACGGCACTTATTATATCGAGAACGGCCTCACCGACGTAACTGAGGTATGGCTTGACTTTGATGAAGGACAGGAATGGGTAAGCGGCACTGAAATGACGTTTGTGGTCAAGGAAGTACTTACCGGCACCGACGGACAAGGGACCCTTGGCAACCATGACCTCGCCCTATGCGGCCGCGGAGACAATGCAGCGATACTTGCAGCGCTCGCCGCCGGTGACAAACTGCAACTGCGTTATACATGGACATTCAACCCCGGCACAGAACAAGAGGTTACTCCCCTTGTCGAGCAAGCTATCGGCGGTAACGCTCTGGTGATGCGCGGCGGAGAGCTTCTCGACCACAATTATAACGAAGCTTACAATTCGCAAATTTACTCACGCACGGGATACGGCTGCTCGGCCGACGGAAAAACCCTCTACATCGTAGTAATTGACAAATCCACCGACCCTGTATACGGAACCTCAAAGGGATGCGGCACTGACGTGATGTGTCTTATTGCCAAACATCTCGGGTGCTACAACATGGCAAACTTCGATGCCGGCGGCTCGGCCGAGATGATGGTAAACAATGAAATCATCAACAAAACCACCGAGGGCACTCCCCGCGCTGTGGCCAACGGTTGGATGGTATATTCAATAGCCCCTGAAGACGACAATACCGTAGCGCGCCTCGAGTTCTATGACAACGTGCTTCAGCAGCCTATATATGCCAGCGCTGCCCCTCAGGTTATAGCCTATAACAAATACGGTGCAGTAGTCGACTACGATTTCAAAGATGTCACCTACTCCTGCTCAGAAGGCCTCGGAACATGTGAGGACGGACTGTTCATAGCTTCATCAACCCCGGGTACCGGTACACTCACAGCTCACTACGGCGATGTTTCCGTGACCAAAGACATAGAGATTGTAAATGCTGCCGTAGCCATGCGGTCTGACTTCATACTTATTGATGCCACCCGCGAATATCCCATAGAGGTTCAGGCAATCGCCGACAAAAAGACTTATCTTTATGATCCGTCATTCCTTGAATGGACTGTAGAGGATCCTGAGATAGCCTCAATTGATGAAAACGGTGTACTCCGCGGCATAAAGACCGGTACCACCACCATAACCGGCACCATAGGTCCGGAATCAGTAACCGCTACAGTAACGGTGGAAATAGCCTCGGCAGCCGACATGCTCGCCCATCCTTTCAGCGGATGGACAGTCAAGGGGGCATCAGGCATGTCCAACGTATCCATGGATGAGAACGGTCTTATAAACTTCACATTCGGCAGCCGCCGCACCGGTCATATAGAGCTATCTCAGAAAGAGCTGAAAGTATATTCCCTGCCCGACGCCATTTATGCCGACTTCACATCTTCGGTGCCCGTGGCTTCCATCTCAGTAGACATTCTGCCGGCCAATGCCTCACGTGTGGTTGCCTACAAGATTGAACCTTCGGCATCATACGCCGCCGGAGAGAGCCACCGGGTAGACTTCGACCTTGAAGGCAATGGTATTGATCTGAAAGACATGGCCGTGTTCCCATTGGCAGTACGCCGTGTGCGTTTCACTTTCGAGACACTTTCGTCAAATACAGGTGACCAGACATTCAATCTCGCCGGTATCTACGCCAATTACAAGAATTTCGACGGGGTAGAGAATATCATAGCACCTGACGGTGAAACACGCCTTGCCGTATCTCCCAACCCTGCAACCGCCGGCAGTGATGTCGCAATCAAGGCCCATGGCATAAGCTCTGTGGCAGTATACAGCATCTCCGGCGCACTTGTTTATCAGTCAGTCTGCGACGGTAGCGCCGACTCCACATCGTTCACAGCACCGTCATCCGGCACTTACGTAGTCAGCGCCATGACAGCCAACGGCCCGGCATCGGCAGTGCTTATTGTAAGATAATAGATTTTTTCACCTTAACCGGCATGCAGCCGCGCCATTACCGGCCCGGCTGCATGCCGGCAATATCAAAATCATCCATGAAACAAATCCTTGCTGCATTTCTGCTTTGCAGTGCCGCCTTGCCGGCATTTGCACAGATCGCCGATGTATCGTCTCCGCAACCGTTGCTGCGCGGCGTACAGAGCAATCTCTACAATCCAGTGCTCAGCGCCGACGGTTCGCGGCTCCTGTTTTCCAATGCCGATTATTCCAATCTGCGCATGTATGACTTCAACCTTGGCGTCACTGTTAAAATCAGCGAAGACGCCCGTTCAGGATACGAAGCGACTTTCAACGATGATGCATCGGCCGTGACTTTCGTAACCCGCACGGCTCCCGATGCGTCGACACCCGCTACAATGACCACCCGCCGCTATGATGTGGCCACGGCAACCGTGAGCAATGACGGCCCACAAGGGCGTCGGCTGGCTCCGGCCGCCCGCAAGGTCGGTAAAAACTCTGTACGCACAGTTGACAACATATTATATATTAATGTAAACGGCCGCGAGACCTCCTGCTCACCGGTAGATGCCGTAGCTTACCTATGGGCATCATTGTCGCCCGACGGATCAAAAGTAATGTTCGTCGCTGCCGGCAAAGGCATATATGTGACCGACCTGAATGGAAATATCATGTCATTTGCGGGTAATTATGAGGCGCCGGTATGGCTCGGTAACGACTGTATAGTCGCAATGAAAGCTACTGATGACGGACACCAGTACCGTTCTTCTCAGATTCTTCTTGTGCGCCCCGACGGATCAGAGGTTCAGGCGATCACGCGGCCTGAAAGCATGTCAATGTTCCCGACAGCCTCCACCTCCGCCGGCAAGATTGTATATTGCACAATCGACGGATACCTATACCAGGTTGACGTAACCCTTAAATAAACGACCGGCCATGAAAAAACAAATTATGACATTATTGGCGGCCGGACTGCTCAGTGCAGGTGCCGCAGCTCAGCAAGCATCGGATTATCTGATATTTATCAACCCCGGCCATGGCGGCCATGATTCAGATGACCGTAACGTGGTAATCGAGCCTTATGAGCAAGGCGATCCAGAAGGATATTGGGAGTCAAATTCAAATCTCACCAAAGGCCTGTGGCTACGCACAATGCTCGAGGCCAAAGGTTATCGTGTGAAGATGTCACGCACTACCAACACAACTGCTGATGACCTGCCACTCTCGACAATCTCAGCCATGGCTAACAATGCCGGCGCCGATCTTTTCTTTTCCATCCATTCCAACGCCACCGGCACGTCCATCAGGGCAAATTTCCCGCTGATGCTCTATCGTGGCTGGGACTCAGGAGCCGATAACCCCGAGGATCGTGTAATTGCAGCCATCCTCAATAAACATCTGCTTGAGAACAAAGCCACTTACTGGACCGACCCGTCGCTCAACATACGCGGCGACTGGTCATTCTACAACTGGGGCTACAAGGTGGGGCTTGGCGTATTGCGCGGACTGACCGTGACAGGCATGCTGTCGGAAGGTTCATTCCACGATTATATTCCAGAGGCTTACCGCCTTATGAACGAAGAATTCTGCCGTCTTGAGGCATGGCACTTCCGCCGCGCGGTTGACGAATACTTCAAACAGCCCGGCGAATCAACGGGCCAGATTGGCGGCCGCATCAATGATTCTCGTCTTCCGCGTAAAGGCGACTACATAATCCATGGTGAAGACAAGTTCGCCACCATACAGGATGCGACTGTGGAACTTTACAACGAGGCCGGAACGTTAGTAGACACATATACCACCCACCCGGTGCTCGTAAATGGGATCTACGCCTTCCGCGATGTAGCCCCCGGCAAATATCTACTTAAGGTTTCGGCTCCGACCCACTACCCTACCGAGGCTGAAATTGAAGTTTTTGCCGACGCAATCACATACCGTAATATCCAGATGGACCGTGTTCGCGATACGCCCCCTACCGTGGTGGCATATACCCCTCTTTACAAAGATGGCGACGAGGCACTGCTGTGCAACAGCCCGGTGACGATATCATTCTCATGGGACATGAATACCGACGCCACCGAAAAGGCATTCTCCATAGAGCCGGCTGTAGATGGCACGTTCTCATGGAGTGAACTCAACTATAAGCTTACATTCACTCCAAAGCAACCATTGGAGATAAGCACATTATACACTGTGCGCCTATCTACAGATGCTGAGCATGCCGGCGGCATGAAGCTTGAACAGCCACTTGAATTCTCATTCCTCACTACCGACCGTAATTTCATGGAAATAACCCGCCAATATCCATGCGACGGCGATGAGGTTCACTATGACGGCGCCGCAGTGGAACTTCGTCTTGACAAAATTCCGGAGGGCAGTTCCGTAACAAGCCAGATAACCTGTGTTGACTCAAAAGGCAACAGTGTGGCATTCAGCAAGACCGGTAAGAAAGTTTCAGGTGTACGCAGCCGATACGGATTCATACGCCTGCCGTTCAGCCAGGCACTTACCCCGGGCGAATCATATACAGTAACCTTTGACGGCACCATCGCTGACCGCGACGGTATCACCATCAAGGCCCCTGTAACAGCAACATTCACGGCCATTGATGCCGGTACAAAGGCAACATATCCTCTTTTCAACGAGATGACCGATGCCTCTGTTTTCGCTAATGATGCCGCCTCATCTCAGCAACTCAACAAACAATCAGTAGCCGCAAACACAAAAATAAAGCTTACCGGCAAGCAATCCATAGCGTTCAGCTATGACTTTGCCGAAACATCAGGCGGCGTAGCGTCATGGCAACGCACCGCCAGTGCCGAAGAGCCTGAAATATCGGTGGGCGATAAACTCGGCGTACATGTATACGGTGATCTGAGCGGCAACGACCTCTACTTCCAACTCAGCGGCAGCGCCGCGGTAGGATATGTACATGTGGCGAAACTCGACTTTCTGGGATGGCGTTACATTGAAGTTCCTGTAGAGGCAGATGCTTTTGGCGGACATCTCACAGGGATACGGGTAGAGCAAGAAGATGCCGACAACACCGTTGACGGCACATTCTACCTCGGAGCTATCCACCGCAATGCATCTGACGGAATCACTGACATCACCGCCGGCGGCAGTGTCACAATCTATCCAAATCCGGCCTCGGAATACCTCATCGCCAATGCCGACTGCCTAATTGACAGCATAGAGCTCATATCCCTGAACGGAGCTACAGTGGCAGTTGCCGACGGCAATGTGCTTAATGTGAGCGAAATCACTGCCGGCAACTATATCTGCCGCGTGACAGCCTCGGGGGTAGTATCGGTTTACAAAGTAATTATCAATCATTAATCATATGAATATCAAACACCTGTTATCTATGACAATTGTGGTGGCTTCGCTGACAGCCTCGGCAGCCACCCCCCAGCGCCTCGACATAGAGACCGGAGCCTTCCACCCCGTGCTCTCTCCCGACGGCAGCACTCTGCTATATTCAGCACTTGACCACACAGGGCTTAAGGCTCTTGACATGACTACGGGCACCGTAACCGTAATTGATGCCGGAGCATCAGCCGGGTTCCAACCGGTTTTCTCAGCATCGGGACGTCAAGTATATTACCGCACCGCATCAACCGTCGACGGCCTTCTGTACCGCGATGTTCGCAGCTATGATTTCGAGGGACGCAAGGTGCGCACTTTAGCCAAGCCATCACGTCGCGACGAGAATCTCGTGGCCATGGCCGGCGATAATTACGCCTATGCATCATTCAGTGCAATCGAAGTCTTCACCGATGGCGTTAAATCGCTTGTAAGCCCAGTAACTGACGCCCATTCCTACCAATGGGCATCGCTTTCGCCTGATGGATCGCGCCTGGCGTTCAGTGAACCGTTCCAGGGCGTGTTTGTAAGCAAAGCGGACGGATCAGAACCCGTAAAACTGCTTGATAAAGGTGATTATGTGGCCTGGGCCGGACCTAACACTGTGATAGCCGTAGTTTCACACGACGACGGATATGTGATTCTCGATTCACGCCTTGTAATGGTAAACACTGCCACCGGCATCATGAACTACATTACCGGCGAAGACATCAAAGTGTCAGAAGCTACCGCATCAGCCACCGGGATGGTGATATTCTCTGACCTTGATGGCAATATGTATTCGCTCAATATCAACGACTAAATCACAACGGCATCATGAAAAAAATTATTTTTATTGCAATAGCGGCAATAATGCTTGCCTTCCAGGGCGCCGATGCCAAGCGCATGAGCGACCTTAAGATCTATATCAATCCGGGCCATGGCGGATACACCTCTAATGACCGCCCTATCCATCTGTATCCATTTGAGAAAAATGACTCGTTGGGCTATTGGGAGTCTAAGAGCAATCTCTACAAAGGCCTGCACATGTATCATCTGCTCGACTCGCTGGGAGCCACTCCAATGCTGTCACGAATCAAAAACACAGAAGCCGATGACCGTTCACTATCGGGTATCGCAGCCGAAGCCAATCAGTTCGGCGCCGACCTCTTCTTCTCCATTCACTCCAATGCAGGAGAAGATGTGAACTACCCACTGATGCTTTACAGGGAGAACACAATAGGCACTCCCCGATACCCTGAGAATGTGCGCCTCAGCGAAATCTTAGGCAACACTCTCTACTCCAACAAACTTCCCATATGGACCAATCCTCTGCAGATTGCCGGTGACCTTACCTTCTATCAGTTCATGTGGCAGGGTGGCCTCGGTGTGCTGCGCACCCTGTATGTCGTGGGTCTGTTGAGCGAGGGTGGCATGCATGAGCATCGCCCGGAGGCTTACCGTCTGATGAATGATGACTACTGGTATCTTGAAGCATGGCACTTTGTGCATGCCATAATGGAGTATTTCGACACTGATGACCGTTTCGTGAACGGCAACGTTGCCGGTATCGTATATGACAGCCACAACTTGCGCGAAAAGGACATGCCGGTCACTTTCACCGTGCATGGCCGTGATGCCCTTGCCCCGGTAAACGGCTGCAAGATTGAATTGGTAGATGCTTCGGGCAAGGTGGTACAGACCCGTACAACAGACAATATCTACAATGGCGTCTATGTATTCCGCAGCGTTGAACCCGGCACTTATACCGTGCGCACCAGCCATGGAGAATACTATGACAGCGAATCGACAGTAGAGGTTAAAGCGAACGAAGTCACCTACAACGATATTGTTCTTGACATGCGTCGCGAATATCCTCTCGAAATTACACGCTACACTCCCGCTGTCAGCGTGGATGAACCAATCTCGTGTGCAACAATACTTGAGTTTGACTTCAATACCGATGTCGATGCTGCCGCATTTGAAGCAGCATTTACCATTGAGCCTGCAATAGATGGGTTCTTCACCTACAGTAATAACTATCACCACGCCACGTTTACTCCCTCGTCGTCATTCGAACGTGATACCCATTACAAAGTATCTATTTCAAAAGATGCCCGTCATCCCGACACCCATTATGCCACTCCCGGCATGGTACAACCTCTCGAATTTGAGTTCGTGACACGTGGCCGCAACCGCCTCGAACCTCTTGCGTTCTACCCTGCCGACGGTGGTGAGATGCATTATGCGTCTCCCCAGATTGAAGTGCGTTTCGACGGTAAACTTGACAATCTCAACATCCTTGACAAGATTAAAGTCACCGACTCCAAGGGCAACGCTCTCGCGCTTGTCAAGACCCGCTGCAAATTCAACACGATAAATAAAGATTACGGCAACATGCTGCTGTCTCCGTCGAAAGATCTAGTCCCAGGCGAGACTTACACAGTAAAAATCGACGGTGACCTGCGCGACGCTGAAGGTCTGCCCATGGGCGAGCCCCTTGAATTCACGTTCAAGGCTGTAGACATCAACAGCGATGTAACTGAAGGGGAAGTATTCAATGGTTTCGAAAGTGGCGCTCCCTTCTCATTATGGGCTGAACACTCGACCGGTTACAGCACCACATGCGCCGTTACCAAGAACTCAACTACAAAGATATGCGGAGGCAGTTCTGCCCGATTCAGCTATTCGTTCAGCGACAACCGCAATGGTTCGATTGTATGGAAGTACACCGGAGAAGAACCTCTGGCGCTGGAATCATCTGCGACATTCGGCATGTTTGTGTGCGGTGACTTCAATAATCATCCTCTCTATATAGGCGTAACTTCGGGTACTGATATCAAGTGGCTCAAGGTGTGCGATCTCGACTTTGTGGGATGGCGCTACTTTGAGGTACCTCTCAACGATCTTGATTCGTCATTCACATATCTGCTCTCAGGCTTCAAGATTGATCAGGTTGACAGCCCCATCTGCACCAAGGGTTCGTTCTTTATCGATGACCTTGCTGTCAAGAGCAACAATGGTATTGGAGATATTGAAACCGAGACTTCGAATACTCCCGCAGTTTATTACAATCTACAGGGTATTGAGGTAGCAAATCCCTCGGCCGGTGTCTATATTGAACGCCGCGGCAACTCTGCCCGTAAAGTCACACTTCCATAAGGGGTAATTACCATAGTTCAAATAAAAAACCGGAACAGTCACTGATTACGGACTGTTCCGGTTTTTTATTTGAACCTTGACAGGCTGTCAATGTCCCTGAATGCGGCGGTAAAGGGCCTTGAAGGCTTTGTGTGAACCAATCACCACCCATGTATCGCCATTTTCAACGCGGTCATGACTGTATTCTATTACCGCAGGCACTTTTTGTTCCATTCCCATGATATTTGTCTTTTCAGCAGGGCGGGTGACTGTGATAAGTTTCAGAGAGTAGTCCTTAAGCAAGTCAAAATCAGCATATGGAAGCCCGACAAAAAACTTCGGTGCAGCAAACTTAAGCACATAAGTCTCAGGACTTACATAAAGGCTGTCGACTTCACCACCGAGCGCCATTTCGTGAGTAAGATCATAAGCCGCACGCTGCTCAGGCTTCAGGATGCGTGCCACCCCGAAACTTGTAAGTATCGCCTCGTGAAGCGGATCTATGGCGCGGGCATATATCCTTGCCGCGCCGGCCTGCTTGAGAAGGGCCACAGTCTTTATCGAAGCACCGAAATTCTCACCTATCGCCACTATTGCAATATCGACATTGCTCAAGGGAAGCACCCCCAATGCCGATTCCTCTGTGGTATCAATCACATATGCTGTGGTTATATAATCCTTGATTGCATCAACTACAACCCTGGATGAATCAGCACCAATCACTTCATGCCCCTGCGCCACAAGGTCACGAGCCAAGTTAGCGCCATAGATGCCGAGGCCTATAATTAAGTAACGCATTCTTATATCTTGTTACGGTTAGTTTATAATCATATTTTCCTCGGGCAGATGTTCAGAAATATCACGGTGTTGTCTCACCACACCCGACAATATCGAGATGATTCCCACTCTACCCACAAACATTGCCACACACACGGCGATCTTCGACGGGATGCTAAGTTCAGGGGTCACTCCGAGTGATGACCCCACAGTAAACAACGCCGATACAGCCTCGAAGAGCAACGCCTTTGCGCTCAGATGGGGTTCACACAGCAGCAATGTGGCCGAAAGGACTAACAAGGTAATCATCGCTAACACGAACACTGCATTTGCACGACGACACGTCGCTACAGATATTGACCGGTCATACGCCCATGGGCGCGCACAACCTCGGAGCACTGAACGCACATTCAGGAACAGGACAGCCACGGTGTTTACCTTAATACCCCCGGCAAGCGACTGCGACGCACCTCCGATAATCATCTGCGCCACTATGATAAGCAGGGTAATGGACATAAAATCGCACGGGTTGACAGATGAGAAGCCGGCACTGCGGGGGACCAAAGAGTTAAATACAGACTGTACTGTCTTCTGCCATAGTGTCATGCCCCGTAACGTGTTGTCGTATTCAAGTACGAAAAAGGCTACAGAGGAGACGGCAAGTATCAAGAAATATGTATATAGCACCAGTTTGGTGTTGAGACTGTAGACGTGCACCGGTGCCTCAAAATGTTTTTTTTGCAGGCGTGCCCATATTCCACGGACACGTGTCACCATAATATCCTTGAGATTTACAAGAATCGGGAATCCGATACCACCTGCCACAACGAGCAGGGATGTGACTGTATAGGCACTCTGCGATGCTGTCATAAGCGCGGGGTTGCTCATACCACCTGGCAGGCAGGTGTACCCTACATTGCAGAATGACGACATGGCATGAAATACGGCAAACATCCATTTCTCGCTCTCGGTCTCAAGCAATCCGGCAGGAATTGTAAAATATACCGCCACAGCTCCGATAGCCTCGATAATCAAAGTGAATGTAAGTATATAAAGGAGGGTTGGAATGAGGGCGTTCATGGTGCGCGAGTAGATCATGTCGCGGATCAGAAGCTGGTTGTAGACCGACGTGGCACCGCTGAAGAACAAAGCGAAGAAGCATGTGAATGTAAGCACTCCCAGGGCACCGACCTGAAAGAGTACACATAAGGCAATATAACCTCCGGGAGTGAAAGTCTCCGAAATATCAACCGGAGTCAGACCGGTGATGCACACGGCGCTTGTTGCTACAAAAAGAGAGTCAATATAGCTTATAGGTTCGACCGTGAAACGGGGTAGCATCAGCACAAATGAGCCAATGATAATGAAAAACAGGAAACTCCCCGAAAGCAGAAGAGATGGATTGGTGCGCCTGCGCGTGACAAGCAGCAGGGCTGATGACAATTCCACCACGGCTGCGCCACAGAGCACAATATAAAGGAAATAGCGGCTGTAGAGTAAAGACTCAAGCCATGGCATCCAAGGATGTGCCGGGCGCGGATATAGCAGCGGAAGCGCAGTGAGCAGCAGAGCTATATCGACAATCCACTTTATGATGCGGCTCTCACTTACAAAGTTTCGGAACCTGAGTATAAGGTTGTAAATGATGTCAATTATAAACAGCACCTGGGCAATATGCAGCATCAATCTGAGCCGCTCTATATCATCATGGCCATGCTCGAATCCACCGATGAGCAGCAATGTGACGAGAGAGAGGAGCGACGCAAGTATAGCTCCTGCAAATGTAAAGCGGGAACCTATATCAATTGGCGTACTGAATCTATGCACAAATTGCCCGTATCTGAAACGGGCAATTTTAAAGCGAGCCTTCAAGGCCGAAATACGCGCAGCAGCCATAATGAGGCGCCGATTGGCCTTGTGGGATTATTGTTTTTTGAATTTCGCCCCGGCATATACGCCGTCATAGCTGTTAAGTAGCGTAGATAGCGTAGATAGGGTGGAGTTGCCTGATAAGGATGCTACTTTATCGACAATACTTATCACACGGGAAGCATCGAATGTAAGAGTGAGCTGGCCTGTAGCACTTTTAGAGGCTGCGGCTGATACTTTGCCGAGGTTAATCGAACTGTTTGCCTTGAAGTTGAATGTAAGGTTACCCTGATCATCGTCTTTTGTAACCGTGCCAGTCAGTTTTATTTTATTGATACTGATCGTAAAGTTACCCTCGGCATCAAAAACTATCTGAACCTTGGACAGGCCTAATTTTGTGTAATATGGCGCGAGCTTCGACTCGATGGCTGCCGATGCTGCGGCTCCGCCCGCCTTATTGAGGGCATTGTCACTCTTGAATGAAATTGCAGGCGAGACATATTTCCAGGTTCCTTCGAGCGACGCCACTTCAAATTTATCTGTAGATGTGACGGCATTGACCAATCCTTCAAGAGCTGAACGGGGATCGAAAGCGGCGCAACGCAGGCCCGCTAAAACCACAGCAGTTCCTATGGCCATTATGGTAAGAATACGTTTATTCATTTTATCTTATTGTAATTTCTGAGATCACTTCCTCAGTTTTGATTTCCTTGTCAATGCCTTCCCACACAGAATTCTTTGACTTGAATTCGGGCACTATACGTTTCATCTCGGCTACGATATCGTGATACTCGCCTGCCTCGGTAAAATTGCACAGGGCCTCAATATGAGCCACAACCTCTGCATAATCATATATACGCACTTTGGCAATCATTATCTTGTTATGACGCGTGGCCATGGTCATTTCCTTATCGTTGAGAAGCTCCTCATACAGCTTCTCACCGGGGCGCAGACCTGTCTCAACTATTTCAATATCCTCACCGGGGCGTAACCCTGAGAGAGATATCATGCGGGTGGCGAGATCATAAATTTTCACAGGCTGCCCCATATCGAACACATATATCTCGCCTCCATTTCCCATGGTTCCTGCCTGAAGCACAAGGGAACATGCTTCGGGAATTGTCATAAAATAGCGGATTATATCACGATGGGTCACGGTGACCGGGCCACCTTGTTCAATCTGGCGGCGGAACAACGGTATCACAGATCCGTTGGATCCGAGCACATTGCCAAATCGGGTGGTGATGAAACGTGTAACACGACCGTCGCGGCGGCGATTGGTCAAATAATAGAATAAGGACTGCACATAAATCTCAGCTATACGCTTGGAGGCGCCCATCACGTTGGTGGGATTTACGGCTTTGTCGGTTGAGATCATTACAAATTTCTCCACATCGTAATCAACGGCAAGATCCGCAAGATTCTTGGTTCCGAGCACGTTGGTCATAATTGCCTCTGACGGATTACGTTCCATCATGGGAACATGCTTGTAAGCTGCGGCGTGAAAAATGTAACGCGGGCGATAGCGCTTGAAAGCCTGTTCAATGCGTTTACGGTTGGCGACGTCGGCAATGAACAAGTGTATTTTAACATCAGGGAACTTCTGCTCCATGTGCAGTTGCAGTTCATGCATGGGGGTCTCAGCCTGATCAAGCAGTACAATTTCCCCGGCGTGCATCGCTGCCACCTGATTCACGATCTCGCTTCCGATCGAACCTGCAGCGCCGGTTATCATCACTGTCTGGCCACGCAGTACTTCCTCTACATCGTGAGTATCTGTCTGGATTACATCTCGCCCCAGAAGGTCTTCGATATGAATATCGCGTACGTTGCCGGTTGTTTTCTCAGTGCCGTCTTTGGTCATTTCCTTCACGGTGCTGTGCATAAGCAACTTGATATTATTCTTCAGAAAAATATCGGCTACACCGCTACGCATGAATTTAAGCTGTGTGGATGGAAAGAGCAGACGCTTGCAGTTATATCGCTGAAATATTTGCGCAATAGTGTCGGGATTATAATGGTAAACCGGGATGTCATTGATGAACTTGGTATTGACATCAGGTGCCAAAGTGAGCATGGCAACTACTTTATAGGATCCATCAGTCTCATTGTTAAGATGCGCCGCAAATGCAAATGATGTGGGGGAAGACCCCAATGCAATCACTCTCTTGCGCTTAACCTCCATTCCGGTAAGTTGGCGATATATATATTTGATACCTAAGCGCATAAACATCAGCAACGATGATGAAAGCACTCCGATAACAAAAACATTCCAAAGGTCAAAGAAAGCATGTCCGGTTATGGCATAGCAAACACCTGAGACGCATACCAGGAAAATAGATGATGTGATCGCAAGGACTGCCACGCGGTACATATCCTCTACTACCGACAGGCGCACGATGTAGCGGTAACTGTGTACCAAGGGCATCACCATGGCATATACGATAAACACCACTGCAGCCCGCGCAGCCGGAGTAGACCACCAACCGTAGTTTACAATAGTGTCAGGATTAAAGGTATATGTGATGAAGCAGCTGAGAGCTACAATCAGCAGGTCAACCCCTAAAACAAGCCATCGCGGCGTGGGGCCTGCCATGAACTTGTTCACAAGCAAATTATGGCTTAAGTTCTCTATTATCCGGTCTCTCATATATATACAATCTCTTATTTCTATTGTTAAGGCTGTGCAAAGTTACAACGAAATAATAAAACATCAAAGCGGGGGATGAAGTTTTTTGGTTCAAATAACCTGACGCGCTTAATAATAAGTGGGGATACTCTGATGTCTGGGGCTTGTCAAGCGCCATGTCACTCACCGGCTACAGGCATAGTAAGCAGGCACGTACCAGGATGATGTGCAGCAATGTATCTTGTAACAAAGCCGAGGGTATCAGCTGCTATTATCTTGTCGTTATCGAAATATGTATTATAAATCACATATGGCAATTCAAGATTACGGGCCTTTATAGCCTGAAGCGACAATATTGTGTGATTTATCGACCCCAACACACCATTTGTAACCAAGATTACCGGAAGCTGCCTTGTAGTGATATAGTCGATGGTAAAGAAATCATCTGTAACAGGCACCATAAGTCCACCTGCACCTTCGATTATAAGTACATCGTGAGTGGCTGCCAGTTGAGCTGAAGCATTATCTATAAGGCCGAGGTCAATCTCTCGGCCGTCAAGCCTTGCAGCGAGCTGTGCAGATGCCGGATAATGAAAAATCACCGGAGCCGTGAGTCCTTGCTCATCCTCGGGAAGAAGACCGGTGCCGGTAAGACGGCGGTGTGCCTCTATGTCTTCAGATGTGGAGTCACAACCTGTCTGTATGAATTTCTGTGTTATCACTGACAATCCTTCATCCATGAACTTGCGGGCAAGGAAGGCTGTCGCATAGGTTTTACCGGCATCTGTATCGATCCCGGTGAGAAAATATGTCTTGCTCATGTTTTTTTCAGAATCAAAATCATAGGACAATATGTGAGATGGTAAAGCCCATCGAGCATCATAGGGTAGCGGCGCACAAGGTTCATTACCGTAGCGGGATTGCCGCCATTTCCCAGAGAGTTCACTCCGGTAAGCTTCAGATGTCTAAGAACATCAAGCGGCGATTCGAAGTCAAGGTCTCTGCTGTAATGGCGCTCATAAACGACTTCCAGACCCTGTGGGATCATATCAAGCAACTGCGCAGGAGTGAGCAGCGGCAGGCTATAGCCGGTTATATCAGTTATCTGATGCATATTACCTGTTGTATAGGTGGTGAGAAGCGCATAACCTCCGCGTCGGAGCACCCGGTAACAATGTGTGATAAAATCAGCCGGGGAGTTGAACCACTGTATTGTTGATGCTGAGAAAATGAAGTTTAATGATTCATCGGGCACGGTCTTTATGGCCATTTCAGCATCGCACTGCAAGAATTTAACCTTTCCGGCAAGTGAGTCAGGCACTCCTGAAGCAAGATCCCACAAGGTAAGATGCGCAAGCGGAGCCTGATCAAACAATTTCTCGGAAAGCAGACCCGAGCCACTGCCTATCTCAAGCACGGAGCATGTCTCCGCAGCCATTCGTTTGAATACGCCCTCAGCACGGGCACTCTCGATTAATGCATCAATAACTTCTTGTTGCACGGAGGCGTGGCGGGCATAGGTTGCTCCACTGTCATGAAATCGGCTTGTCATAGTAATTTTATCAACAAAATTACTATTGATAATTTCCTGGAAATCGACGAAATGGCCTCCATCGACCAAGCAAATCCCTACTCCCGAGTGTTGCCATGCGCGACGCTGGTTTATGGGCGGGAATATGCGGTCACCGGTAGCGATGACAGCCAGGTCCCAACGCCCTGTAGGAGGCAAGCTGAGAATCTGACTGTTGAGAATCTTCTCAAGTTCGCAGGCCAGTTCATCAACGCCACGACGAGGTGCGACGGCGCAAAAACGGTCAAATGACTCACGGGAGTCACACATACGCCGCTGAAATTTTCTCAGGTTGCGTTCATCAAGGCCACTCAGAGTGCCGGTAAACACAGCTTCGGGGATACCATAATTATCATCTACCGGCGAAACGGTGCCATTTACAGCAACCCGGCGCGTAATCTTGTAATCAATGGCATGCGTAGTCTGTGAGGCGACATAAACGCCAAGCGACCATGCCAGCACACACACCTCGGTGTAACGTGCCACGCAGTCCCAATCAATATAAAACGAGCGATAGTCCCATACCACCATCACATCGTATCCCGAACGCGAAATACCGGAAAACACATTACTGTCCATGCCCCAACCGGCAAAAATGATTATCACGCGCGAGGCGCCGGTGCTTGATATGAGACTATGCTTCATTTCAGCAGTAATGAAAGGTTATCAAGGGAGGCCTTGTCAATTGCAGCCGAAAGGCTGAAACGCAGCCGTTCAGTACCGGGAGGAACGGTTGGAGTGCGTATGGGGAGCACCTTATATCCGGCCTTGTAAAGCCGGTGTGATAAATTGACCGCCTTGGCCGCATCACCCACTATAAGCGGGCGGATATGTGAAGGCGCGCCGCCATCGATAATACCGGCAAGTAAGTGTGAAAGTTCAGCCAAATGCTGCCGGCGCCAATCATCATGCAATGATGTGTCCCATGTGAGGATACTCCATTCCACCTGTGCCGGGGGTAGAGCCGTGGAAAAAATCAGGCTACGGGCCCTGTTAACCAGGAACTCGCGCAGCGGAGCATCCACTATCGCGTAGGCTCCCATTGAAGCAAGTGCCTTACCCATAGTACCCACAAGCACATCAATCATGGGCAATACACCGTCGCGGGCCGCGCATCCCAACCCAGCCGGACCGACAGCTCCAACAGCATGAGCTTCGTCAACATATAATATAATATTAGGCCATTGCTTCTTAAGATCAACAAGCCCACGCAGACATGCCTCATCGCCGTCCATACTGTACACACTTTCTACAATAATTATTATATTGCTATAGCGCGCGGCATATTTCTCAATAAAACGGCTGAGATGGCGCATGTCGTTATGACGGAAACGCTCGAATGGCGCCCCGCTCAGCTTTATTCCGTCGATTACACTGGCGTGTACCAATTTGTCGGCGATTATGATTGTAGACGGCAGCGAACCCAACGCCATGGCTATTCCGGTGTTGGCATGATAACCGCTGTTGAAGAGCAACGCAGGCCGCCCATCGTAACTATGCGAAAGAATTTGTTCAAAACGTATATGAGCCGAACTCTTTCCTGCCAACAGGCGTGATGCAGATGATGTCATTAATAATGAGCGGGCGTCATGTGAAGCGAGAAACCGCTCACGTAGAGCAATATCATCGGCCAGCCCCAGGTAATCGTTAGAAGACAGATCTACGACCGATGACGGAGTGTCATTATCGGGCAGTCGCCGTAAATTACCATCACGAGCCAAAGAATCAAGATATGAGGACAGGTCAATCATGGGCAGGAATTTCACTTACCAATCGCACAGTAGCACGCGCCAAAGCCCGCAACCGTTCATTATCAATCACATACGGAGGCATTATATAGACATTGGTGCCGAATGGCCGTATCCAAACGCCCATTTCGACACACCTGCGCTGAAATTCCCCGACATCTACAGGGCGGTCAACTTCAACCACACCTATCGAACCCAGCACTCTCACATCAACTACATTATCAAGAGTAGCCGCAGGAGCGAGCTCTTCTTTCATGATTGATTCCATTTCAGCCACCCGGGTTGCCATGTCCTGCTCAGCGAGCATGTCAAATGATTCTATCGCTATGGCACATGCCAATGGATTGGCCATAAAGGTGGGACCATGCATAAGAACAGATGCCTCACCGCGCGATATGGTATCGGCCACTTGTTTTGAAGCAAGCACTGCGCTCATAGTGAGATAACCGGCGGTCAGGCCCTTGCCTATGCACATTATATCGGGCTCTACACAGGCATGTTCCCATGCGAAGAACTTGCCTGTGCGCCAGAATCCGGTCGCAATCTCATCAAAAATAAGCAAAATACCATATTCATCGCACAGCCTGCGCAATTGCCTGAGATATTCCGGGTTATAGAACCACATACCACCGGCGCCCTGCACAATCGGTTCGAGTATAAAAGCGGCGATCTCAGCTGAGTGTTCCCTGAACAACTGCTTGACGGGCTCTATATCGGCGGGATTCCACGGGCCGTCAAAACGGGAACGAGGCTGTGGCACAAAAAAACGCATCGGCAAAGCCGGACCAAAGGCGCCGTGCATGCCTGTCACCGGGTCACACACACTCATGGCATTCCATGTGTCACCATGATATCCTGAGCGTATTGTGGCGAAATTAGTCCGCACATGACTCCCTGAAGCGGAAACAGATGCCTGAACCGCCATCTTCATAGCGACCTCCACAGCCACCGACCCCGAGTCGGCATAAAAAATATTATTCATCGAGGGAGGCGCCACGCCCAGGAGTCTCTTCCCTAACTCTATGGCCGGAGCATGCGTGAATCCTCCGAACATCACATGACTCATCTTTGACATCTGGCGCGCGGCAGCGGCATTGAGCCGTGGATGATTGTAACCGTGGATGACACACCACCATGACGACATGCCATCGGTGAGACGTCGGCCATCAGACAGCGTAATTTCTACTCCATCAGCACTTTCCACCAAATATGTCGGCAACGGATCAATAGTTGAAGTATAAGGATGCCACAGATGCTGGCGATCCCAATTGTCATGCACTTGCGTTTTCATGCTGCAAAGTTACTTTTTTTTTGTAAATTTGCGGCGGAAAAACGCCAACTAATATGAATAACCAAACCCAAACGATAGCCATAAGCAAGGAAACGGTGGCCCAATTGCCCGCCGTGTCGTTCAACGGCGGCATAACGGTGGTAGACACCCCGGCCAAAGCCCGCGTGGCGTTACGCGAGCTCTCCCGGGCACGTGTAGTGGGGTTTGACACTGAAACCAGGCCTTCATTCCAGCGCGGGCGGCTGCACAACGTGGCACTGATGCAACTCTCAACTGACGACCACTGCTTCCTTATACGCCTGAATATCCTGGGTATGCCAGAGCCTCTCAAGCACTTTCTGGAAAATCCTGAGATCATAAAAATCGGACTTTCCGTCCACGATGACTTCTCGGTAATGCGCCGTTTGTGCCCGGAACTTTACCCACAGGGATTCATAGATCTGCAGGAATATGTAAAATATTTCAATATAAGTGACATTTCGCTACAGAAAGTCTATGCCATAATATTTAACGAACGTATATCCAAGACCCAACGTCTTACCAATTGGGAAGCTGAGCATCTCACCGAGGCGCAGCAAACATATGCCGCCATCGATGCATGGGCCTGCCTGCGTATGTACCGCCGCCTCCGATCGGGAATGTTCGACCCTGACAAATCACCATATATAGTTGACCGGTCAGAACTCAACTGCAACGGACAGTTAGCATCAAAATCATGAGACGCCTGCCACGACACATAACACTACCTCTGCTGCTGCTCATCTATCTCTGTATCATGGCGTGGCTTGGTCTTGACGGGCTGCGCTCGGGAGCCACATCACCTGTGCAATATTTCGGCACCATAGCACTGACATTGCTGGTGCTTGTACTACTATATTTCTTCCTCAAGAAACGCGACCGGCTTCGCAGGGAGCGACAAAATGACTTAAATAAAAAATCATAATATAATTATGTCTAAGAAAGCATTACTCATCATCCTCGACGGATGGGGCATCGGTGACCACAAACACGACGACGCCATTTTCTCAACTCCTACCCCTTATTGGGATTATCTTCTCAAAACATATCCTCACTCGCAGCTTCAGGCCTCAGGCGAGAACGTAGGGTTGCCGGATGGCCAGATGGGCAACTCCGAAGTCGGACACCTCAACATCGGTGCAGGGCGCATCGTGTATCAGGATCTTGTGAAAATCAACAAGGCTATAGAAAGTGGCTCCATCCTTGAGAACCCTCAGGTGAAAGCCGCATATTCATATGCTAAAGAAACGGGCAAAAACCTGCATCTGATGGGACTCACCTCTACAGGCGGCGTTCACTCCTCTCTTGACCATATATTCGCATTATGCGACATCGCAAAAAAATATGAGCTTGAAAACGTATATCTGCACTGCTTCATGGACGGCCGCGACACCGACCCCCGCAGCGGCATAGGGTTTATCAAGCAACTCTCCGAGCATTGCGATAAGTCGGCAGGCAAAATCGCCTCCATCATTGGCCGTTACTATGCCATGGACCGCGACAAACGCTGGGATCGCGTGAAGGTGGCCTATGACCTGCTTGTTGACGGTACCGGTCTTCAGGCTACCGACATGGTTGACGCCATGCAGAAGAGTTACGATGAAGGTGTCACCGACGAGTTCGTGAAACCTATTAACAATTCCACGTTTGACGGCACCATCAAGGAAGGAGATGTGGTAATATTCTTCAATTACCGCAATGACCGCGCCAAGGAGCTCACCACTGTGCTCACACAGCACGACATGCCTGAAGAAGGCATGCACACAATTCCGGGGCTGCAGTATTACTGCATGACTCCCTACGACTCATCGTTCACCGGCGTGCATATATTATTCGACAAAGAGGATGTATCTAACACTTTGGCTCAATATCTCTCAAGCCTTAACAAGAAGCAGCTTCACATTGCCGAGACTGAGAAATATGCCCACGTGACATTCTTCTTCAACGGTGGCCGCGAGCAACCTTTCGAAGGCGAGGACCGGACTCTTGTACCTTCGCCCAAAGTCGCCACATATGATCTCAAGCCTGAGATGAGCGCATACGAGGTAAAGGATAAACTCGTCGACGCAATCAAAGAAAACAAATATGACTTCATCGTGGTAAACTTCGCTAACGGAGATATGGTTGGACATACCGGTATATATCCTGCCATACAGAAGGCTGTTGAAACCCTTGACAATTGCCTGCACGATGTTGTAGAAGCCGCCAAAGACACCCATGACTACGAGGTTATAATCATAGCCGACCACGGTAATGCTGACTACGCCGAGAATCCTGACGGAACACCCAACACCGCTCACTCGCTCAACCCCGTACCTTTCGTGTACGTGACCGATAAAGAAGGAGCCCACACTGAAAACGGCATTCTTGCTGACGTAGCGCCTTCAATACTTCATATCATGGGACTTCCCCTTCCCAAGGAAATGACAGGCAATGATCTGATAAAAGATTGACAGCACATTAATTATCATAAATGAAAAGCCCGTGTCCCAAATGAGACACGGGCTTTTCATTTGGTACAAGAACAGTAATTGAGACAATGTTTGTATTAAAATTTGTTAACTTTAGGTACTTTGTATTGCATAGTATTATAAATGGATTTAACTTTGCACTGTAAAAATTCATCTACATCATGAATATAGAAAATTTAAAGACACAAATGCGCAAAGGTATGCTTGAATATTGTGTACTGTTAATACTGCGCGACCGTCAGGCATATGCCTCCGAATTAATCAGCCGCCTCAAGGAAGCCAGGCTGATAGTGGTGGAGGGCACATTATACCCGCTGCTGACCCGCCTCAAGAACGACGGTCTTCTCAGTTATCAGTGGCAGGAGTCAACCTCAGGCCCACCACGGAAATACTATACCCTCACCGATGAGGGATGCGAAGTGCTCGACCAACTATCAGTAGCATTTGATGAAATTTTCGCAACCGTAAACCACCTCCGTAACTAATATCATTATAAAAATGAAAAAGACATTCCCAGTTAACATAAACGGCATAGTCTTCTACATCGATGAAGACGCCTACAATCTGCTAAACACCTACCTCGACCAGTTACGCAATACGTTCACCGGTAACGATGGCGCTGAAACAGTTGACGACATTGAAAGCCGCATAGCCGAGATATTTTCAGAAAAATCCACCGACGGCACCCATATCATAATGCTGAATGACGTGAATGATGTGATAGAACGGATGGGAAGGCCTGATGACATCGCACCTGAAGGGAACGACATAGCTTCCGGGAAAACAGCCGATACAGATACGACTGCCGGAGAAAACAGCACCACACCTCCCCCTTTCCAAGATACAACGGCCAATACAGAAGAAGCATCTGTGCCCAAGAAACTCTATCGCGATGAGCGCAACAAGGTATTCGGGGGTGTGCTTGCCGGATTCGCTCTATATCTTGGATGGAATGTGACCGCCCTAAGGGTAATTATCGTCATTCTTGCCCTGATTACCAAGATACTTCCATTCGGCTTAATATATCTTGTGGCATGGATGATCATCCCGCCGGCCCGCACACCCCGTCAGATACTTGAAATGACTGGGCGTCCCGTTACCCTCGAGAGTCTCGGGCGCACAATACTTGGGACACCCGACGCAGCCAACCAATATGAACACGGCTCAGGATCATCTTTCAGCCAGGTATTAGGAAAAATAATAATGGCTTTCGTGGGTCTTATCGGAGGTATGTGCGCCATAGGCGCGACAGCAATGTTCATAGCTGCCGTATCCGGGCTTGTGCTGTACCTGGGTTGGGCTACACCGACATTGATAGATTATTTCGGAATCATTAAACCTCTGAATATGCCTGTGGTTGTGGCATGTGGTATAATATGTATGTCATTGGCTATACTGATACCGTCGCTCGCGGCTGTATGGGCCGGATGCAATAGTCTTTTCAACTCCCGCGGCATATCACGCAAAGCCACTGTATCAATCATAATCTTCGAAATCCTGGTAATAATCGCAACCATAATCCTGTTTGAGGTAGCAAGCATCGGAAACATAGCATGCATGGGATCGATGCTGACCACCGCAACAGCTCTCCAGATATTTTAGGGCTTCCAATAATGACAAAAGCACCTGCGAGGTACTTTTTTATAGCCGGGCTATGAAACCCGGCTATTTTTTTTTAACTTTGCCACTGAATATGGAAACAGCATCGCGCACTTCGCGCAGCATCAGAAACATGACAGTAGCGCTGATCTACTTCGGCGTCACTGTAGCTTTGCAGTTTTTTTCGCGACGCATTTTCCTTGAGCGCCTCGGGACAGAAGTTCTTGGCCTAAACACCACAGCAGTCAACCTGTTGCAGTTCCTTAACCTTGCCGAACTGGGTATAGGCGTTGCCGTCGCTTACGCCCTTTACAAACCGCTGCATGAGAGTGACCGGGATACCATAGCCGAGATTGTGGCTCTGCAAGGGCATCTTTACCGACGCATAGCATGCGTGATCATAGCAGGAGCGACACTGCTGAGCTGTTTTTTCCCGTTTATTTTCTCAAAAATGCAGCTTCCGCTGTGGTATGCTTATGCATCGTTCGGGGTGATGTTGTATTCCTCTCTTATATCTTATTTTTTCAATTACAAACAGATAGTGCTCTCTGCCGACCAACGCGACTATGCAATAAAATACTCGTTCGGTTCCGTGCAGATCATAAAAATCGGATGCCAGATAGCTGCCGTGAGCATATCTGACTCACCATATGTATGGTGGCTGGCAATAGAGGTTGCCGGCGCCACTGCCGGCGCAGCAGCTCTCAACTTCGCGATAAGGCGTCGCTATCCATATCTGCGGAAACCACTGATGACACGTAAATCCCTGATGAAAAAATATCCGGGTATTGTAGCCGACACCAGGCGGCTTTTCATTCACCGGATCGCGGAATATGTATTGCAACAGACCTCGCCCCTGATAATCTACGCCTGCATCTCAATGTCAATGGTAGCCATGTACGGCAACTACATGTTAATATCAGCCAATCTACTGCTGCTTCAGATGTCGGCATTGGGAGGCGTGCAGGCCTCAGTAGGGAATCTTGTAGCCGAGGGCGAACGCACACGCACTATCAGCGTATTCAACGAGCTCTTCTCTCTATATTTCTTTTGCGCGGCATGGTCGACAGCAATGTTCATAGCCCTCACCACTCCATTCATAACATTATGGCTCGGTAACCGGTACTTATTGCCGGGAATTGTGCTCTCACTCATGGCTGCAATATACTTCATAGGCAGTTTCAGGCCGGTGATTGATACGTTCAAAGCCGCTAACGGATTGTTTTCCGATGTGTGGGCGGCAGTTGCCGAAGCAGCTCTGAATCTGGGATTGTCAATACTTTTAGGTATATTATACGGCCTGCCGGGAATATTGTGCGGAGTACTCATATCATTGCTTGTGATAGTCATTGGTTGGAAACCCATATATGTTATGCGATGCGGGATGCACCTTAAGACACGTTTTTTCTGGAGCCTCGCCATGCGCCATTGTGTTGCCGCATTACCGGCGGCTGCATTATTGTGGGCGGTTATGACCTGGCTTCCGCTAAATCCATCAGACAGTTGGGCCGCGTTGATCTCATGCGCCATCATTTATACCGCTGTATTCGCCATAACACTGGCAGGAGTCATGTACATTGCCACTCCAGGAACTTCTCTGCTGTTCAACCGTCTAAAAGCATATATCAGCCGATGAAAGCATTCATAATCAACATGCCCCATGACACGGCACGGCGTCACAATATGGAGAGCGTGCTAAGCACTTCTCCATTCAAAGATGACTACGAATTCATCAACGGGGTGAATGGCAGGGCTATGGATGCACGGCAGCTCCGTAATGAGTTTGACTATGAGGCCTTCGGGCACCACGCCATGGGGCGCCCGACACAAGGTGAGATAGGCTGCACTCTGTCACATCACAAAATATGGCAGAAGATAGCTGATATGACATCACCTGCTGTTGTACTCGAAGATGACCTGCACTTTGAAGGCAGCTGGGACACAGTCCTGAAGTATGTTGAACAATGGATGCTATGCGACGAGCCCCGGGTGCTTCTGCTTCCACGTCATTTCTTCTACCGCAGGGGCCGTAGATTCAACAACGCGACCGTAGCACGGCCAATAATAGGGTTCGGCACTGAGTGCTATTTTATAAATCCGGCCGGCGCGCGACACATGTTGGGATTGGGGAAACCATTTTACATTGCCGATGACTGGGACTATTTCCAACGGTGCGGACTTCAGGCAAGGGCTATAATTCCTCATCCCATAGTGCTTGACGAAGACAAATTTGCATCAAACATTGATGGGCGCTCCCCTGACCGTTTACCCTGGCGCCATGCGGCGGCATCTGTCATTCCGGAGACTTTCACTTTCGGATACCGGCGTATATTCCACATAATTCTGCAACACAAGCTGCACCTGCTGAAAAAATATCTCTCACCTACCGAACAATGAAAGCCTTCATCATCAACATGCCTGAGAATCTCACACGCCGCCACAACATGGTGGCCGAGATGGCTAAGACTCCTTTTTCACACTATGAGTTTGTAGACGGAGTCAACGGACGTGCCATGAGCGACGATGAGCGGCGGAAGGAGTTTGACTACGACGCATTCGTTCAGCTCAATCTCGTGCAGCCATCACCAGGAGAGGTCGGATGCGCACTTGCCCACCGTCGCGCCTGGGAGAAGATAGCGGCCGGAGAAGAGTCTGTATTTGTATTCGAAGATGATGTGACATTCTCGGGCGAGGATTGGAAAGACATCACAGACTATGCACACATATGGCTCAATTCTCCAAATCCACGCGTGCTGTTACTCAATGACTGGTTCTTCTCCCCTACCCTCCAACGCACAGGCCGGCTTAAGGTAGGCACTCCCATTTATCTCACAGTAAATGCTTATGCCTATGCCATAAACCCGGCCGGAGCACGCTTCCTGTATGACCTGGGAAGGCCCCACTTCGTTGCCGATGCCTGGGACTACTACGCACGTCGCGGGCTACAGATCAAGGATACATGCGATCATCCTGTCACCCCGTCGGCCCAATGCGAGTCTACCATAGGCCTACACACATATGAAAATCTGGACTGGAATGCTGCCTCCCGTATCGTGCAACCGATACCATTTATCTTCTTCCATGAACTTGACTTCATAATGATATTTCTGTCGCGGCTACGCATATTCCATCACGTAAAGAAAATATGACTATGAGAGCGTATGTGGTCAATCTTGAGAAAGACTCTGATCGCCGCGCCGACATGCGCGGGAAAATGGCTGAAACACCGTATAGCGACTTCTCATTCGTAAAAGGTGTATACGGCAAGGGTCTTTCAGAACATGAATGCGAGGAATATTTTGATCTGGCACGGTTTAAGGAAGAATTCGGATACAGACCTTTCCTGGGCGAGATAGGATGTGCTGCCTCACATTACGGAATATGGACCGATATTGCCCGATGCGGACGACCTGCCATGATTTTTGAAGATGACATTTACTTTGACGGCGGGTGGAATGGAATCCCGTCTTTTCTGGAGTCATGGCTCGATAGCCCGCGCCCACGCGTGATGCTCCTCACTCACTTCTTCATGTATTACAGGGGCTCGGTCATTGATCACGGGAATGGAATAGTGTCAGTAAATACTGTAAACGCATTCGGCACCGTGTGTTACGCAATAAACGCGGCTGCGGCACAGTTGCTTGTCGATCTGGGCAAACCACACTACGTAGCCGACGCGTGGGATTATTTCAAGACGAAGGGGCTTGAGGTAAGAGGCCTTCTGCAACATCCGGTCTATGTGAATTACGACTACAGGTCAAATATAGACTCCAGAGGCCCGGACCCTGACAGACTCCTTGATTACATCGGCTATATACCCGGTGTTAACACTGTAACACAGGTTTACCGTAAACTGTACATTATCATAGCGTCTAAACTTGGGATACTGCACATCTGGCACCACCAGCCGGGACCCACTGTTAAAAAAACATAAATAAAGCCATCACTAACCGTCTCATAAGCCTGTGGCACGCTAAAAATTAGTAACTTTGCGGTGCATTTACCGTCACGGGCTCGCTAAAGCGCCGCAAATTAGTGGCCGCCCGGCGGATTAACTCTTTTATAATTAACATTATAATGTACGTTATTGTAGAAATTCAGGGTCAGCAGTTCAAAGCAGAAAAGGACCGCTTCCTGTATGTACACTACCTCGGCGAAGAAGTCAAGGAAGGCCAAAGCGTGGAATTCGACCGCGTACTTCTCGTTGACGCCGACGGTGCCGTTAAGGTCGGCGCGCCCACTGTTGATGGCGCAAAAGTAATCTGCGAGGTGGCCACCCCCCTCGTAAAAGGTGACAAAGTGATCGTTTTCAAGAAAAAACGTCGCAAAGGCTATCG
>JAMPHZ010000030.1 GCA_023663145.1 Odoribacter sp.
GCACTTCCTTGGTAAGGAAGAGGTCGCGGGTTCAAATCCCGCCATCGGCTCTAAAACGCAGCCCCGATAGCGTCTTTTCGCTACCGTGGCTCATTGTTGAGAATCAATCATCTAAAAATATTATACAAGCTATGGCTAAAGAGAAATTCGAAAGAACCAAACCGCATGTGAACATCGGTACCATCGGTCACGTTGACCACGGTAAGACTACCCTTACTGCGGCTATCACCACCGTTCTGGCTAAGGCCGGTCTTTCAGAAGTTAAGTCATTCGATCAGATTGACAACGCTCCAGAGGAAAAAGAACGTGGTATTACTATCAATACTGCCCACGTAGAATACGAAACCGCTAACCGTCACTACGCTCACGTTGACTGCCCGGGTCACGCTGACTATGTGAAGAACATGGTTACCGGTGCTGCTCAGATGGACGGCGCTATCATCGTGGTTGCTGCAACTGACGGTCCTATGCCTCAGACCCGTGAGCACATCCTGCTCGCCCGTCAGGTGAATGTTCCCCGTATCGTTGTGTTCCTGAATAAGTGCGACATGGTTGACGACGAAGAAATGCTCGAGCTCGTTGAAATGGAAATGCGCGAACTTCTCGACGCATATGAATATGACGGTGACAATACTCCTATCATCCGTGGCTCTGCTCTCGGCGCCCTTAATGGTGAACCCGAATGGGAAGCTAAGGTTATGGAACTTATGGAGGCTGTTGACAACTGGATTCCCCTGCCTCCCCGTGATATTGACAAGCCCTTCCTTATGCCTGTTGAAGACGTGTTCTCAATCACAGGTCGTGGTACCGTTGCTACCGGTCGTATCGAAACAGGTATCGTGAAAGTTGGTGACGAAGTTCAGATCATGGGTCTTGGTGCTGACATGAAGTCGGTTGTAACCGGTGTGGAAATGTTCCGTAAACTTCTTGATCAGGGTGAAGCTGGTGACAATGTTGGTCTCCTTCTCCGCGGTATTGACAAGAAAGATATCCGTCGCGGTATGGTAATCTGCCACCCGGGTGTTGTTAAACCCCACGACGAATTCAAGGCTTCTGTTTATATCCTGAAGAAAGAAGAAGGTGGTCGTCACACTCCGTTCCACAACCACTACCGTCCTCAGTTCTACATCCGTACCCTTGACGTTACCGGTGAAATCACACTTCCCGAAGGTGTTGAAATGGTAATGCCTGGTGACCACGTAGAAATCAAGGTGAAACTTATCAACCCCGTTGCATGTGACAAGGGTCTCCGTTTCGCCATCCGTGAAGGCGGCCGTACCGTAGGTTCAGGTCAGATCACTGAAATCCTCGACTAATAGTCAGATAAAACAATACAAGCCGCCGTGGATCCGTTCCCGGCTCCATGGCGGCTAATACACGGGAATAGCTCAGTCGGTAGAGCACTGGTCTCCAAAACCAGGTGTCGGGAGTTCGAGCCTCTCTTCCCGTGCTAATTATTTGAAAATGAAGAAACTTAAACTACTTACGAATATCGAGGAGTCCTATGACGAATTGCGTTTTAAGACTTCTTGGCCCACCAAAAAGCAGGTTGTAAAATCTGCTATTCTCGTGATGATCGCTTCCGTCATTATCGCTTTGATAATTTTCATCATGGATCAGGTGGTAGACCGCTTGATGCACTTCATTTACAGCTTTTAATCATCTCTAACCGCTCGGTAACAGTGGAAATTCAGAAGTCTGATTCTAAACGTGGATGGTACGTGTTGCGTGCGATCTCGGGAAAAGAAGCCAAGGTTAAGGAAATTCTTGACGCACAGATCAAGAATACCGATCTTGGCAACTATCTGTTTCAAGTGTTGATTCCAACCGAGAAGGTCATGGCGGTGCGTAACGGCAAGAAGGTTGTGAAAGAACGCAATCTTTACAGCGGTTACGTCTTTATCGAGGCCGACCTGCGTGGTGAAGTAGTCCACCAGCTCGTCAACACAACCAATGTGATTGATTTCTTGCGGGGCCGTGAAAAGGGTGCCGCGCCTGAACGCTTGCGTCAGGCTGAGGTTATGCGCATGTTGGGTGCCGCCGATGAACTCGCTGATCCGTCAGACAACGAAGTTAACGATTATATCGTTGGCGAGACTGTCAAGGTCAATGAGGGTCCGTTTAACGGTTTCACCGGTACAATCGAGAAAGTAGACCGTGAGAAGAAGAAGCTGACTGTGATGGTCAAGATCTTCGGTCGCCCAAATCCTTTGGAGTTGGAAAATTCGCAAGTAGAGCGTGAATGAACAATTGAAGGTTACGCTCGAGAGTTCACTATCGCAAGATTAATTATTATTTTAATTAGTTTTTACAATGGCTAAAGAAATTGCTGGACAAATCAAATTGCAGATTAAAGGCGGAGCAGCCAATCCCTCGCCCCCAGTTGGTCCTGCCCTGGGTTCAAAGGGTATCAACATCATGGAATTTTGCAAGCAATTCAATGCCCGCACCCAAGACAAAGCCGGAAAGATCCTTCCTGTAGTAATTACCTACTACACTGACAAATCTTTCGACTTTATCGTCAAGACTCCCCCGGTGGCTATCCAGCTTAAGGAAGCTGCCAAGATCAAGAGTGGTTCGAAAGAGCCCAACCGTTCAAAGGTTGCTGAGATCACATGGGATCAGGTGCAGGCGATTGCAACAGACAAAATGCCTGACCTCAACTGCTTCACTGTAGAATCTGCCATGCGTATGGTAGCCGGTACGGCCAGAAGTATGGGTATCACCGTCAAAGGCGATTTCCCCGGTAAATAACTTTTAATCTTCAATTGTAATGAGTAAACTGACTAAAAACCAAAAGTTAGCCCTTAGCAAGATTGAAGCCGGGAAAACTTACACCTTGGCCGAGGCCGTAGAAAAGGTGAAGGAAATCACTTATACCAAGTTTGACGCTTCACTCGACATCGACGTGCGTCTTGGTGTTGATCCCCGTAAGGCTAACCAGATGGTACGCGGCGTTGTGACGCTGCCCCATGGCACAGGTAAGACCGTGCGCGTGCTGGTCCTCTGTAATCCTGATGCTGAAGCTGCTGCAAAGGCAGCCGGTGCAGATTACGTAGGTCTGGACGAATATATCGAAAAAATCAAAGGCGGATGGACTGACATCGACGTGATCATCACTCAGCCCGCAATCATGGGTAAGATTGGTGCCCTGGGCCGTATTCTCGGTCCCCGTGGCCTGATGCCTAATCCCAAGAGCGGCACTGTGACCATGGATGTCGCCAAGGCTGTTGAAGAAGTTAAGAAGGGTAAGATCGACTTCAAGGTCGATAAGAACGGTATCGTTCACTCAACAATCGGCAAGGTGTCATTCACTCCTGACCAGATGGCTGACAACGCCCGTGAGTTTATCAACACCCTCATTAAACTCAAGCCCGCTACCGCCAAGGGTACTTATATCAAGAGCATTTATCTTTCGAGCACTATGAGCCCCGGCGTAAAAGTCGACTCTAAGTCGGTAGAAGGTTAACCATTATCACCCCTGAACAGACTATGAAAAAGGAAGATAAAGCTTTAGTTATCGACAAGATTGTCGAAACTCTCAAGGCCTACAATGGCTTCTACCTCGTAGAGACTGCCGGGCTTGACGCTGAGAAGACAAGCGCGCTCCGCCGCGAATGTTTCAAGGCTGACATCAAGTTGATGGTAGTTAAGAACACTTTGCTTCACAAGGCTCTCGAATCTCTCGACGGCGATTTCACTGAGTTGTATCCCGCTTTGGCCGGATCGACTTCACTGATGTGCACCAATGTGGGTAATGCTCCTGCAAAGTTGCTTAAGGATTTCGTCAAGAAAGGTGACACCCTTCCCGCGCTCAAGGCCGCATATGTGGAAGAGACCGTATACTTCGGTGCAGATCAGCTCGATGCCCTTGCATCTATCAAGAGCAAGAACGAACTTATCGCCGACGTTATCGCCCTGCTGCAATCGCCCGCCAAGAATGTTGTTTCTGCTCTTACCTCAGGTGGCAGCAAGCTTCACGGCATCCTTGAGACGCTCTCAAACAAAGAATAAACCATCCCTCATTTCGATTAATAACAAAATAAATACATAATAAAATGGCAGATTTAAAAGCTTTTGCTGAACAACTTGTTAACCTTACCGTAAAGGAAGTAAACGAACTCGCTCAGATCCTCAAGGAAGAGTACGGTATCGAACCCGCCGCTGCAGCTGTTGCTGTTGCTGCCGGCCCCGCCGCCGCCGCTGCTGTTGAAGAGAAGACCTCTTTCGACGTAGTTCTCAAGAACGCCGGCGCAAACAAGCTCCAGGTCGTTAAGAAGGTGAAAGACGTTGCCGGTCTCGGCCTCAAGGAAGCAAAGGAAATGGTTGACAACGCTCCCAGCGTAGTCAAGGAAGGCGTTGCTAAGGACGAAGCTGAAGCTCTCAAGAAAGAGCTCGAAGAAGCCGGCGCCGAAGTCGAACTTAAATAATTCACCTGAATTTCAGGCAAATGGGTTAAGAAAACTCCTGTCGGAGTATTCTTAGCCCCTTTGTGTTGTAAATTAAGTTCCCTCATTTCCACCTCTAACTTAAACCCTAATTTCTTAGATGTCAGTTTCCTCAGATAACAAACGCATTAATTTTGCTTCGGTAAAGAATCCGCTTCCTTACCCTGACTTTCTCGAGGTCCAGCTTAAGTCTTTCCGCGACTTCCTACAGCTCGACACCCCTCCTGAAAAACGAAATAATGAAGGTCTTTTCAAGGTCTTTGCCGAAAATTTCCCGATAGCCGATACCCGAAACAATTTCGTGCTCGAGTTCCTCGACTATTATATAGACCCTCCGCGATACACAATCGAGGAATGTCTTGAACGTGGCCTTACATATTCGGTGCCTCTTAAGGCGAAACTCAAGCTTTACTGTACCGATCCTGACCACGAAGACTTCGCAACAGAAATTCAGGATGTTTATCTCGGTCCTATCCCGTATATGACCGAGAAGGGAACTTTTGTAATCAACGGTGCTGAGCGTGTTGTGGTCTCACAGCTGCACCGTTCTCCCGGTGTGTTCTTCGGACAGAGCACACATGCAAATGGAACAAAGCTTTACTCGGCCCGTATCATCCCGTTCCGTGGCTCATGGATTGAGTTTGCCACAGACATTAATAACGTGATGTATGCCTACATCGACCGTAAGAAGAAATTGCCTGTCACAACTCTTCTGCGCGCGATCGGCCTTGAAAGCGATAAGGATATAATTGAGATCTTCGGTCTTGCCGAGGAACTCAAGGTAAACAAGACCAATCTAAAGAAGGCTATCGGCCGCAAGCTCGCTGCGCGTGTGCTTAAGACATGGATTGAGGATTTCGTTGATGAAGATACCGGCGAAGTTGTATCAATCGAGCGTAACGATGTGATCATCGACCGCGAGACCGTGCTTACAGAAGAAGACATAGATAAGATTGTCGAGAGTGGTGTTTCGACTATACTCCTGCATAAGGAAGATGTAAACACCAGTGATTACTCAATTATCTTCAATACCCTGCAGAAAGATCCTACAAACTCGGAGAAGGAGGCTGTGCAGTTCATATACCGGCAGTTGCGAAATGCAGAGCCACCAGATGACGCCAGTGCCCGTGAGGTAATACAGAATCTCTTCTTCAGTGACAAGCGTTATGACCTTGGAGAGGTTGGCCGTTATCGGATTAACAAGAAGCTTAACCTTGATACCTCAATGGATGTCAAGGTGCTTACCCGTGAGGATATCATCTCTATAATCCGTTATCTCATCGAGCTTATCAACTCGAAGACTGATGTGGACGATATTGACCACTTGAGCAACCGCCGCGTGCGTACAGTAGGTGAGCAGCTTTACAATCAGTTCAATGTGGGCCTTGCTCGTATGTCTCGCACTATACGTGAGCGTATGAACGTACGTGACAGCGAGGTCTTCACACCCATTGATCTTATTAATGCCAAGACAATCTCGAGCGTTATAAACACATTCTTCGGTACCAGTGCCTTGTCACAGTTCATGGACCAGACAAATCCGCTGGCTGAAATCACCCATAAGCGCCGTATGTCGGCTCTTGGTCCCGGCGGTCTCTCGCGTGAGCGCGCCGGCTTCGAGGTACGAGACGTTCACTACACGCATTATGGCCGTTTATGTCCGATTGAAACCCCTGAAGGCCCGAACATCGGTCTTATCTCATCACTTTGTGTGTATGCGAAGATCAATGAACTCGGCTTTATCGAGACTCCATACCGCAAGGTTGATGATTCACGCGTGAATCTTAAGAATGACGAGGTCGTTTATCTTACCGCGGAAAATGAAGAGGGTAAGGTGATCGCTCAGGGTAATGCTCCTCTGAATGATGACGGTTCGTTCGTACGCGACCGTGTGAAGGCTCGTCTTGACGCTGACTTCCCTGTGGTTCCGCCGGCAGAGGTCGAACTCATGGACGTGTCGCCTCAGCAGATCGCCTCCATAGCAGCATCATTGATCCCCTTCCTTGAACATGACGATGCTAACCGTGCTCTCATGGGATCTAACATGATGCGCCAGGCAGTGCCTCTGATGCGCAGCGAAGCTCCTATCGTGGGCACCGGTATAGAGGCTCAGCTTGCCCGTGACAGCCGTACTCAGATCATGGCTGAAGGAACGGGTGTAATTGAATATGTGGATTCGACTACCATCCGCATACGTTATGACCGCACCGAGGATGAGGAGTTCGTCGCCTTTGACAGCGCGGTAAAGGAATATAATATACCTAAGTGGCGTAAGACCAACCAAAGCATGACTATTGACCTCCGCCCCATCTGTGAGGTAGGTCAGCGTGTGAAGGCCGGAGATATTCTTACCGAAGGTTATGCGACCGAAAACGGTGAGCTCGCGCTTGGCCGTAACCTCAAGGTGGCTTTCATGCCCTGGAAGGGTTACAACTATGAGGATGCCATTGTGCTTAACGAACGTGTTGTACGTGATGATATCCTTACTTCTGTTCACGTGGATGAATACTCTCTTGAGGTGCGTGAAACCAAACGCGGTCTTGAAGAACTCACAAGTGACATCCCCAACGTTAGTGAAGATGCCACCAAGGATCTTGATGAGCGCGGTATAATCCGCATCGGCGCGCATGTAGTGCCCGGTGACATCATGATCGGTAAGATCACTCCCAAGGGAGAAAGTGATCCCACACCTGAGGAAAAACTCCTGCGTGCGATTTTCGGTGACAAGGCCGGCGATGTAAAAGATGCTTCGCTCAAGGCGTCGCCTTCACTTAAAGGTGTAGTAATCGGCACGAACCTCTTCAGCCGTGCCGCCAAGAAGAAAAAATCGAAGAGCACCAATGCCCTGTTACCCAAGCTTGACGAGGAGTACGAAAAGAAACTTGATGCATTGCGTGAAGTGTTGGTAGGTAAGCTTATGACACTTACAGCCGGCAAGACATCGCAAGGTGTGAAGGACTTCCTCGGCAGCGAAATAATACCGAAAGGGGCTAAATTCACCGCAGAGGTGCTCCGGGATATCAACTATGATACATTGAACCTTAGCAAGTGGACAGCCGACAGCCATACCAATGATCTGTTGCGCCAGACGATTGTCAACTATCTGCGCAAGAGCAAGGAAATTGATGCCGAGCTGCGTCGTAAGAAGTTTGACATTTCGATCGGCGATGAGCTGCCTTCAGGCATCATGCAGATCGCGAAGGTTTACATTGCCAAGAAACGTAAGATAGGTGTCGGTGACAAGATGGCCGGCCGCCACGGTAACAAAGGTATTGTTTCGCGCATTGTACGCCAGGAAGATATGCCATTCCTTGCCGACGGTACACCGGTAGATATAGTCCTCAACCCTCTGGGTGTGCCTTCACGTATGAACCTTGGCCAGATATTCGAGACCGTTCTCGGTTGGGCGGGTCGCGAACTTGGTGAAAAATTCGCCACCCCCATCTTTGATGGCGCGACTATGGATGACCTCAACGCCTGGACTGATAAAGCCGGTCTTCCCCGCTATGGCAAGACCTATCTCTACGATGGTGGCACAGGTGAACGTTTTGACCAACCTGCCACTGTGGGTGTGATCTACATGCTTAAGCTCGGCCACATGGTTGAAGATAAGATGCATGCCCGTTCAATCGGTCCGTACTCGCTGATTACCCAACAGCCTCTCGGTGGTAAAGCCCAGTTCGGCGGACAGCGTTTCGGTGAGATGGAAGTGTGGGCGCTCGAAGCATTCGGCGCATCACATATCCTACAGGAGATCCTTACCATCAAGAGTGATGACGTCAACGGTCGTTCAAAAGCTTATGAGGCTATAGTGAAGGGCGACAATATGCCTGTCCCCGGTATACCTGAGTCACTCAATGTGCTCCTTCATGAGCTGCGCGGCCTTGGCCTCAGCATTAATCTCGAGAACTAATCAACATCAAAGCAAATTCTCCCCGATCCATCATATATGGCTTTTAGAAAAGATAATAAAACCAAGAACGTCTTCTCCAAGATCTCAATCGGCCTCGCTTCGCCTGAGGAAATTCTGGAAAAGTCGAGCGGCGAAGTGCTCAAACCCGAGACTATCAATTACCGCACTTACAAGCCCGAGCGCGACGGCCTGTTCTGTGAGCGCATCTTCGGCCCTGTGAAGGACTTTGAATGTCACTGCGGCAAGTACAAGCGCATCCGCTACAAGGGAATCGTGTGCGACCGCTGCGGTGTTGAAGTCACCGAAAAGAAAGTGCGTCGCGAGCGCATGGGCCACATTAAACTTGTGGTTCCCGTAGCGCATATATGGTATTTCCGTTCGCTGCCCAACAAGATAGGTTACCTGCTCGGTCTTCCTTCAAAGAAACTTGACTCGGTAATCTATTATGAACGCTATATTGTAATAAATCCAGGTGTCGCAGAGGGAGTTGAAAAACTCGATCTGCTTACCGAAGAAGAATATTTCGACGTACTCGAAAGCCTTCCTAAGGAAAACCAGTCACTTGAAAACGACAACCCCGACAAGTTCATCGCCAAGATGGGTGCCGAGGCTATCTACGACCTGCTGGTTGGCCTTGACCTTGACAGCCTTTCCTATCAGTTGCGTGACCAGGCACACAGTGATGGCTCGCAACAGCGTAAGACAGAGGCGCTCAAGCGTCTGCAGGTTGTTGAATCATTCCGTGCGTCGCGTCATCGCAACAAGCCCGAATGGATGATTCTTGAGGCAGTGCCTGTCACACCTCCCGAACTCCGCCCTCTCGTTCCCCTTGATGGCGGCCGTTTCGCTACCAGTGACCTCAATGACCTCTATCGTCGTGTGATCATACGCAATAACCGTCTGAAACGCCTTATAGAAATCAAGGCTCCTGATGTTATTCTGCGCAACGAGAAGCGTATGCTTCAGGAAGCCGTAGACTCGCTTCTTGACAACTCACGCAAATCGTCGGCAGTCAAGAGCGATGCCAACCGCCCGCTCAAGTCCTTGTCTGATTCACTCAAGGGTAAACAGGGTCGCTTCCGTCAGAACCTCCTCGGTAAGCGTGTCGACTACTCAGCGCGTTCGGTTATTGTGGTAGGTCCTGAATTGAAGATGCATGAATGCGGCATCCCCAAATACATGGCGGCCGAGCTTTATAAGCCTTTTGTGATCCGCAAACTCATCGAGCGCGGTATCGTGAAGACCGTAAAGAGCGCCAAGAAAATCGTCGACCGCAAGGAACCCGTGGTATGGGATATCCTTGAGAACGTGATGAAAGGCCATCCCGTGCTCCTCAACCGTGCCCCGACACTTCACCGTCTCGGTATCCAGGCATTCCAGCCCAAAATGATTGAGGGTAAGGCTATTCAGCTCCATCCGTTGGCATGTACCGCGTTCAACGCCGACTTTGACGGTGACCAGATGGCTGTGCACCTCCCTCTCGGCAATGAGGCTATCCTTGAGGCGCAGATGCTCATGCTCGGCTCTCATAATATCCTCAACCCTGCCAACGGCGCACCTATTACCGTGCCATCTCAGGACATGGTGCTTGGTCTGTATTATATCACCAAGCTGCGCAAAGGAGATAAGGGTGAAGGTACCATCTTCTATGGCCCTGAAGAGGCGCAGATCGCCTATAATGAAGGCAAGGTCACACTTCATGCTCCTGTTACTGTAATGGTAGATGACATTGATGCAGATGGCAATCCAGTCCGTCATCTTGTCGAAAATACCTCAGTAGGCCGTGTGCTTGTCAACCAATTTGTGCCTAAGGAGATCGGTTATGTCAATACCATCCTTTCCAAGAAATCACTTCGCGATATCATCTCCCGCGTGATCAAGCGCTGCGGTATTCCCCGCTCGGCCCAGTTCCTTGATGATATCAAGAATCTTGGCTATCGCATGGCATTCGAGGGCGGTCTGTCGTTCAACCTCGGTGATGTTATTATCCCCGCGGAGAAGGAAGAGATTGTTGCCGAAGGGTATCGTCAGGTGCAGGAAGTTGCCGATAATTACGCAATGGGCTTCATCACCAACACTGAACGTTACAATCAGATTATCGATATCTGGACACATGTCAACAGCCGTCTGACCGAAATCCTTATGAAACAGATGGCTGAAGCTAACCAGGGCTTCAACGCAGTATACATGATGCTTGACTCGGGTGCCCGTGGTTCCAAGGACCAGATCCGTCAGTTGGCCGGTATGCGTGGTCTTATGGCCAAGCCTCAGAAAGCAGGTGCAGAGGGCGGTCAGATCATCGAAAACCCGATTTTGGCCAACTTCAAGGAGGGCCTCTCGGTGCTTGAATACTTTATCTCTACGCACGGTGCGCGTAAGGGTCTTGCCGATACTGCGCTCAAGACAGCTGACGCCGGTTACCTTACCCGTCGACTTGTCGATGTGGCACATGATGTAATCATCAATGAAGAAGACTGCGGCACATTGCGTGGCCTCGTCTGCCGTGAAATCAAGAATAACGATGAGGTCGTAGCCTCATTGGGCGAACGTATCCTCGGCCGTGTGTCAGTGCACGATATCATAGATCCCCGTACAGGCGAGATAATAGTTGCCTCGGGTGAGGAAATCAATGATGCCGCTGCCGATATTATCGACGCATCTCCCATAGAATCGGTAGAGATCCGTTCGGTGCTCACCTGCGAGAGCAAACGTGGTGTGTGTGCCAAGTGTTATGGCCGCGACCTCTCCAAGAGCTGTATGGTTCAGAAAGGTGAGGCCGTGGGGGTTATCGCCGCACAGTCAATCGGTGAGCCTGGTACACAGCTTACACTGCGTACGTTCCACGTTGGTGGTGTGGCATCTAACGTAGCCGCTATTTCATCAACCAAGTCGCGTTATGACGGTACATTGGAGATTGATGAACTCCGTACTGTCGAAACTGAGGAGGTAGATGCCAACGGCCGCAAGGTGCAGGTTGTTATCGGTCGTCTTGCCGAGATGCGAATAATCGACGACAAGACCGGCATGATGCTTACCAACGCCAATATCCCCTACGGTTCGAAACTCTACTTCAACAACGGAGACAAAGTCAAGGTTGGTGATGTGATTTGCGAATGGGACCCGTTCAACGCTGTGATTATCACCGAAAAGGGCGGCCGCATCAACTACCGGAACCTGCTTGAGAATATCAACTACCGCGTGGATATTGACGAGCAGTCAGGTCTTGAGGATAAGATCATCATCGAATCGCGCGAGCGTGCCAAGGTGCCTGAAGTCGACATCGTTGATGCTAACGGCCAGGTGCTTATTACATATGCATTACCTGTAGGCGCTCACCTTATCTTCAACCAGGGTGACGAAGTCAAGGTCGGTGACGACATCGTTAAAATTCCGCGTGCGACCGGTGGCGCCGGTGACATCACCGGTGGTCTTCCCCGAGTTACCGAGCTTTTCGAGGCCCGCAATCCTTCGAATCCTGCGATTGTATCTGAAATCGATGGAGAGGTTCACTTCGGAAAGGTTAAACGAGGAAACCGTGAAATCTCGGTTACTTCGAAGCTCGGTGAAGTCAAGAAATATCTTGTGCCACTGTCGAAGCAGATCCTTGTGCAGGAGAACGATGTCGTACGTGCCGGCACACCTCTTTCCGACGGTGCCATAACTCCAGCCGATATCCTGAACATCATGGGCCCGACCGCGGTGCAGGAATACATCGTAAACGAAGTGCAGGATGTATACCGCATGCAAGGTGTGAAGATCAACGACAAGCACTTTGAGGTTATCGTGCGCCAGATGATGCGTAAGGTTACCATCCTTGATCCGGGCGATACCGCATTCCTTGAGCAGCAGGTTGTTGATAAACGTGACTTCATGGAAGAGAATGACCGCATCTGGGGTAAGAAAGTGGTTACCGATGCCGGTGACTCAGAGGATCTCAAGCCCGGTCAGATCATCACTACCCGTCGCCTGCGCGACGAGAATTCGGCTCTCAAGCGTCGTGACCTCAAGATCGTGACCGTGCGTGATGCGATCCCCGCAACTTCGGAACAGATACTCCAGGGTATCACCCGCGCGGCTCTCCAGACTTCAAGCTTCATATCAGCGGCTTCATTCCAGGAAACAACCAAGGTGCTTAACGAAGCAGCTATCCAAGGTAAGACCGATTACCTGCAGGGTATGAAGGAGAACGTCATATGCGGCCATCTGATACCCGCCGGTACCGGCCTCCGCGAATACGAGAGCCTCATAGTAGGGTCAAACGATGATTATACAACCGTCACTCCCGAAGGTGAAATCCAGGAAGTTGATGCAGTAGAAATTCTCAACGACTAATTGTCATTACCATAGCTAAGCCGCCGCGATGCCTGTACAGGTGTCGCGGCGCTATCTTTTATAGCTGCGTACGTATCCCCGGTATATGGTGTTCATGGAGTTTTCGTTCGCTTTCAGATCAAATTTTGTAATATCATTACTTTTTTGTAACTTTGCGGCCGAAATGTGGAAAGATTTGGCTGCTTGCAACCACTCGAAAAAATGCTAAAATTGTGATGATTACATAGTTGCGCCTGCTTCATGCCGATAAACCGGCGCATGGCGCTTAGCCAAATCGCCCGCATGACCCGCTACATTAAACGGCGGCTCGCGCGGTTTTTTATGTGTCTCCCGAAAATCGGGAGTAATTGTTAATTGTTAATTTAAATGGCTATGAACTATTTGTTTACATCTGAATCAGTTTCTGAAGGACATCCCGACAAAGTGGCTGACCAAATCAGTGATGCTGTACTTGACGAATTCCTCGCCCGTGACCCTGATGCGAAAGTAGCGTGCGAGACCATGGTTACAACCGGTCAGATAATTGTTGCCGGTGAGGTCCTTTCCGATACATATATCGACATAATGGGCACCGCACGCCGTGTGGCGACAGAAATCGGTTACAATAGATCCGATCTCGGTTTCGACGGCCGTTCATGCGGAGTGCTTCTTGCCGTGCATGAGCAAAGTCCGGATATCAACCGCGGAGTAGTGAGAGAAACACCCGCAGAGCAAGGTGCTGGAGACCAAGGTATGATGTTCGGCTATGCGACCGATGAGACTCATGTTTACTTGCCCTTGACCCTGACCCTTAGCCATGCCGTTCTCAAGGAACTCAGCGCTATCCGTCGCGAAGGTAAGGAAATGACGTATCTGCGCCCTGATGCCAAAAGTCAGGTGACTGTGGAGTATACTCCTGAAGGCAAGCCTGTGCGGGTCGACACCATTGTAGTGTCAACCCAGCATGACGAATTCCTCACACCGGCAGCTACCGGAATGAGCGCAGAGGAGTGCGACCGTCAGATGCAGGCGCGTATTGAGAGCGATGTGCGTGCCATAGTGCTTCCGCGTGTCAAGAAGGTGGTTCCGGATTATGTGGCGCATTTGCTTGATGACAATGTCAGGCTGCTTGTGAATCCTACGGGAAAATTTGTGGTGGGCGGTCCTGACGGCGATACAGGTCTCACAGGCCGCAAGATAATAGTAGATACTTACGGTGGTCATGGCGCCCACGGCGGCGGCGCTTTCTCAGGCAAGGATCCTTCCAAGGTAGACCGCTCGGCAGCGTATGCCGCACGCCATATCGCGAAGAACCTTGTGGCTGCCGGTGTCGCCTCCCGTGCACTTGTGCAGGTCGCCTATGCCATAGGTGTGGCCTCGCCGGTGTCGCTGAACGTCAACACTTTCGGCACGGCCAAAGTAGACATGACCGATGGTGAGATTTCCCGTCGGGTAGCCGGTATCTTCGATATGCGCCCGGCGGCTATAATCGACCGCTTAGGGTTGCGCAATCCCATATACAGCGAGACATCCACCTATGGCCATGTAGGACGTACACCGCGCACAGTCACAAAGACTTTCCGTGCCGACGACGGCACAGAATTCACACGCACGGTAGACCTCTTCACATGGGAGAAACTTGACTATGTGGATGCCGTGAAGGCAGCATTCGGCCTTTAAATGCGTCTATTTTTCAATTTCAACGGTCAAAATGACTGAAATTTGCCCCGATAATTTTTATTTTCGGTGAAATTAATGTACCTTTGTGCACTTGTATTGGAAAAAATAATAACTAAACGCTAAATAAAATCAATGGCAACTCTTGAAAAAATCAGAAGCAAGTCGGTGCTGCTCTTTGTGATCATCATCGTGGCCCTGCTTGCCTTCATCCTCGGCGACTTCCTCACCTCAGGCCGTACCTACTTCGGTACGGGTACCACGGTGGCCAAAGCCGGCAGTGTTAAGGTAGATTACAACGACTACCAGGAGCGCATGAACCTCATGTCGGAACAGGCCCGCAACCAGCAGGTTGACAACGGCATGCTCGCCCAGCAGGCCATCAACGACCTTCTCGTAGAGAAATTGCTCCAGAAAGAATATGAAGACCTTGGCATCGTAGTCACCGACCACGAGATCACTGAAGCTCTCACCGGTGCGAACATCCATCCCGCCGCCATGCAGTCCATCTATATGCTTGGCCAGTATCTCGGCATGCCCGGTGCAGATCCCCGCAGTATTCATGCCGCCATCATGAATCCTCCGGCCAATATCCCCGCTGAAGCCGCACAGCAGTTGCAGCTCGCATGGGCCCAGATGGAACAGCAGGTAGAGCAGCTCATGCTCCGTGAGAAATTTGACCGTCTCGTTCTCGGTTTATTTACTGCCAACGAGCTTGATGCCCAGAGTCTTTACAATGACGTTACCACCACACGCCATTTCACATATGCCTCAAAACCGTTCTCATCAATCGATGATAAGGATGTGGAACTTACCGATGCTGACCGCAAGGCCGCATGGGAAGAGAATAAGAGCCGCTATATGATCAATGAACCCATCCGCTCGGTTGACTACATCATGGTACGTATCGAACCGTCAGCTGATGACCGTGCCGCCGGTGTAAAGGCTGTTGAAGAAGCTCTTCTCGGTCTCAAATCCACCGAAGGCACCGATGCTGTGATCAACGATTCTCGCTTCGTGGTAAACCGCGCCACAGCTACCGCCTCGCAATTACGCGACAACGACCTCAAGGCATTCCTTGACAGCGCATCGGTGGGTGATGCAGTCCAACTCAAGAATATCGGTGATAACTTCACTTTGGTTAAACTGCTCGGTGTATCAACCGATGTTGACTCAATCAATATCTCAATGTTGGGCCGTGCCGACGGCGGCAGCCTCGACTCACTCAAAACACTTGTAGACGGCGGTGCTACTTTCGCTTCGCTCTCTGACAATGAGACCATCCAGGGTCAGGACAGTATCTGGGCTTCGCTCGTGGCTCCCAATATTCCCGCAAATATCAAGGAGGCTCTCACAACTCATGCCGTAGGCGAAACCTTTGTAGTGACTGACTCGGCCCAGGGTCAGGTATTCGAGACTCTTTACCGCATCAACCGCCGCAACGCTCCCGTGAAGGTGTATGATGTTGCCGAGATCGCTTACACTATCGATCCTTCGGCTGAAACGTTGAGCAAGCTCTCAAGCGACCTCCATACATTCGTCAGCAACAATTCTTCTGCCGCTGATTTTGCCGCCAATGCCGCTGAGGCCGGCTACACTGTGCTCAATGGTATTGTCAGCGCATCATCGCCCATGTTAGGCAATGTACCCGACTCACGTCAGGCAGTGAAGTGGCTGATGGAAGCCAAGCCCGGCAAAGTGATGCCCGTATACCAGGACTCAAAACAGACATATCTGCTTGCAGCCGCCCTCAAAAATGTATATGATGACGACTTCTTGCCATGGAATGCAGATATCATCGCCGATGACATTGATGCTATCGCCCTCAATAACAAAAAGGCTCAGACCCTTATTGAGAAGTATGCAGGTAAAGCCAACGACGTGGCCGGATATGCCAAACTCATGGAGGTTTCTCCGCAGAATAGCGACGCTATGTTCACCGCTCCCATGCTCGCGACAATCGGTATGGGCGAGAGCGCTCTCCAGGGTATTGTAGATGCAGCTCCCGAAGGCAAGGTGGTAGGTCCTGTGAAGGGTAACAATGAAGTTATTGTCTTCGTGGTGACCGGTAGTGACAACACCGGCCGTCAGTATACTTTCGAGGAATATGCAGAGCAGTTCAAGCGCACTCTCAACATGGGTAACGCCCGCACTTTGCAAAATCCCACTTTCCTGCAGACCCTCCTGCTCGGCAACGACCGTGTGCAGAATAACAGCCTCAAGTTTATCCAAGGCATAGGCGAATAATCAGCCGCCATAATCCATAATGATCGGAAATCAGAAATCAGACGATTTCTGGTTTCCGATTTTCGTTAATAAGATGTCAGCTTAAATTCAGAGTTCTCGCTAATTCTACACTTACCCGAAAGAAATATGTCATCAAAGATGCAGTGGTCGCGACTGGTGTGCGACAAACGTTTTGGTCTCGAAGACTTCCATGATCCACGCTCGGGCGGAATCCGCACCGATTTCCGGCGCGATTTCGACCGCCTGGTCTTCTCATCTCCTTTCCGGCGTCTGCAGAACAAGACGCAGGTGTTTCCTTTGCCGGGCAGTATTTTCGTGCACAACCGGCTTACACATTCCATGGAAGTGGCTTGTGTGGGAAAGTCTCTTGCTGATGAAATTGCCATAGGCTTGCGTGCACGTCATGGCGATGTGGCACCCGACACGTTCAACCATTTGAGCGATATCGTGTCAGCCGCCTGTCTGGCCCACGATCTCGGTAATCCGCCGTTCGGTCATTCCGGCGAGAGAGCGATCGCCACCTTTTTCAGCGAAGGCGACGGGCGGCACCTGAAACATCAGTTGAGCGATGCAGAATGGGCTGACCTTACTCACTTCGAGGGTAATGCCAATGCATTCCGCGTGCTCACCCATCAGTTCAAGGGCCGGCGCCGGGGCGGGTTTGCCATGACTTACTCCACATTGGCGTCAATAGTCAAATACCCTTATGATTCTTCGCTGGCCAATGAGAAAGGCAAATTCGGTTTCTTCTCTTCCGAGGCCAATGACTTCCGCCGTGTTGCCGATGAGCTTGGAATGCTGCGCCTGCCGGCTCAGGGTGATGCGGTCAGATATGCCCGTCATCCGCTTGTTTATATAGTTGAGGCGGCTGATGACATATGCTATGAACTGATGGACATCGAGGATGCCCATAAACTCAAGATACTGTCGACCCGCGAGGTGCTTGACGCATTTATGTCATTCTTTCCTGCCGATGACCAGGCCCACAAGGCAGCTGTGATGGAGTCCGTTGCCGATCCTAATGAAAAGATTGCCTATCTGCGCTCGTGCGTTGTGGCCACTCTTGTCAATAACTGTGCCCGTGCGTTCCTTGACCGTGAGGACGAAATACTTTCCGGCACTTTTGCTGGCTGTCTTCTTGATCATATCGACCCTCTGCCGCGCGCAGGTTATGCCCGCTGTAACGATATATCGTGGAGTAAGATTTATAATTCGGGTGATGTGGTCGACATAGAGCTTGCCGGTAACCGTATCATAACTTTTCTGTTGCAGAAACTTACGCATGCCGTGCTAAATCCCCGGCTTAATTACTCAAGGCTTTTGCTGGCTAAGTTTCCGGAGCAATATGATACCGGCGCTCCCACGCTATATGGCCGTCTGCAGGCAGTGCTTGACCACGTGAGTGCGATGACGGATGTTTATGCGCTCGACCTCTACCGGAAGCTAAACGGCATTCAGCTGCGAATAGAGAATTGACACCGTGCCGGCACGGTAGTTGTGCATTAGCGGGCGCTCTGCAAGGCGCCCGCTAAAAGTTTTTTTAGTGTGTGAAATGTGAATCCGATAAAATATGGGACAACGACGGCCTTCGCGTTTGAGGCTGACAGCTAAAATCACTACCATTGACAACCATTACAGGAAATTGACAACTAAACCGACCTTTATCTGTCAACCCTTTTCAGGAAATGACACCAACTCATAAATGATGGAGTCTTGTTAACATCAATTAACAATTGGGGGGGGGTAATATTAGCCTTTTTTAGTAACTTTGCAGTAAATTTATTCCTTCGATACTGCAACTTAACATGGTTACGCTGAGACTTAAGCAAATACTTAAATCCAAGCAGATTACGCAATCTGAGCTCGCCCGCCGGCTCGGAGTCAATCCTATGACTGTGTCGGGTTGGGTATCCGGCAAGCGGTATCCCTCGATTGAGGTGCTTGACTCATTGGCCACGATGCTTGATGTCGACATTACCGATTTTTTCTCAGCTCCACGCGTGGCTCAACCCGAAGTGACCTTGCAAGCCCGAGTCGGCAACGATACCGTCGACCTTACTCCGGCCATAATAAATGCCATCGCCGCAATTATCAAAAACTGATCAGCTATGAATATCTCTCTTCCTGTCCTCACCGCCCTCCTTTCTGAAACCCCATGCCGCTATGTCGAGATCTCCAATCTGTGGGGAGATATTGAGCGCAGAATGATTTATGTGCGCACCAACGGAGTCGAGGCCGATGATTTTGATTGCGAACTTGTGCGTAGAATCAATGGCCTGATGCGTGTTAACGCTCTGCGTACGCCCGGCGATGTGACAGCTATGGAGGAGCGGGTGCGTAAGATGAATTGCCATTTGCCATTTATGGTGATAAATACATCGACCGATGACACTTGTGAGGTAATGGTCAATAAGATTCTGCTGCATGGCATGATACGCGAGCCCCATATCCGTGTTGAATTTGACGGAGAGATACCGGCAGATGTTTATGTGATCGAGGAATTGCTGTGCGATCAACCAACCGAAACTAATAATAACCAACAATAATCAACCAATTAATCAATCAAAAAAGTATGAGAAAATTACTACTACTTTTTGCAGGACTCTTAGCATTGTCGCTACCGACTCATGCCGAAGAATCTTACGAAATTCTCTCGTATGACACATTCAGTAATAGTACGAGTGGAGGATATAACATTACAAGAACTTATACTTCACAGACATCCGGGTTGTCTTATGAGATGGCTGCTTATCTAAGTACAGCGGCCTCAACAAAAAACTATTTCCAGCAAAATAAAAGTAAAGGTAGCTACTTTTATGTAACTGCTAATACTGAGAATGTGATAATCAAAAAAGTTGAGCTTGTCAACTCAAATAAAGATGCTACAACTCTTGCCGGTTATTTTAATGCTTATTCTTCTGATGATGCCATGACACTATCCTTATCATCAAAAGGGAGCGGAACAGCATCATTCAGCGGCGGGTCTGCTGTATCTATGTCATCTTCAGCATGGGAGCCAAATTCAAAATACTTTGCATATGCAGTAAATACAAAAGCTGCCAGCTTTACATTTGCGTCAATTAAGGTTACATACGAAGTCGTAAACGACAACGCAGTAGCCACACCTTCGATCGCAATGGTAGAGGGCGACTATGGCTTTACAGTGGAGA
>JAMPHZ010000031.1 GCA_023663145.1 Odoribacter sp.
TGTCTAAAAGTCATGTTTGAAATATGTCTTGCTAAGTCTTTCTGTTTCTTGCTTCGGCAGATTTTTAGTTTAACAATCCGCAAATTAAGCAATAATTTTTGAGCTTTGCAAGTCCATATCGAAGAACTGCTTGAAAATATGTTTTATAGCATAAAAACGCGCCTATATTCCACAGGATAATATTGTGTGACGGAATATCACGGGCGGGTTAGGTGGAACGATAACACCGGTTGCTGATGCCGGATTATAAGTAATATCTTTTTATTTATTTTATGCTTGCTGAAGCTAATTTTTTATATTAACTTTGCCAAAATTATAACTATTTCCATTATTATTGAATGTTTCTATGAAAAAAATTTACTTTCTGTTGTTGTCAATCCTGCTTACTGCCATCTCGGCCTCGGCGCAGACCGAGTATTCGATGACAGTAAAGTGGGATACCCCCGGAGCCGTTGAAATCAGATACGGCTTCACCACTTGGGCAGCCTCGACCCCCGAGGACATTCCGGCGACAGCCACCTCGTTCACCAAAACAACCACTTACACCACCCGCCCCCTGTTCGTGCGCGGTACCGAAGGTTATATCATCGAGAGTGCGTCTTACGTTACACCCACAGGTGCTACGGGTTCTGTGGCTGTAAGCAACGGACAGGTATCACTCGCATTCTCTTCAAGCACATTGCGTGGCTCCACGATAATCATAAAGACCCGTAAACTTGAGGCATCAACATTTACCATTGATGTCAAGAGCGGCCTCGAGGCCCTAAAGTCGGTGTATCTTGGCCCCACCAACACCAAGATAGAACTCACTCAAGGCAAGAACTCTTTTGAATTCTATCCCTCGGTCAACAACACCATCACATTCGAGATCGCTACCACCAATGACTACGAATGCTTCAACATCACGCGCAACGGTCAACCCGTCAAATGGGATGCCGCATACCGTTGTTTCTATCCGCAGCTCGCCCCGGGCGACGAATTTGTAATTGAATATTCAAAGACATTTGATTACGTGACAGTCGACCTTGACATAACTCCCGGAGCCGAAGGATGTATAAAATCGATATTCGACCGCACATCACTGCAGAACCTCACTCCGGCTGACGGAAAACTCCTTGTTGAGCGGGACCATCGCATATCAGTCAATATAGACGAAGAATATGACATTTCCTCAGCCACTTACACTGTTCCCGGCTCTGCTCCCGTCTCATTCGAGCAGCCCGGCGAAGGGTTCAGTTTCATCGTCAAGGAAAGCGGGACACTTAAGATCGATGCAGCACCGAAGCAGTATCACGACGTCATTTACACAGCTTACGTCGTGTGCCCCGAAGGCATTGAGATATTCGCCGGCAACCGTCTTACCGGACAGCAGATCACACTCACCGACGGTCAGGTTGTCGACACCCCGATTTCATTGCCCAAGAGCGACATAGATGACGCCATGGTAATTCCGGCCGGAACTGCCTATAAGTACACATTCAGTGTGAGCTCCAAATACGGATTCCTGAACATAAACCCGAATCCGGGTTACTGGATTCGCACGCGTCGTCTTGAAGATACCGATAGATACGCTTCCAATCCTGTTACATCCACCACATTCTATGTTGTGGCCGAGAAAATCGAAAACGACTCAAAAGCAGCCGTTTTTGTTGAAAGCGGCGATCGCAAGGTTAAGCTCACCTCAAGCTCTGTATATGGCGGTGGAGCGGTGCGTGAATTTGCCACAGGATCATATGTATACGACTTCGACCATGACTACCAGTCGCCATTCTCTGTGCGCCCTACAGGCGAGGCTATCGACAACATGTGCGTATACCTCGACGGCACCGCTGTCAAGATAGATGAGAACGGTATATGGAGCGGAATAGAACTCGTAGACGGAAGCGTGCTTCACATCTTTGCCGACGGCAAGATGCATTCTCCGTCGACCATCACCTTCACCGGTGTTGACACTGAAGTGAAGATATGCCGCTACGTGCCTTTCGGAATCTACACAACAGTTGATGTGACCACTCCTGTAAATGTATTCGGCGGCGAGGAACTCACCATCAAGCCGCGCGACGGATATACCATTACAGCCAATGGTACAGCCCTCACGGCAGGAGCCGACGGACTATGTCACTACACCGCGACAGACGGCGTACAGACCATCGCCATGACTGCCGTATCATCTGTCACACCGGTGATCACTCCCGAGGACGGCTCAACCACTGAGTCGCTTGCCGAGATTATAATTGCGTTCCCCGGTGCTTCCGCAGTAGAGCGCAATCAGGCGGTTGCAGCTGATGAGGCATTTCTTGTATCAGGTTTCACATATGGAAGCATAAGCGTTGACTGCGAGCCTGCTGACAACGCTGAAGGCCTTGCCATGAAGCTCATATTCGGACCTGAACCGACCGCTGCAGGCGTATACAACCTGACCATTCCCGAGGGATTCTTCCTCGTCGACGGGGCGAATTCTAAACTTATCGAGGCTTCTTTCACCCTTGAAAGTACAGGCGAGATCAGCTGGACCGCATTCCCCGACGGGCCGGTTGATTGCGCCGATATGCCTATGGTTGCCTTTGTATTTGACGAGAACCTCTCAATAGCTCCCGGTGAAGCTTTCGGAGATATATTTGTAGAATTCAACGGTATGACGGAACTCACTGCCGGTACTGACTATGAGATATTTGCAGAAGGCTCCAACCTTGTGATCATGCCCGCTGAAGCCTGGTGCAAGCCCGGCACGCTGACTGTTTACGCACCTGAGGGTGCTCTCTTGATATCAGGAAAACCCTCTCCCGAGCTTTATTGGTCATGGACTTTAGTGCGCCCCGCTGAGTATACATTCAGCTTCACTCCTGACAGCGATGTGACTATCGAGGAATTCAAGTCGATTACCATCACTATCGAAGGTGCCACAGAGGCAACATTATACGAACAGGCAGCCGGAGCGGCCTACCTGCGCGGTGATTATCAGGCTGCCTCAGCCACATATGCATATCAGGTGATTCCCGCTATCGCGCCTGTGGCAGATTCAGACACCCCTGCATTTATCCTTACACTTGATCCGGCTCCCGCGGTTCCCGGTGAATACGAACTGTACCTGCCTGCGGGAATATTCTACATAGATGGCATGAGCGAAAGTCCGGTTATCAACAAGACATTCAAGTTCAACTCGGGTATAGGCTCCATCGGAGCTGACGATGCCGCTGCCGGAGCGATCTACAACCTGCAGGGTATACGCCTCGACTCATCCTGGAACGAACTGCCCGCCGGACTTTACATACGTGACGGAAAGAAGGTTGCCAAGCTGAAAAACTAAAGACAGCGTTTAGGCATAACTTCAATTAAATAAAGTTATAAGTTCCCTGCAACCACGGCTCATTGAGCCGTGGTTGTGTTTTTTCAGCGGCCATATTCCGGGGAATCGGCTTACCATGAAGGCAGGTATAGATCAGAAAGATCAACATGGCTGCGGGGCTTGCTATGGTCAATTACATGCATGGCTATGGCTCGGCTCATCACCAGATCATCATGACAACCGGCTTTTGCCGAGTAAGTACCGTCAGGGTTACGCTCGTAAGTCGCGAGTTCGTCGCATGCCGCAGGATCGCGCTCCACGTAGGTAACATCCCTTACACGTGCTATCAACGAGCTTACAGCCATTTCCTTGGTCGTGCGGTTTGTGTGGAAACCCACACGTGAGGTCTCGGTCCGCAGTGCATCGTCGTACACCCTGCGCCGGTATAGGTTAGGGTAGCTGTCATTGAGCAGGTCGAGAACGAATACACCCGCTCCGGCTCCCATGCCGCTTTCAAGGGAGTTGCTCTCCACCACCAGCAAGGCCTCATTGTAGAGCCTTGCCATATCCATAGCCCGGCGGGCGAGGATATCGTGGTCGATATGTCCGCGCCATTGCGCCACTACTTCGGGATGTGCCGTGTCATGACGCAGCACGGCGATTACCGAGAAATCAGCCTTGGCATTGCGGCCGCCTATGTCAACGGTCACGACATATTCGCCTGATGGCTCCGGAAGATTCCACATAGCCACATCGCCGCCCGGGTCCTCGCGCCATCCGCTACCGTTGACATATCCCTTGCGTGGCTCCGAGCATTGCGTTCGCAGTCGCTCTATGCCCCTGCGGTCAAACACCGGGGAGCCGGTAGCGGCAAAGGCTTCTGCAGCTGTAGTGGGAAACTCAGCCTGCATTTTCTCCTGCGATCCCATTTCGGCCAGTTTGGTTCGGTACCAGTAAATCTGGTCAATGTCGCATCCGAGCTCACGCAGCGAGCGTTCGTAGGGTGTGAGCGATCTTTCCAGGGCGGCCCGGTCAGGCGGTGAGAGCCGGTAATATTCAATCTCATACCATGGCACAAATATTGCGAGCCGTCCTTCAAGCCCGGCTTCAGAGCGTAACCATTCGCGATGGAAGAAATTTCCCACACCATTGGCGGTCGATTCCATCACTACAAAAGAGTCGGGCACGAGTGGCACAGATCCGCATATGGCTCTGATTACATCTTCGGGCGAATGTGATGGCGTGGCTCTCCAGTAGGCCACCTCGCTAAGGTGCGCCATTGAGAAATCGGCGCCGCGCACGGCATCTTGGTTTTCGATTGACGACACAGTCACCCTGCAACCCCGCCCGGCTATCACGCGCACATTGGTCGAGCGCTCATAGGGGCGGAACGCAGGTTCCTCATCGCCTTCCCACAGTTCGCGGGGGTAATTGTCGAGTATCTTTGAATACATGCCTCTGATGCCGGTGGATGTGTCCTTGACCTGCGAGCATATTATCGAATGCCAGTTGTAACAGTGGCATGATTGTATCCATGCCATGTAGGCCTGCACGAGTGTGGAGCCGCCCCATTGGCGTGCCTTGAGCATTATGGCTCTTATAGGGATGTGTGCGCGCCGCTGTCGCTCGAAGATTCTGGCCACCCGCCTCTGAGGTGCGTTGAGTATCAGCCTTACGTCGCGCCCCAGGGTTTTATGTTTCACGGTCACGCAGCGTGCGCACCAGAACTCGAAATCATGTATACACCGCAGCCTCTCCCATGCGACGGGGTCGGCGGCGCATGTCTTGAGCCGCGGATCGGTAACCATTGACGAGGGCACGGTTGCCACGGGCAGGTCAGGACACGGAGTGGGTATTTCAACGCGCCCTGTGTCGGTGGGATCGCCTTTTATGGGATTATATTCATTCATGATCATTCGATTGATAAGGAGTGAAATATAAAGTCAGGGCCTACGTTGCCCGAGATGCCTGTCTCAAAAGCATTACCGCGCGAGATGAACCGGCGGGAGACCGGCGAACGCACATCTCCGATGACAGTGAGTGTAACCTCATTCCCGGGTGCGGGTCGGTTCAGAAATACGCGGCGGCAGAACAGAGTGGCTGGCTTTAGTGATCCTGCTATAAAAGCCCGCAGCCACCGTATGCGCTGCGGAGCCGCGCGGCTGTTGATGCGCACCGCCCATTCAACATGCAGCGAGGCTGATGGCACACCTGTGCCTACTTTGTAGAACCGCTGGCCATCGCCAACGTAAGACTGTCCGTTGACTTGAGTGGTGGAAGAGGGGTCAAGAGGCAATTCAAGGAAATATCTTTCAAGGGATTCCATGACAAGAATCTCCACACAGGCCCCCGATCCTATAAGCCACACTTCATGACGCTTGCCGTCCCAGGCCAGGGATGTTGCGTCTCCGGCCGGTGCGACTGCAGATATGCGGGTGCCGTTGATTTCGATAAGGTCACCCGATGCTATGGCCATGATTGACCTGCCGATGTCGACCACCGCCCGGGGCGAATCGACCACCCGAGAGTCAATAAGGGTCATTGATTGTGATTTCCCGCTTGCGTCGACTGCCAACGAGTAAATCCCCGATGAGGTGAACACGATAAACCTCGCCCGGCCATAATCCCACATACCGTTGTTGTGGCGTGCGGGAATGACGGCATTGATTCTACCTACTGTGCTCATGTCGGAAAACAGCGTGGATGAGCCATCTGAGGTGGTTATCGCCATGCAGGCAGGATATTCAGGAGAGATGATTGACTCAGAAGGAATTGCAAGCTCAGAGGTTACTGCCGGAAGCTCGATGTTATTGAGCGACGGATCTATATATACGGCCCGCCGCCCCGATGCGTCGGGCTGTAGAGCGAATGTCGCGCATCGCACCGTGCCGCCGCTGCTGACCGCCAGATAGAGCGAACGTGCATCGGGAGCCGGATAAGAAAGCACGGCATTAAATGTGGCGGGCGCTTTAGAATTGCCCTGTGATGTGATGACCGAGCGAGAACCGTCGGCAAACGTAACGGCCGCCACGGCCTGCCATGGTTTTGTGTCGGAAGCGAATGTGGCCGCGTATTGTTCAGGCTTGTATCCCCTGAACCGGCACACGGCCAAAGCGGCCATTACAGAAGCCTTGGGTGTCGAAGCTTCAAGGGCGCCTATGAACTTGTGCGGTGTCCTGAGCCATGCCAGCATAGATGACGCGGCCGGAGCGGAGAGGCATTTTTTGATACGGCTTATGTCGGCATCAGCATCGGAATGCCGCTCCGGATTCACCGTGTGACTCACTGCGGCAGAGTTGCCTCCGATAGTGAATGTAGCCACAACACAGGCCGTTTCGTCGAAGCGAGCGAAGACTTCCTGCAATAGTTTTACATGAGCTTCAGGCGCGCCGGGCCATACTCCAACCGGTGCAGTGCGCGGCGTGGCCTGGATGAAGTAGTTGGTATCAGCTCTGCGGCGCACCTGGGCGTCGAATCCGGCGGCGGGATCTATGCGATGGAAGGGTGGGGTGGCAAGCACTTCGCAGGTGTATACGGGCATATTGGAGTACGCAGGGCACTCTATCTTTACTTTCCATGCATTGCACAGCAACACTTGCTGTGCAATTATCCGGGAGTCGTCGGATTGCATATTCACCACCCCGGTGTAGCTGTCGGCTGCATGGTGGAAATACAGTTGTGGCGGGGACACACTCAATACATTGCCTGCCGAATCCTTGATGCGCAGGCACATAAGTACCGGCATGAACCATGCGCCTTCGGCGCGGGATGTCTCGTCGATCTGTCTGTATGAACGTGCGAGCAGATTACTTATGCGCAGGGCGTCGGTCTCGATCAGTGTCTCGCCTGACACATAGCCCTTGGACAGGGCGAAGGAAGGAATGACGGAACTGATGACCGAGGTGCGTTCGACGGTGATATGCGGAGTGTCGGGGGAATCATATTCAGGAGTGAATACACCTTTGTCGCACGAGAACCTGTAAAACTGATGATTGGCGAATGCCGTGACGTCAAGCCCGTTGACCTGTACAGACATGAGCGGGTCGTCGAAATCAATCATCTGAGTGATGAGTCCGCGATGGAAAATTGCCAGCTTTGAACCGAGCCGGAATATTTCATACTTGTTGTTGTCGCAGTATGAATATCCACCTCCGACCGGCTCCCATTCACCAGAAGAAAGAGTTTCGGGCAATAACGCCGGAACCAGTGCCGCGCCATTATCCGACGGCCTCAGATTGATACATTTTACCACGGCTTTATCGCCTGTGGGCGCTCCGTGCTTTGGCAAGAGCGCAGCATTAACATTGTCCATTATGTTTTTTACGTATTAGAAAGGTTTGATGTTGCAAAGTTACAATAATAATTTTATACATGCAATAGTTTTGTAAAAAATATTATTTTATCGTGGTTAATGAAAAAAACGGTCTTATCGCGCTATGAACTGCGATAAGACCGGGTGATTCTGAGAGAAGACTAAATCAGCGCACGAAGGTCTTCTTTACAATATTTCCTTTGCGTAATATGTATAAGCCGTGGACTGGATTTTCCACTCTGACTCCTTGCAGGGTGTAAATCTCCACCTCGGGGTCGTTGATGTCGATGTCTTTATCATTGTCTACAGATATGTCATCAATGCTATTGTTGCCGTTTATTCCAGTCAAACGGGCTATAAACGAATTGGCCGTACTTTTTACCAATGGGAAGAGGTCACCGAGCGAGGTTGAGCAGTCGATGGCGAACATTACAGCTACAGACGATCTGATATTTTGAATGTCAATGTCTTCGTCCTGGGCATTCTCGACGTTATGATTCCATATGCCGCGGGATTCGATATACTGCCATTGGTCAATCCCGTTCTGATCCACATCAAGGATCTCGCCGCTCATGTCGCGGCAGTCGTTAAGTGTGAATATGAGCTTTATGCCCTCTTGTTTTGCGGCTATGGACATGCCTGATGCAGATGTAAATCCACTGTACGATATGTTATCAAGCGACATATTGTCAATGTTGAAGTCGCCTTCGAACCACACGTTAGATGATGTGGCGTCGGTGCGGCAGTTATCCAAGGTGAATCTGTATCTGTCGCCGTGTGACATCATCGGTACCTTGATGGTTACCACGCGCTGTATAGTCTGTTTGTTAAGGTTTTCACAGAGATCTGTCAGTCTCATCTGCATCTCCCCGATATTGCTTACCGGCAAAATATTGTTGCTGTCAGATGCAAGAGACCGCAGGTTATATGTGAACAGGTCGTCATCGTATACATCACTGCTCTTGAGCCCGATGGCGTAAGCCTCAAGGCTGCACCCTTGTATGGTCGTGTTGCTGATAAGGTCAGAGAGGTATGCGGCATATCCTCGCGATGTGCGGTGCTCGGGTTTCATGGCAAGTGACCCTTGGTCGAGACCGTCGGTAAATGTGATAAGGACAGCATTGCTGAGATTGTCGGGGAATATCTGGGCGCACATGCTGCTTATGGCTTGGTCAACTGCGTAATATAGTAATGTGGCGTTGCCCATTTCAAGGCCGTCGATGAATGATGAGAATGAGTCCATTGTATTCTCGTCGAGCAGTGATACTTGTTTACGGTTCAGCTCGTCATTAAATGCCACGATTCCCATAAACACGCCGCTGTCTTCGGGCAGCGGATTATCGAATCCGTCGGGAAGTATTATAAGGCATCTGCGGTCGGAACTTCCGATATAACTTTCAGATATTTCTTTGGCTGAAATAATAAAGTAATCGCCGGGTATCTCGATCCGGCCGTTGTTCAATGTGCCATATTTTGAATCATTCAGTCCGTTTTCAATACAATTTTGGGTAATTGTCACTGTGTAATTATTTGAAGATTGCATGGTATAAGGAGATATATATACCTTTGAGGGATCTCCGGTATATACCTTGATACCGCCAAATTCAAGGCGATAAGTGTCAGGATGCTGCACACTTTTCTCAATTCCGGTATATCCTGAAAGAGCGCTACCTGAATCCTCCCAGAAAGGATCTTCAAAGTAGCATTCACCTATGCTTACCCATGATTCCTCAACAGGGTGGTCAATGTAAGACTGCATCCGGTAGACTGAAGGATTTTCGGAGGATCTTTCAACTGTCACACTCCACTGCTTGTCCTGGAAATCGGAAGTTAGTTTGGTAACTATACCCTCTTTCCACTCGGCCTGTCCGACGGGGGGCCATGTATCGGCTTTGGTCACGATGAAGGTAAATAAAATGACTAAAGAAAACAGGAATTTTTTCATGTGAGATGTTAAGGTAAGTGGCCTTACAGTCCTGTCAGCCGGTATTATATAAAGACGCGTGGACTGATTTATCATATCCTCTATTGATGGTCCTGAGAAAACCTTGAGTGCGAGATATGAGACAGCAGCCCACGCTATAGCGTGAGAACCGCTTTGTTATCTCTTGCACTCGTAGAAAATTTCTCAGGTTTTCAATAGCAAGATAAGCAAAACGCTTCTTTTCGATTGATCGGTATGTATGTGCCGCTCCGCCGAGCGTAGTGCACAAAGTTAATTATTTCCATGTGTTCAGCCAAATATCCGAGGAAATATTTGATTGGTACGGAGTCAACTGGCCAATGCGAAAATACGAAAAAGTCTGTTGAATTCGGCTAAAGGAGTTGAAAAGTTTAGCTTTTCCCTTGGTCTTCGGTTCAGCTTGTGCTGGATATTTCTTATCTCATCATCTGTTATATTATTGAAATTCATCTATTTAGAGATGTATTGCCGTATGAGTCCGTTAGCATTCTCTATGACACCTTTCTGCAGGAGGCGTATGGATCCGCAAAGTATACCTTGACATCCGGCAAAGATTTGCGTCTCAGACCTTTGGTGATATCGGCGTGTGCGGCGAACACGCCGCCGTTATCGGTCGTTTATAAATAATTAGCTGATTGTGGAAAATGACGAGTCAGGCAAGATACCCGCATTCTTTCATAAATAGGATTATACTATTGAATATCAGTGGTATAATTCTATTGCTTTGTACTAAATTGTGCTTAATGGGTAAATCAGTACAAATGAAAAGACGTGGTTTAGCGATATCTCACATCTGTTTGTAATATTTATTTCTATTTGTTTTCTCTGAAATTCCACTTTCTGAACAAAAATAATCGCTTCAATGTTTCTATATATGTAACATTTTTTATATCTTTGCAGTCTAAACAAGATGCTGAATGGAACTGAAAGCAAAATTTGAAGTGTCCTACATGGAGGAGGCTCTTGTCTTTCTTGAATCCTTGCCCGATAAAGTCAAGGACAAGATTGCCTACAACATTTCTAAGAGCCGCTATTTCATGGACAAGGAACTGTTCAAGAAACTGAATGATGATATATGGGAGTTCAGAACCATATACCAAGGTTTCAAGTACCGTCTGCTTGCGTTCTGGGACAAAGACACGGGAAACCTTGTGATTGCCACTCACGGATTCGTAAAGAAAACGCAGAAGACACCCGATAGTGAATTGGCTCATGCCGAGGCACTGAGAAAAAAATATTACGACGAGAAAAACAAATAAGATATGGAAAAGATGAAACTATATACTCATGATGAAATGCTCGACCGTGTTGTCGGTGAGAAAGGAACACCGCGCCGCGATGCAATGGATGCTGAATTGCAGTCATATCTAATCGGCGAGGCTATCAAACAAGCGAGAAAAGAAAAGAACCTCACGCAGGAGCAACTCGGCGAACTGATGGGAGTTCAGCGTGCGCAGGTTTCAAGGATAGAAAGAGGTCACAATCTTACTGTAGGAACAATCGTCAGGGCGTTCAAGGCGATGGGCGTACCCGCAGCATTCTCTTTCGGTGGTGTATCTCTGTCCCTTTGCTGAGAATATATCTCTTTTCACTTATTGTATTTTTGCATTTCTGATACGGTGGATAAAGTTTAAATTGCCAATGCATCTTGATATTCTTTGAATCGCTGATTATATGGCGGCTATCTTTTCAAGATATTTGGATATTTATTAACTTTGCACCCGTTATGAACTGGATATATCTTGTAATCGCCGGCTTCATGGAAGTCGGCTTTACGTTTTGTCTCGGTAAAACGAAGACTGCCGCGGGTGCGGCACAATACTGGTGGTGGGGCGGATTCATAGTGGCACTTGCTCTGAGTATGTATCTGATGGCACGGGCCGCACGCACGTTGCCGCTTGGTACGGTCTATCCTGTATGGACTGGGATAGGTGCCGTGGGGGCGGTGCTCGTGGGTATCATATTTTTCAACGAGCCGGCGACATTCTGGCGCCTTTTCTTTATAACCACGCTGATTATTTCGATAATAGGCCTTAAAATTCTGTGATATGAACCATAAGATGCGACGTTTCAAGCAGCAACTCTCTGATGCTGAGGTGCGTGAGATATTGTCGGCAGGCAAGAACGGTGTGCTTTCGCTGGTAGGCTCTGACGGGGCACCATACGGAGTGCCCATGAGTTATGCTTATGACGGGAACGGACATATATACCTGCATAGCGCTGTGGCCGGCCATAAGATTGACTGTGTGAATTCGGAGCCGCGGTGCTCGTTCTGTGTTGTGGACCGTGACTGTATTGTCCCGGAGGAGTTCACTACCTATTTCCGAAGTGTCATAGTCACGGGTCGCGTAAGGATTGTTACTGATGCCGATGAGGTGCATAAGGGGCTGTTGCTGCTTTCTGACAAATATTGCCCCGGGATAGATCCGACAGAGGAGATTGCAAAGTTTCTCAAAGTGGTGTGTGTCTTATGCATCCACATAGAGCAAGTGACCGGAAAGCAGGCCAAGGAGCTTGTGGCCGTCAGAGCGACAGATGTAAAATAGGGAACGGCCGTCCGGCAGGATCATGTCCGTCACGGCTTATGATGCGAAATCCTTTGGCTTTGTAGAACTCCAGGGCGGACAGGTTCTGCTCGTTAACATCAACGGAGTCGGCGCCCAATGACAATGCATGGGATATAAGAGCCGATCCGAGTCCTTTGCCTCTGAACGCGTCATCTACAAACAGCATCTCAATCTTTTTTTCTGACAATCCTATGAATCCGGCAAGAGTGCCATTGCTGAAGATTCCGTAAATATCTACAGCCGGGAAATATAGCGGAATAAGGGCCTCGCGGATTTCCGATATGTCATCCTCGCTAAGGAACGTGTGCGTAGCCCTCACCGAACGTTCCCATATTCCGGCAAGAGCCGGGAGATCATTTGCATCACACCGTATAATTTCATTCATTCTGCAAAGTTAGCATTTTTACGTTGTAATAGGAAGTGCTTTCTGATATACGCGTGTCACACAGTCGACACCACTACACGAGTATCCCGCTTAAACAGGGCGAGACACGAATGTTTGTTAAATAGTTGTATAATGACTATCTTTGTGTCCGTCAATCTGAATAATGGAATATAACAATGGAACGTAATATAATCAGGTTTTATAAAGGGGAGGAGAATGGTATTATTGCCGAGAAAGGAGGCTATGAGTCATCGATTTTCCATGACCAGTATTCACAGGCACTGCACTTGCTTGAAGATATGGTGGTAAAGTTGAGTGAGGAAAAGAATGCTGACGGCGGCGAGGATCTGACGCCCAATCTTATTGCATTCTGCGGTGACCGCGGAGAAGGTAAGACTTCATGTATGTGTACGATACGAGAGATGCTTGTGCGGAACATAACAGAAGGCGCCACGAGAGATTTCCTGCTGTCAGAAGCTATAGGCGCGAAGTGTCTTGCGGATAAAAAAATCGAGTGCCTGCCCTTGGTCAATCCTGCGTTTTTTGATCATAACCACAATATTCTTGAGCTGCTTATCGGACAGATGTATGAGCAGTTCTATACGATTGATAAAGATTTGTCTCCTGAAGACTCGCAGAGGCTATGTGAGAAGTTCCAGAAAGCCAAACTCTGTATGAAGCATCTTGACAAGTCGCGGCGTGAGATGTTTGATGTGCTTGAGGAGCTTGATGTGCTTGCGGCGGGAGTCAAGTTGCGGGAAGCGATATCCGAGCTGTTCAGTGTATATCTTGAAGTGCTGAAGAAGGAGTTTTTAGTTGTCAGTGTCGATGACCTTGATCTGAACATGAACGAGGCTTATGTCATGTCGGAACAGATCAGGAAGTATCTGTGCAATCCCCAATGCATTGTATTGATCTCTGTCAAGACCGATCAGTTGATCGATGTGGTAGAGAATACTATAAGCCGGGAGCTTGTGGAATCGAGCCGGATTGATGTCAGGGATATGGCTGTCAAGTATGTGGATAAGTTGCTGCCCATGGGTGCGCGCATAAATATGCCGAGGGTCTATGATCTTTGCAATAAACCGGTGGAGATATTCACAAGCCGTAAGGATGGAAAAAGTCTTGGCTCTTACCCTTCGGTAAGAGACTGTGTGGTAAGACTGATCTTTACCAAGACCCGGTTTCTGTTCTATAACAGCCTTGGCGGGATATCGCCGGTTGTCCCGAATAATCTGCGGGCGCTCCGGCATATGCTGGGCATGCTTATCGCGATGCCTGATTTCGACAATAACATCGAACATGGGAATAACAAGCGTATTTTCAAAAATTATTTTTTCAATTCCTGGGTCAAGAATCTTTCTGATGAGTTGAGGCCGATAGCTTTACGGCTGGTGCATAATGATGATCTTACCCAGACTAATAAGCTGATCATAGAGTCGCTGACCTCAAGGACAAGAGACGCATCATCGGTGATACCAGATGTCATCAGTGCTGATGACGGGTTGACGGGTTGTATCTGCAATCCTGAGAATTATGGTTTCAATCAGTCGACGGGGGATGTCTTTCATCTTCTCGGGATTCTTGAACGCAGCTCCTCGGATGATGATGCCCAACGGTTGCTGTTTTTCATACGTTCCTATTATTCAATACTTCTATATGATAATTATGACGCTATCACAGAGGGCGGTATGAATGCTTTGTATCCTGATTCGGCTGAGATGGTTAACGGAGAGGTATTCAAGAGTGATAAATGGTTTAACCGCACGAATCTGCTTCAGAGGCTCATCAACGGGAGTTATTTCAGTTATAATCCGGCCGATATGCTCAACCGGAGCAAAGACGGTAATTTCAGGGATCTGGCAATTATAAAGGGCGAACGTCTGAGAGCGCTTGCCCGAAACGTCAGGGATAAGATGTCTAATATGAACGATGGGACCGAAGCTGATGAGGACTTCAGGCGGGATTTCAGATTGCTGGAGTTCTTTTTCCTGCATATCTTGCGCCGCATGCCGGACGGGACATCCGATGTAGGGAGCGACCGTTTCAGGAGGCTTGCCCGCCCGGCGCATCTGCAGTTGTTCAATCAGCAGACAGGTTATTATCTGTTTGATGTGCTCGGGGCATTCTCCAGTGTGGTTAACCTGAAGTTTGCATACGGACGTTTTGAAGGCCTGGTGTCTTTATATGAATTCGCATATAGCCGAGACTGGACTCTGCTCGGGCGCATGATGAAGCTTGTCCAGCTCAAAGAGGCGCGCGATACGGACCCGACAAGGAAAGAATGGGATCTTGAGGCTATCGATACGGATGAGAAACGACATAATGCGCTTATGCGGTTGATCTCCAACGCTACGTTAAGAAACGCAGAGGTCATAAGTGCGATGACGGAGTCAATGAAGTTCCGGGCCGAGGGTATAAAGTCATCGGGTATCCGCTCGCAATTGATACGGGAATTTTATTCAAGTATCATCAATTCGGAGATGAAGACGTATCAGAAAAATGCATTTGATGGTACGCAGTATATAATGCGTTTCGGATTTCTTGAGGCATTCCGCGAGTTGCTTTCTGAGGTCGCATCCGATGATTTTGAGAGTTATTTCAGCATTACAGATGTTAAGATGACGCAGGACGACATTATCAAGCAGCTGTTTGACGATGTGTTGACGTCAATCAGGAAGTGGCGCACTGGGCGGACTATCAAGTCGTTGATCATGGCTCGGGAGGATCTTTACGGATTGCTTCCGGCCGAGGATTGGAACAATATACTGCCTGATGATGTGACCTTCACAAAGGAAGACCTTATAGAACAGCTTAAATCTGTGAAGGAATGGACCTTATAAGGGCCGCGATCACCGGTTTGTTCTGTGATTATCCTCCCGATCTCGCTGCGTATAACATCCTCAATGATAAGAGGGATTATTTCGGGCCGTTGGTTCATCTGGTAAAGTACCGTCAGCGCGATTTCACACCGACACAGCTTTCGGCACTGAACGATGTCATAACAAAGCAGTGGACCAAAGGGGCGGGTGACATAACCTCCCCTTTCAGGCTGCTTGGCCGTTTTACCGGAGAGACTCTGACGACAGACTCTTCCGGAAATCCGGTGGTGAGGTTCGAGAATCTTCTCAGATGGCGTGAACTTACGCTTAAAGTAGGCGAAGACTTGCTTGTCACATCTTTTTTGGCTGAGAGAGGAATACCTGTGTCTGACTTCCTGATATGGCCTGACGTGCTTGGTCATGACTCTGATATGATCAATAAGATACTTGACGAGGGGTTGGCAGATAATCACTCGCATCTTAACGGAGCGTGTGACGCTCACGCCCTCGGTTGGATATACAGGATGAACAACATAGGGCCTTACGCTGATTATTCCGGAGCCGGTGATGGTAAACCCGGGGAGCCGCTGTTTCGTTTCTTCGTTGACTCGCCGCCCGATTTATGGGACTTCGGCAGGCGTCTTTCCCTGCGGCAATGGGCCTGCGTTGCAGCAGCAATAAGGGAGATGATGTTCGAGGTCTTCATGAAAGGCCAGGAAGCTGATATTACGGAGAAAAGGATGTGCGAAATCAAGAATATGCTCCTGCGCGGGAAAGATAATGTGGCTGTCACCAGAGAACTGAGCGCCCGCATAGGAGGGTATTCGCGTGGAGAATGCCGGCTCGCGGAGCGGATGCAGGGTATGGATTGGGATTATGCCATTCAGAATCCGGGGCCCGGAGTTCAGATTCCGGACACCCCGTTTATGCTTCTGCACGGAGAGCGCCGCCTGATGTATCTTTTTTTCAAAGCACTCTTCAATAATGACAGGCAATCCAAGGTGCTTGCACCTTATGTGTTTCTTTATCATGCTATCAAGACACGGTTCAGAAGAGAGTTGATACAATCCAACAGCCTTATAGGTCTTGAAAATTTCCGGAATTACTTCGGCAGGAAGGATAACTTGTTCGGTAAGGATAAAACAGCACCTGAAATCAGGAGACTGAAGCTTTATTATACGTTACAATCCGCGATAGCACTTAGCGATAATGATAAGGTTGAGCTAAGGATGGGCTCTGCTGATTTGGGTGCGTTTGCAAACGAACCGTCGGGGCATTCAATTATCAGACAAGTGGGAAAGAAGGTGGATACGGACAGGATAACCGTTGTGGGCTGTCTTGTGAAGTCTGCTAATGACGGAAAACGGACAAGAAGATGTAAACCGCACTATAATGATGAATATGATGCATTGATGGGATGCCGGAATAACAGGTGTAATCTGCTGCGACTTACAGGCCTTGATGTGGCCGGGGCTGAGACGGCAGCAGGGCCGGAAGTGTTCGGCCGCATATTTCGTAAGGCGAGGACTCAAGGCATGGCCCATCTGACGTTTCATGCCGGCGAAGATTTTTATGACCTGATTGATGGTTTACGCACCATTGATGAGGCTGTGTATTATCTGAAATTGGGAGACGGATGCCGCATAGGCCATGGCATGGCGTTGGCGATAGATGCGGAAAAGTACTATGAACGTCGGAAGATGAACAGTGTGATTCCCAAACAGGTATATCTTGATAATATGGTATGGTTCATTTTCAAGTGTGGTAAATGTGGTATCACTATCTCGCAGGATATGAAAAATGATCTTTCCAACCAGATTCATGAACATTTCGAAGAAATATGGGGTGACAGAAATATAGACCTTGATAATTATTGGTTGAGCATGTTGATGAGATCAGACGATCTGGGAAAATGTGAGAAGGGGCTTAAGGCATTGACAAATATGGATTTCCATACGCCACACGACAAATTGGGCGGGAATATTGAAGCGGCATGGCTTCTGAGCAGGCGTTATCTCACGGATAGAAAGGTGATCAGTAAGGGAAATGAAAGTGAGACGGTAAGAGTCAATCCTGACATGCCAAGATATATCACCCTCCTGCAGAAGAAGATGATAGCCGGGATGGCAGACAAGGGCATCGCAATCGAGTGTTGTCCGACTTCAAACCTGCTGATAGGGCCCTTGGAGAGATATGACGAACTTCCGCTATTCAGATTTTTCCCGCCTCAGCCCAAGAAAAAAGACCCTGACATTAAAGTGACCATCGGAAGTGATGACCGTGGAATCTTCGCCACATCAATCAGGAACGAATATTCGTTGCTCGCATGTGCATTGTTGAAAGCTAAAGGCGGAAGAATGGATAAAAATATCAGTTTTATTACCAAATATATCAAACGGTTGGCCGAAGCCTCGAACCGCCAGACGTTCCATGCCGACTGAGGATAACGGTGAATTTACTGTCAACAGATAACTTCCAACGTAGTCTGTCCTCCGGGGTCCCCCCGGCATAAGCCAATAAGAGGCCATCAGAAAATTCAAGAAACAGCAGAAAGCAGCGTTCGGGAGTGAGATTGAAGCATTAGCGGGCGATCACGAAGCAGGAGACCAAAGGGAACAACCCGGTATTCGTTGCGCAGCTATTGCAAGAATTATTTTCTGTTTGGTTATTACTGCGCAGGAATCCGCGCTGCCGACCTCATCCAGCTACGTTGGCATAATGTCACGGCATCCGGCAGACTTCATTACCAGATGGGCAAGAATCACAAGGAACGCGACCTGCTGCTCGTTGAGCCGGCTCTTGATATTCTCCGACTTTACCATAATGAAGATGTCAAGCCGGACGAGTATATTTTCCCATTGCTCTCTAACGATGCGGAGTATGCCTCGCATGTCACGCAGACCGATAAAGACCGCATGAAACCGGAACTACGCCACAAGATGTATCAGAATGTTTCGGCGAAAAATGCACTCATCAACAAGTATCTGAAAAAGATCGCAGAGAAAGCGGAAATAGACAAACCATTGTCAATGCACATCAGCCGCCACTCGTTCGCCCATATAGCCCAAGAATCCGGAGCGGAATCATCCGCAATCAAGAATATTCTCGGACACAGTAATCTCGCCACCACTGAACGCTACATGGGCAGCTTCGACACAGCAAAGACCGATGAGACCCTTCGCAATGTTTTTGCGAAGAAGAAAACGTCAGTTGCGGCTGAGGATTCAAACAAGTCAAAAGAAGAACAGGCGATTGAACTGCTGAAAGGACTCTCGCCGGAGCAAATAATGGCTGTAATATCCGCGATTAGCAAATGAGAATAGTCTTAAACATTCTCCGTAAGTATGCTAAAAATACACTTACGGAGGAGGTCCGGTGTATATTCTATTGTTGGTTTACTGATTTTTCATTACCTTTGTACTGTAATAACGAGCATAAACATGAGCAAGATCATAGCGCGAGAAAAAGAACAGAAGATTCTACAAGATTGTGTAGAATCTGATTCTCCAGAGTTTGTAGCCGTATACGGAAGGCGGCGTATTGGTAAGACGTTTTTGATAAAACAGTTCTTCAAAGAGCGGT
>JAMPHZ010000032.1 GCA_023663145.1 Odoribacter sp.
AAGGTATCAGGCACTACCGCTACCAAGGTGTTTGTGAAGTAAAAGGCTGATAAGTTAATATAAGAATCGGGTCCGCGCCACTGTGGTGCGGACCCGATTCTTATATTGCAGTATATGACAGTCAAATAACTATATGCCGGTCATACCGGAAAGAGACCTGGTGCCCTTATAGATGCTGAGATCGTGAAAATCATGGGCATAAAGCTCACTTGCGGGCGAACACGCCGGATCAAAACGATTGCTACTGACATCTAATAATCCGCACATGAGTTCGTATACAAGATCGTTGGTGAAGCAGCGGTTGTGGTTGGCGACCAAAGCAGACTTCACGCCGGGATGAGCGGCGGCATAGCTATCTGCGATATACACGAAAAGCGGTATTCTGAATTGCCCGAAGCCGTCGAAATGAGGAGACCGCCGTTTGTCGGGTATAACCGAATGGTCAGAGAAATAAACCATTGCCTGCAAGTTCAGGCTATCACGACACTTGTCAAACGCCTGCCGGAGCACGTCATCGGTATAACGGAGGCTATTGCGGTAGTCGGTCACGTAATCATTACCACCCGGTGTCACCCACACGGCAGCCTCGGAAGGATAACGGTTGGCGAAGTTGAAATGACTGCCGACGAGATGCAGCACCACAAAATTATTGACTTCCGGATCAAGACTGTCAAGCATATCGATGAGAGAGCCGTCATAATTATTACGTCCTACCGATTGTGAGGTCCATTCAGCACGGTGGGCAGTCTCGGCCACGAGCGACACAGAAGTGTCGGCCTCACCAATATGGCCCTGGTTGCTGAACCAGACCGTGTGGTAACCTAAAGCCCGGGCAATGTCAATTATAGAGCATGACTCATTGAATGGCTTGCCGTTGAACTGATTGCGCTCGGTAAGAACCTGCTCAAGCGCGGGGACAGTCTGGTTATCGCACGAAAAAGCATTAGGGAAGAGGAAGCAGTTCTGAGGATCCTCCGCAGCGAGTGTGCGCAGCCATGGGGTGGTATCAAAGTCACCCGGGGTGAAAGCGCTCATGTAATCGCGCGAGGCAGATTCCCCTATAACCATCAGGATCGTGTGCGGTTTATCCACTACTCCGCCGCAAGGGATGACCTGCAGGGATTTCACACGACCGTCACGGTTGCGGCGGTAAAGCAATGTTGAACGCCGGTAATCGCGGGTCTCCCGCCATAATCTCACTATAGCAGTGCGCCGGAAAGCTCCCTTACGTTTTTTCATCAACAGATGGATCGCCACCGCCACGCATACCGCCTCAACCGAAAGCTGCCACCATGCAAGATGCACGTGCTGCGACACTACCGAAGCATAAATCAGCCCCATACAGACACCCGTGGCCATAATTACCAGTATAGCGACACGCCACCATGGGTAGAGCCTGACAAACTCAATAGCCTCATTCACATTGGTGCCAAGAATAACGGAGATGCCACGGTCATCTACCGCAGTGCGATACATCAGATAGTACACCGCCACAAAGACCGGAGGAACGAGCAATGCCGCCTCCAATATAGCCAGAAGGAGACTGACCGCCATACAATCAATCCCTATTGTGATGAACATCAACGCTGACAACCCCATAAAGATATAGATAGCGGCACCGAAATCCATAAAGTTGTCAATATCGGATGAAGAGCGGCGGCGGGCCATAAAATCAGTCAGCGGGAAAGCAAGTGCCCATACCAAGGCCACCACCGTCACGGGAAGCCACGCAGCAGGCTCCGGAAAAGCAGGCGCTACAGCCCAAGGGACAGCAGCCATAAGAGCGCCGATCCCGAAGCGCGTGGCTTGCTGATACCTGGCCGAGCGCGAGAGGCCCCGGCTAAGCAGACGGTACAGCCACGTGACAAGGGCGAAAACCACTGCCGCGGCTACCATGCACCACGCGATATGAGCAACCTGATTCATGCGGCTGCAAAGGTACGACTTTTTGGTTGAACTGAAACACAGGGGGTATAAAAAATGTTAAATAAAGTGTTCTACCGGAATTTTTAGCTAAGTTTGTGTTTTGAATAGAAACAACCGAATTCCAAGAAAATGACTGACAAAGCACAATCAGGCAAGCCCCGGAGCGGCCGCCGCTCCAAGGTATTGCCCATAATAAAGAATGACCCATGGCTCGAGCCATACGCTGATGCCATCACCGGGCGCCACAACGAAGCACTTGCCACCGAGCGCCGTATCACCGGCGAAGCAGGGTCTCTCAACGACTTCGCGAATGCCTACAGATATTACGGCATGCACCGCGACGGAGCCGGCGGATGGGTATTCCGTGAATGGGCGCCCAACGCTTCTTCCATAACCTTGACAGGAGACTTTTCAGGATGGGAGGAGCGCCCCGAATTTGAGTTGCGACGTCTTGAAGGCGGAGTTTGGGAAGGTCATTTTCCGGCATCGGCCATACGCCACGGCCAGTTATACAAAATGCTTGTTAAATGGCCGGGAGGCAGCGGCGAGCGGCTACCGGCCTATGCCACCCGCGTGGTACAGGATGAAAACACACATATTTTCTCAGCCCAGGTATGGGCACCTGACACCCAATATGACTGGCAGATTAAAGAATTCACTCCTGATACCCGACCACTGCTTATCTACGAATGTCACATAGGCATGGCACAGGAACGCGAGGGAGTTGGCTCATATGACGAATTCCGGCTCAATGTATTGCCACGCATAGCCCGCGACGGCTACAATGCCATACAGATCATGGCTATCCAGGAGCATCCATATTATGGATCATTCGGCTATCATGTGTCGAATTTCTATGCTCCGTCAAGCCGTTTCGGAACCCCCGAGGAACTTAAACGCCTTATTGACGCCGCACATGCCGAGGGCATAGCCGTCATAATGGACATCGTGCACTCACATGCCGTGAAGAACGAGAACGAGGGACTCGGGAGACTTGACGGGTCGTATAACCAATATTTTTACGGTGACTCGCGCCGAGAGCATCCCGCATGGGACTCACTGTGCTTTGACTACGGTAAAGATCAGGTGCTGCACTTCCTGCTGAGCAACTGCAAATACTGGCTTGATGAATTCCATTTCGACGGTTTCCGCTTCGACGGCGTGACCTCCATGCTCTATTACAACCATGGACTCGGCCAGGCATTCGGGGGCTACGGCGACTATTACAACGGCGGCCAGGACACCAACGCAATCACCTATCTCACCTTGGCCAACAAGCTGATCCACGAATTCAGGCCCCACGCCATCACAATAGCTGAAGAAATGAGTGGAATGCCCGGCCTGGCACTGCCAGTTGCCGACGGCGGCATAGGCTTCGATTACCGCATGGCAATGGGCATACCCGATTACTGGATCAAGACCATAAAGGAGAAAAAAGACGAAGACTGGCACCCGACATCTATCTTCTGGGAACTCACCAACCGCCGTGCCGACGAAAAGACCATCTCATATGTAGAAAGTCACGATCAGGCCCTGGTAGGTGATAAAACAGTAATATTCCGGCTTATAGACGACAAGATGTACTGGCACATGAGCGCCGGCGACGACGATATGTCGGTAGCCCGCGGCATGGCACTCCACAAGATGATACGCCTTGTCACAATCGCCTCGATAAACGGAGGTTACCTCAACTTCATGGGTAACGAATTCGGCCATCCCGAATGGATAGATTTTCCGCGCGAAGGCAACGGATGGAGTTATAAATATGCCCGCCGTCAATGGGATCTGGTAGACCGCGAGGATCTTAAGTACAAGTATCTCAACGCATTCGACAATGACATGGTTGAACTTATAGCCGGGGTGCACAATTTCCAGGCGCTTCCAATGCGCAAGCTATGGGAGAAAGATGATGATCAGGTGCTGGCTTTCATGCGCGGCGATCTCATATTTGTATTCAATTTCAACCCGTTCAAGTCATTTGACGGCTACGGGATTCTGGCACCGGGCGGCGTATATGATGTGGTATTATCAACCGACAACCCGGCCTATGGCGGGTATGGCAACATAGATGAAAGCGTAGAGCACTTCACGATAGCCGATCCACTGTACGCTCCGGCCGGTGTGGAATGGCTCAAACTTTACATTCCTGCCCGCTCGGCAATGGTTCTTAAAAAGCATGGCTCGCGCCGTAAAACACATCGCAAATGAATCCGATCCCTTTCCTCGAGGAGCTTTCGCTCAACAATAACAGGCCGTGGTTCCAGGCTCATAAAGACGAATACGAGAGGGTGCGCGCCGGGTGGCTCGCATCACTTGATCGTTTCATAGCAGCCTGCTCGCAATGGGAGCCGGCCTACGGGCGCCATACGGCGGCCGAATGTTCCTACCGCATTTACAGGGACACCCGTTTCTCACCCGACAAGACGCCATACAAGACATACTTTTCAGCAGCATTGTCGCCCCGCGGCCGCAAGTCGGCTATGGCCGGCATATATATTTCAGCCGGCATAGATCCTCAGAATAACGGCATATGGGGCGGGCTGTGGTGCCCCGACGCGGCAGCTCTGCGCAAGATGCGCCATGCCATTGTTGACAATATCGAGGAATGGGAAGAAATAATATCGTCGCCACAGCTTGAAAAGCTGTTCCCGGGATGGTGCGGTAAAACGCTTAAAACCATACCCAAGGGATGGGAGCGCGACCATCCTCAGGCTATATACCTGCGTATGCTTGATTATGGCAAGGAGCATACCGTAGACCGCGATTTCTGGTCAGACTATTCGTGGCCCGAGCGTGCGGCCGAAATCGCCCGCCCTCTCAAGCCGCTTCTTGATTTCATAAATTACTCCCTGTTTGAGGAGTGATTCCAGGGAGCGACATCAAGCGTGCCACATTACCGCGGGCGCAATACTCCCGGAATGCGGCATCATAAGTCCATAAAGACGCAGAAGCCATGCTTTTTTGGATTTTATGCCCGGATGTCGTAACTTTGCAACATGGATTTTTTGACATCTGAAAACATATTGCTCGCAGGGGCGGTGCTGCTCATCGCAGGTGTGCTTATAGGCAAGTCAAGCTACCGGCTTGGTCTACCGCTTCTGCTGATATTCCTTCTTGTGGGAATGGGATTCGGCACCGACGGACTCGGGTGGCAGTTCAGTGACATGCACACAGCCCAGTTCATTGGCATGATCGCATTATGCATCATCCTGTTCTCGGGCGGTATGGGTACCCGTATATCATCAATCAGGCCCGTCATAGTGCCGGGGCTTGTGCTTTCGACAGCCGGCGTGCTTCTGACCGCCGCCGCCACCGGGCTGTTCATATGGTGGCTGTCGGGAATGAGCTGGACAAATATCCACTTCGCGCTGTTGCCGTCGTTGCTGCTTGCAGCCACCATGTCATCAACGGATTCGGCGTCGGTGTTCGGGATCTTAGGCAGCCAGAAAGTTGAACTGCGCAACAATCTGCGGCCGATGCTTGAGCTTGAGAGCGGATCGAATGACCCTATGGCGTATATGCTCACGATATTATTGATAGAGGCTATCACGCTTAACGGAGAGCTGTCGTGGGGCGGCATAGCCGGCGAACTGGCCATGCAATTCGGCGTTGGCGGCGCAATGGGTTGGCTTATGGGCAAGCTGACCCTGCGGCTTGTGTCATTTTACAATGCGATAGGCCGTAACGCGGCGAATAAAGAAGACTCGGCGCAGGCAGCCTCGATGCTTTCGATAATGATCATAGGCTGCGTATTCCTGACATTCGCACTTACAACGGCATTGTGGGGCAACGGCTATCTGGCGGTGTATCTGTGCGGCATCGTGATAGGCAACGCCAAAATGCCTAACTCACGTGGCATATCAAAGTTTCTCGACGGTCTTACGTGGCTTGCCCAGATTGTAGTATTCCTAATGCTTGGACTACTCGTGAACCCACACGAAATGATAGAGGTGGCTCCTGTGTCGCTACTGATAGGCATATTCATGATTCTGATAGGGCGACCGGCGAGTGTGTTTCTGTCTCTTGCACCTATGCGCAAGATCTCGCTCAGGTCGAAGTTATTTGTGTCATGGGTGGGACTGCGCGGCGCTGTACCTATAATATTCGCCACTTATCCTGTAGTGGCGGGAGTTGAAGGTGCGTCACATATATTCAATATCGTTTTCTTCGTGACCTTGCTATCGCTGCTGTTTCAGGGCACAACCGTGCTGCCGGTGGCCCGTAAACTCGGATTGGTAGATCCACACGGCACAGAGAATGAGGATTTCGGCGTAGAACTCTCCGATGAACTGCCTACGACCTTGCATACTCTCACACTGACAGAAGAAAGCCTTTCAGAAGGCCGCACCTTGCGGGAGATGAAGTTGCCCGAGGGTTCACTGGTGATGATGATACGCCGCGACGACAAATATATAGTGCCTAACGGCACCCGGCGGTTGCATCCGGGTGACCGGTTGCTTATAATAAAGGAGGATCAGGAGTTTATATAACTACACATAAAAAGAAATGCTCACGGTCATCCGTGAGCATTTCTTTTTATGACGTGTGTGTCAGAGTTATTTTGTGGCGGGGACCTGCAGGGCGGGTGTCTCGGCGGCAGGGGCTGCCGGAGCCTGGGCGGCAGTTGCGGGTTTATAGCGTTCGTTGAGCGTAGCGATAACGGCATCAGTGATGTCGAGCTTAGGGCTCACATAATATGCCACGGTGTCGTCGAGCACTGCGTCGATATTGTGGGCTGTGCATATGTCACGGATAACATTACGCACTGAATCGTTGAGGCGCATTGTCTGATCGTTGATGTATATTGCGATCTGCTGCTCGCGCTGCTGGCTCCACTGCTGTGCCTGCTGTTGCTTGTTATAGAACGCCTGCTCGTCGGCCTGAGCGCTCTGGGGAGAAAGATAAACGTTGTTGTTGACCTTTTGCTGAATAGTCTGGGCCATGCGCTGTAGTTCATTCTGGCGCGACTGAGCCTGATTCTGATAGTCAATCATGATTCGCTGTTGCTCGGCCATAAGTTCCTGAGCAAGGGTATAGTTGGTATACACTTTACTCATGTTGACATATCGGGTGTTGACTGTGGCAGTGTCGCCGGGAACGACCGCTGCAGCGGCTGCTGAGCTGTCGCTCTTAGAGCAACTTGCAACAGACATGGCGCAAATGGCCAATAAGGCGCCCACGGCGAGTTTGGATTTTTTCATACTGAACTTTTATGGTTCTTTATAAGTTATTTTTAGTAATTTCTTTTTTTATTGCCTGCGGCACAAGAGATGCCTTTGCGACGCAAGGCAGGTGAATCGTGAACGTGGGATGACGGGAACTGACCACCCTTGACGAAGAATACTTTCACTCCCAACAGCAAAATGGCAATGGCAATAAAAAGGATTGTCAAAATAATCAATTTCATCCTGCGAATTCAAAAATCAGTGCAAATATAAGAAACGTTGGTTAAATTTTGGCGATTTCTCGATTTTATTTTGTAACTTAGAGGCTGTAAATAAATAATTTTAACATTCGGGCAAGTTTGTTAAAGGTTCTTAAACGATTCTCAGCCTGAAACAGTGATTAAAACATAACACATTTAAATAATATAACAATGACAATCAAAGACCTCCAACCGGCATCGGTGTTCGAGATATTCGACCGAATCACCCAGGTGCCCCGTCCCTCGAAAAAAGAGGGAAAAATACGCCAGTTCCTGCTTGATTTCGCCAAAGAACATGGCCTCGCGGCAAAAACCGACGCCGTGGGCAATGTAGTGATGAGCAAGCCCGCCACCCCGGGTCACGAACAGGCTCCGACAGTGATAATGCAGGCACATATGGATATGGTGTGCGAATCAAACGATAAAAATTTCGATTTCGACAATTCCCCCATCACCACCATCGTTGACGGTGACTGGCTTCACGCCGACGGCACCACTCTTGGCGCCGACAACGGCATCGGTATAGCCGCCGCCCTCGCCGCAATGACCGACGACAAGCTTGTGCACGGCCCGCTTGAATGCCTTTTCACGGTAGATGAAGAAACCGGCCTCACCGGTGCCAACAACTTAGGAGACGGCATGATCAGCGGCAGCATCCTCCTTAACCTCGACTCAGAAGATGATGCCGAGATCTTCGTGGGCTGCGCCGGCGGTGTCGACACTACCTGCGAATTCCATTACGAACGGTCAATGGCTCCTACCGACTACCATTACTTCAAGGCCGAGATCGCCAAGGGCCTGGGCGGCCACTCGGGCGGTGATATCCACCTTGGCCGCGCCAATGCCAACAAGCTGCTCGCGCGTTTCCTATGGACCGTATCGAAGAAACACGGGGTGTCACTGTGCGAGATCGACGGCGGCAACCTGCGCAATGCCATTCCGCGCGCAGCGCATGCGGTATTCGGTGTACACTCGGCCAAAAAAGAAGAGGTTGTCGCTCTGTTCAACCAGTTTGCCGCCGAGGTGAAAGATGAATATTCAGACCTCGAACCCACCATTGAGCTGACCATAGGCACAGTGGAGCGCCCTGACTTCAGCGTTGACTCAGCTACCACCAAGCACCTTATAGAGGCACTGTACTCAGCACCTCACGGTGTTGTATCGATGAGCCGCGATATCGAGGGGCTTGTCGAGACATCGACAAACCTTGCATCGGTAAAGATGAAGGAAGGCAACATTATCCTGGTGACAACCTCACAGCGTTCTTCTGTAGAATCCCGCAAATGGGATATCGCCCATCAGGTAGAGGCACTGTTCGAACTCGCCGGCGCTACCGTAACCCATGGTGACGGCTACCCGGGTTGGAAGCCTAACATGAACTCCACCATCATGCATATCGCATCCGACGCATATGAGGAACTCTATGGCATCAAACCGGCGATCAAAGCAATCCACGCAGGACTCGAATGCGGTCTTTTCAAGGAAAAGATGCCCGAACTTGACATGGTGTCGTTCGGCCCTACCCTGCAAGGTGTCCACTCTCCCAGCGAACGTATGTATATACCCGCTGTAGAACGCTTCTGGGGACAACTCACACGTACTCTTGAGAAGGTCGCTGACCTTAAGAAATAATCCATCACCGGGGAAGAGAGGAATCATCAGTGTCTCTTCCCCGGTCTTTCTCTTTCCCCTCAACCTAAGCACATGAAAAACCGCCACACATTGCCAGCGATAGCGCTACTTGTGATATGTGTAACCGCATGCGTCACCAAGTCACCACGCGCGACCGCCCAGCTGCTGATTACACAGCCACCCGACTCCATCACCTATGTTGATCCTGACCGTGAATATTTTGTAATGGGCAACGACACTGTGCACCTGCGGTTTACAAATGCTGATGACAAGCACCGTCACGGACCGCTCACGGACCGCGACATTGAAGAATTCGCTGCAGAACTGGGTGTAGAGACGGCTGCGATCAGGGCAGTGATCGACATCGAGACAGGCAAGACCCACAAGGGCTTCTGGACCGAAGGCAAACCTGTGATCAACTTTGACCTCAGTGTATTCAGGCAGATGGCAAAACGCCACGGCATCAATCTCTCACGTTACACAAAGAGCCACAGCGAAGTATTCAACAAGCCGAACATATCACGACATGGCTCGCAGCAGGCAGCCGTGCAGGCGCGTCTTGACCGTGCCTTAGACATTGACACAGTGGCAGCGATAGAGGGCACTTTCTGGGGTATGTTCCAGATCGGTGGCTTCAACTGGAGGCAATGCGGGACTACGTCGCCACAAGAGTTCATGCAGCTCATGTCGCGTTCTGAACGCGACCAACTTGAACTTTTCGGGGAATTCATCACCCGCAGCGGTCTCTTGCCGGCACTTAAAGCAAAAAACTGGAGCGCGTTCGCCCGCGGTTATAACGGCCCGGGATACGCTGCCCGCGGTTACCACACAAGACTGGCGACTGCCTACAAAAAATACAAACATAAACGGACCTAACGCAAAAAATATATAAAAAACACAACACAAAACCTGCGAGATTGTAAATATTTGTTAACGACACGTCGTTTTCATACCTCTTTTGTTAGAATATTAGAGGCAAAGGGCATACCTTTGCGCATAGTTTAACGAGTTTGTACTCCAATAATGACTAATATTCTTACAACATTAACCGCAGCTCAAAGCCGCGCCTTTGGCGACAAACGCCCGGCTTACCACAACCGCACCACAGCTCCTGACGGGAGCCACAATTGGGAACCCACCTCCTGGGCATCCTTCTCAGAGGCGGTAGACAATGCTGCCTATGCCCTGGAAACCCTGGGCATCCTGCCGCAGGAAATGGTGGCTGTATTTGCAGCCAACTGTCCCGGTATCCTGATCACAGACTTCGCCTGCTACCGTAACCGGGCTATACCCGTATCAATATACTCCACATCAAGCGCCGATCAAGTAAAATATATATTAAATGACTCGGGGGCACGTATGATTATGGTAGGTGACCGCCGCCAATATGAAATAGTGCGGTCCGTATCACGCGACTGCCGACGCCTTGAACGGATAATCCTTCTTGACGACAGCATAGCCACAGACCCCGATGACACCACCACCATGACCCTGAGCTCGCTGATCGGACTTGGAGCGGCATCCTCGGAATTGTGCCGTAAAGAAGTGAATATGCGCACTACGGAAGCGAATGCCGATGACATAGCCACCCTGCTCTACACATCGGGGACAACGGGAGAGCCGAAAGGCGCCATACTTACCCACAGCTGCTTCAACGCGTGCCTCAGAACACACAGGAAAGTATTGGGGATGCTGTCGGGCGACGACACGTCACTGTCGTTTCTGCCAATGAGCCATATTTTTGAGAAAGCATGGACATACTTCTGCCTCTACATGGGCATTCAGGTATATATCAACAACAACACCAAGGAAATAAGCGACGCCCTTAAAGAGGTGCGCCCCACATGCATGTGTTCGGTGCCCCGCTTCTGGGAGAAGGCCTATGCTATGATTCAGGACAAGATGGCACGCACACGCGGCCTGCAGAAAAAGCTGCTGATACGGGCCTTGAGTATAGGAGCGAAACGCAACCTTGTATACAAACGCTGTGGAAAGAAAGTGCCTGCGCTGCTGGAGATGCAGTATAAATTCTTCGACCGCAAGCTTTTCGGCCCTATACGCCGCGCCATGGGCGTTGACCGTGGAAATATTTTCCCCACCGCCGGCGCTCCACTGTCGGCCAATATAGTTGAATTCTTCCATACAATAGGTGTCAATATCGTGATCGGTTATGGCCTCAGCGAAACGACAGCCACTGTATCTTTCTTCCCGACTACCAATTACGAATTCGGGACTGTTGGTGTGCCTATCCCCGATGTAGAGGTGCGCATAGGCGCGGAGAATGAGATTCAGGTCAAGGGGCCAACAGTAATGCGAGGCTATTACAACAGACCTGATGAGACTGCTTCAGCTTTCACCTCTGACGGATGGTTCCGCACCGGCGACGCCGGATATTTCGATGAAAGCGGACAGATAGTCCTGACCGAGCGCATCAAGGATCTGTTCAAGACATCCAACGGCAAGTATATTGCTCCGCAGGCCATTGAAAGCCGCCTCGGCGAAGACCGCTACATAGAGCAGGTGGCTGTGATAGGCGACCGCCGCAAGTATGTCACAGCGATAATCATACCTGCTTTCGAGGCATTGAAAGATTATGCACGCCGCCACAAGATCCAATTCCGCAGCATCGATGATCTTATCAACAACAACGAGATACGCAAGCTGTTCGAAGAACGTATCGAGCGCCTTCAGAAGGGGCTTGCAGGATTTGAGAAGATCAAGAGATTCACACTTCTGCCAAGCGAATTCACCATTGAGAACGGCGAGCTGACCAACACGCTCAAGCTACGCAGGCCTGTAATCAACAACAGATATGCAAGGCAGATAGAGGCCATGTACTGCTGAGAAAACCATCGTTTACATAATAAATCGGCCACATGGACTCATGTGGCCGATTTATTATGTAAACACCTGTATCACACTGTAAAATAACGGGCATGAGATGATGCAAAGTAGAAACCGGCGACCGAAGAAGCGGGAGATAATGCGCCATTATCTGTCACACTCACACCTATGTCATCAAAAGAAATGAGGCGGGCAAGAGTGTGCATAAGTTTCTGGTCGGGCAGCGAGGGATACCCCACAGCAGGCCTGATCCCCTGATATTTTCCACGGAGAATATCATGCAGTGTAATTCTCTCGTCAGCGGCATATCCCCATAAGTCACGCCGCACCCGGCAATGGACATACTCAGAAGTAGCTTCTGCCAACCGATCACACAACGATTGTATCAGCAACCGGAAATAATCATCGGTGGCATCTTCACACACCCGCCTGAGATAATCACCTATAGATACTCCGAAACAACCTATATGGTCGTTGTATCCACGAGGCGCGACAAAATCGCATAACGACATACACAGCTGACGGTCAGGCGACGGAGACTGCCGGGGTGTCGGAATCCGTATACCATCTGCCACAACGGCATCGCCATCGGAGAAAGCCTCATAAAATGCGACCATGCCTTTCATTGAAGCATCAGCCGCGACAAAAGAGTCGAGCATTTCCTCGGCATCGGCCCTGAGAGACCGGCCCTGAGGTGAATCCTGAGCGACTTTCCAGCAATTGAAGAAATAAATCCAGTTTATAAATTGGCGGACCTCGCTTACGGGAATATCAGCGAGCCTTTTCTTGCCTGTAAACGATGGAGTCACAAGTTTTTCGGCTTTCCAATCTATCCCGGGCCTAACTTCGGTGCAAGTGACGGATGGGCAGGCATTACGGGCTGCAAAATAAGAGTCAACCACCTGCTTGCGGCGAGCCTCGATATCAGAAGCCACCGCATCATAGTTCTGAATAATACGATTAGCTATCACCGGATTCTGCGCCGCGTCACCTGCCCTTACCACAAGGCCCGACGGATACTCGGGTGCAATCTTAAGCGCAGTGTGCAGTTCAGAAGTAGCGGCACCGCCCACAAACAGAGCAACCCGGAGGCCACTCTGCTCAAATGCCTGAGCGACGATGACCATTTCATTAAGCGAAGGAGCGATAAGCCCGCTCAGACCTACGAAAGACGCACCGTGTTCTTTCGCCGCCGCCACAATGGCAGATGCCTCTACCTGCACACCAAGATCCACGACATTAAAGTTATTACACTCAAGCACAACTTTCACTATATTTTTGCCGATGTCGTGCACATCTCCTTTCACCGTAGCCAGCAGAAAAACGGGTTTACCGGTATTGCCGCAGGATGCGTGACCAAGAAGAGGTGTTAGAATGTCAACGGCGCGGCGCATAGTACGGGCGCTTTTGACAACTTGCGGCAAGAACATTTTTCCCTGTTCAAAAAGATTCCCCACCAACTCCATTCCTGCCATTAGCGGGCCTTCGACAACCGCCGACGCCGATCCATATTCATCCACAGCCAATGCGAGGTCCTCTTCAAGGAAAGAATCGTCACCCGAACGCAAAGCCATGGCAAGACGGTCAGCCACACTATCGGGGCGCACGATCTCGCCGACAGGGGAAGCGGCAGCCGACACAGACTTACCGGAGCAGGCCAAAGCCGCCTCAGAAAGGCGGGATGCAGCGTCGCTCCTGCGGTTAAATATCACATCTTCAATACGCTCAAGCAATTCAGGGTCAATATCGGTATATGTGACCCGTGTGGCGGGATCAAGAATAGCCATAGACAGCCCTGCCTTGATTGCATGAAACAAAAACACAGCATGCATTGCCTGGCGCAGATAATTATTTCCGCGGAAAGCGAATGACAGGTTGCTTATACCCCCGCTTGTGCGTGCCCCGGGGAGATTGTCATGAATCCATTCAACGGCGCGGATAAAATCAATGGCATATGCGGCATCGGCCGGCATACCTGTTGCAACAGGCAGCACATTCGGGTCAATTATAATATCTTCCGGCGCAAATCCGGCCTCATTTACCAAAAGCCGGTAGGCACGGGCAGCAATCTCTATCTTGCGTTCAAATGTGGTAGCCTGCCCCTGCTCGTCGAATAACATTACCACCAGCGCAGCACCGAGCTCTCGCACCTTGCGTGCATTATCAACGAACGTGTGTTCGCCATGCTTGAGTGATAGTGAATTTAGGATAGCCTTGCCGAGCACATTCCGTAGGGCTTGTACTGCCACATCGAAATCAGATGTATCTATCATCCATGGCACAGAAGCTGTGATCGGGTCGGCAGCAAGAAGACGCAGGAAGTTAACCATTTCCGCACCGGCATCAAGCAGTCCGTCGTCAAAATTAATATCAAGGACCATAGCACCGGCCAGTACCTGACGGCGGGCGATCTCCATCGCGTCCTTATAATTCTTTTCATTAATAAGCCTGAGAAACTTGCGACTGCCGGCCACATTGCATCGCTCACCTATGTTAATAAATCCCCGGCCATCGAAAAATGCATCAAGCCCGGCGAGCCATCCGACACTGACCTCTCCGGGGCGATGAGGTTCGGCACCGGCAACCACACGTGCTACAGCCTTTATATGTTCAGGAGTGGTTCCGCAGCAACCGCCAACAATGTTGAGTGCACAATCCTGGGCCAGACTTCTGATTACAGATGCAAACGAGTCAGATGACTCCGCGTAATTTCCCAATTCATCGGGCAACCCCGCATTGGGATAAAAAATGACCGGGAACGGTGATTTACGGCTCAATTCCTCGACATAGGACTTCAGGGTCTCAGGACCTGCAGAACAGTTCAACCCCACAGCCATAGGCCTGTATGGTGCAACAACGGCGATGAGAGCATCAATGGAATGGCCGGATAGCAGGCGCCCCGATGTATCTGACACCGTGGCTGATACCATGAAGGGCATGTCAACACCGGTAGCTTGACGTGCCGCAATGATACCGACGATGGCAGCCTTGACATTCAGTATATCAAAAGCCGTCTCAAGCAGCAACACGTCCACACCGCCCTCTATGAGTGCAGCTGCCTGTTGGGCATAAGCATCGACAAGAGTCTCAAAATCGACAGCCCTGCTTGCCGGATCATCAACACCTGCGGGCAGAGATGCAGCAACTCCTGTCGGCCCCATAGAGCCTGCCACAAAACAGCGGCGCGCAGGGTTGGACTCCATGAAGTCCTCAACAGCACGTCTGGCTATGCGTGCACCCGAGCGGTTGATTTCAGTAACCAGATGCGTGCAGCCATAAGGGCGCTGAGACAACACATTACCGTTAAATGTGTTGGTCTCTATAATATCCGCTCCGGCCTCAAGGTACTGCCGATGTACGTCGGCAACAAGTTCAGGCCTTGACAAACACAAAATATCAAAATTCCCGACCAACGGCAACGGATGAGCCATGAAGCGTCGCCCACACATCTGACTGTTGGAAAGACGGAGGCGCTGCAGCATGACCCCCATAGATCCGTCAAGCACCAGCACACGCTGATTTATAGCATCTTGCAAACTATTCATAATCAATAAACCCGGCGTGCAATCTCAGCTACTGAACGGGCAGCATGCATGGCATAAAAATGAATACTCGGCACATTGGCCTTCTTCAGTTCGACAGCCTGCTGCACCGCCCACTCAATCCCCACAGCTTTCACCTGCTCGTCTGTCTGACAAGCGAGTAATTCGGCCGCAAGCGGCTCGGGCAGATCAATATGGAAAGTGCGCGGCAGGAGCGAAAGTTGCCTGAGTGAGGTGAGCGGCTTGATCCCCGGTACAATAGGGACATTGATACCGGCCGCTCTCGCACGGTCTACAAAGTTAAAGAATTTTTCGTTATCAAAAAACATCTGGGTCACGACATATGATGCGCCTGAATCAACCTTTTCCTTGAGAAATGCCAGATCTACGGCAGGATTCATAGCTTCATCGTGTTTCTCGGGGTAGCCTGCCACCCCGAACGTGAACGGAGGAAAAACGGGATCGGCAACAGACTCATCAGCCATTACACCGCGGTTGAAATCAACAATCTGTCGGGCAAGAGCCGCGGCATGCATATGTCCGTCGGGCGCGGTGGTGAATGTGCTTGCGTTGCGCACCCGGTCGCCCCGGAGAGCCAGCACATCTGTTATACCCAGATAAGACAGGTCAATCAGTTGATCTTCAATCTCACGCCGGGTATAGTCACCACAGATTATATGTGGAACCGGTCTGAGGCCATAGCGCTCACGCAAGACCGCCGCTATAGCCACAGTGCCCGGACGGCGCTGCGATGAGAATTCACGGAAAGATCCGCCACCGACATGTCGATAAGCCACCTCGGTACGGTGGGTCGTGATATTGACATATGCCGGGGCGAAGTCAAGAAGCATCTCCACATCGGCATAGGTGCTGTCGATGCACTTACCCCTGAGCGGGGGCAATATCTCAAAAGAAAATGCCGTGGGATGCGGCGACGCAAGAAAATCAGCTACACTTTCCATAATCTCACACATGTTGAAGAGCCTCATCAAGAGCCTCAATAAGATCGTCGATATGCTCAAGCCCGATGCTAAGGCGAATTGTTGATGGAGTTATACATGCCCGTTGCAGTTCGTCGGGGGTCATCTGCGAATGGGTGGTAGTGGCCGGATGTATCACAAGGCTCTTGGCATCGGCCACATTGGCCAGCAACGAGAATATTTTCAGATTATCAATAAAACGCCATGCAGCATCTTTATCGCCATTGATTTCAAAGGTAAAAATACTTCCTGCCCCACCCGGATAGTATTTTTTATACAATAAATTATCAGGATGCGAGGCCAGGGCGGGATGGCTCACTGATTTAACCTTGGGATGCGCGTCAAGGAATTCCACAACCCGCAGCGCGTTACTTACATGGCGTTCGACCCGCAGCGAAAGAGTTTCAAGTCCCTGAAGGAACAGGAATGCATTGAATGGAGATATGGCGGCTCCCTCATCACGCAGCACAACGGCACGGATACGGGTCGCAAAAGGAGAGTCAGGAGCCACACTTGCAAATATTGCACCATGATAATTAGGGTCAGGAGCAGCTAACGAGGGATAGCGGGATGCATATTTCTTAAAGTCAAAACGGCCACCGTCAACAATCAGGCCTCCCAGACCGGTGCCGTGGCCTCCGATGAATTTTGTAGCAGAATGCACCACCACATCCGCCCCGTGCTCAATGGGGCGCATAAGAAATGGTGTGGCAAAAGTATTGTCAATAATCAACAAAGCTCCATGGCTGTGAGCTATGCGTGCCACTGTATCAATATCAGTCACATCGCAGTTCGGATTCCCGAACGTCTCGCCATATACCACCTTTGTATTAGGACGGAAAGCAGATTCAAGGGCAACGGTGTCGTTTAACGACACTATTGTATATTCAATACCTCGTGCGCTGAGATTATTGGCTATCAGATTAAATGAGCCACCGTAGAGATTGTCAGCGGCAATTATATGGTCGCCCGGAGCGAGCACATTTTCCAATGCATAAGTTACGGCAGCGGCACCTGAAGCCACCGCCACAGCGGCTGTGCCCCCTTCAAGAGCGGCAATGCGGTTTTCAAGCGCCTCCTGAGTGGGATTAGTAAGACGGCTGTAGATATTACCCGGCGAACGTAATGCGAAGCGGTCGGCAGCATTGGCCGCACTGTCAAATACATATGCAGCAGTCTGATATATCGGCACTGCACGGGCACCTGTTGCTGAGTCAGGCTGTTCCTGACCGGCGTGCAGTTGAAGAGTTTCGAAATGCAGTTTACGAGACATAATATTTAAAGATTATTGCACAAAGTTAGCTCATAATATCATCTGTACCAATAAATATATAAAATATGGAACATATAATATTTTTATACCACGATTTTTGCATATATGTAACATAACCTCTAAATTTGCCGGACCAAAACAGAACAACATCATGAACCGTGAATTAGATATTATTGACATTGCCATCATCAACGAACTGCAAAAAGACTCGCGACTGTCGGTACGCGAACTTGCATCACGCGTGCATAGATCCGCGACTCCCGTGTTCGAAAGACTAAAGCGGCTTGAGGCCGACGGTATCATCACCGGATACACTGTACGCTTAAACCTTGACAAAATAGGAAGAGGTTTCACAGTATTCTGCAACGTGCGTCTCAAACACATCAATACAGACATCCATGTGGCCTTCGCACAGGCAGTGCATGAAATGGCAGAGGTGGCCGAATGCTATAATGTGTCAGGGGCATTTGACTATATGTTAAAGGTACAGGTTCCCGACATGCACACCTACCGACACTTCGTCACTGATAAATTAGGGCAGTTGGAGATGCTTGATTCAGTACAGAGTGTGTTTGTGATGGAAGATATAAAGCAGAGCGTCATAAGCGTCAGCTCCAAATAGAAAATTCCGGAAAAAGAGGGATAAAAAACACACACATATCGAACACAATCATGTTACAGAAACAACACAAATATGTCGTTGTAACAGCTGTGTAACAATTTGTGAAATTTTTAAATCACTGTTTTACAGCGTG
>JAMPHZ010000033.1 GCA_023663145.1 Odoribacter sp.
AATCAGACATAACATACCTCAGTAGAAGCCCGGGCCGTTAGCCCGGGCTTCTTTTGTGCCGGGGAGGAAGGTGCAGCTCCCTCTCCGCACAGGCTTTCACGGTTCGGATTTTTTTGCTTACCTTTGTGGTGGATTAATCAACCCAAGAGGTCGATTTTGCAAAAAAAGAATTCTTTATGCACGAGTTTATCAAGATTTTACGCAGGTTTGTGCCTCCATACAAGCGCTACCTTGCTCTGAATATAGTCTTTAACCTGCTCACGGCAGTCCTTACGCTCTTTTCGTTCGCTCTCATTATCCCGATTCTCGAGATATTGTTCAAGATGCGTGAAGCCTCATACACCTACATGACGGTTGGTGACGGATCGCTGAAAGATGTGGTGGTCAATAACTTTTATTATTATACACAGGAGTCGATAGAGCATCTGGGTCCCACGACCACGCTCGCATTGCTTGCGGCATTACTGGTGGTGATGACGGCGTTGAAGACAGGCACGGCTTATCTGAGCAGTTATTGTATAGTGCCGCTGCGCAACGGTATTGTCAGGGACTTGCGTAACTTTTTGTATGACAAAATTGTGCGCCTGCCACTGTCGTTCTTTACCGGCGAGCGTAAAGGTGATGTGATGGCCCGTATGAGCGGGGATGTGGCTGAGATAGAATACAGTATAATGTCGTCACTTGACATGATTTTCAAGAATCCGGTGATGATAATAGTGTGTCTTGTGATGATGATACTCATCTCTTGGCAGCTTACTATATTTGTGTTCATCCTTCTGCCGCTTGCAGGAGTTGTGATGGGCCGGGTGGGCAAGCGTCTGAAGCGTCAGAGCTTCGAGGGACAGACCCAGTGGGGAGTGCTGATGAGCAACATCGAAGAAACCCTTGGTGGCTTGCGGGTAATCAAAGCGTTTAACGCGGAAGACAAAGTGCGCGAGCGCTTTCACCGCGAAAACCAACAGTTCTACAGCATAAGTAACCGTGTCGCACGCCGTCAGGCTGCCGCCCATCCTATGAGCGAATTTTTAGGAACAGTGGCAATCGCGGTGATACTGTGGTTCGGCGGTTCGCTGATACTTTCAGGCAATACTACCCTTGAGGCTCCGTCGTTCATCTATTACATGGTTATCTTCTATTCAATAATCAATCCGGCCAAGGACCTGAGCAAAGGAGTCTACAGCGTGCAGAAAGGCCTTGCCTCAATGGAGCGCATAGACAAGATACTCAACACTCGCAACCCGATAGCTGATCCTGACAAACCTGTGGCTGTGCCGGCTATGAAGCAGGGGATAAGTTTCAAAGGGGTTGACTTCAGCTACGGCGACCACCGTGTGCTTCATGGTATAGACCTTGATATTCCGGCCGGCGCTACTGTGGCATTGGTGGGGCAGTCAGGCTCCGGAAAAACGACATTGGCCGATCTGCTCCCGCGTTTCTATGATGTAGGGCAGGGAGCCATAACCATTGACGGTGTGGATGTGAGACGGCTGAAAGTACATGACCTGCGTTCGCTTATGGGTAATGTGAATCAGGAGGCCATACTCTTCAACGATTCCTTCCGCAATAATATCACCTTCGGGGTTGACGGTGCCACAGACGCCGAGGTTGAGGCCGCCGCACGTATCGCCAATGCCCATGAGTTCATCATAGCCACCGACGACGGTTACGACACCAATATCGGTGACCGCGGCTGCAAGCTCTCGGGAGGCCAACGTCAGCGGCTGTCAATTGCGCGCGCCATATTGAAGAATCCGCCAGTGCTTATACTTGACGAGGCGACTTCGGCCCTCGACACCGAGAGCGAGCAGCTTGTGCAGCAGGCTCTTGACCGCCTGATGCGTGACCGCACTACATTGGTGATAGCCCACCGCCTGTCGACGATACGTAATGCCGATATAATATGTGTGATGCATGAGGGGCGAATAGTGGAAAAAGGCACCCATGACGAACTGATGGCTCTTGGCGGTCATTATCGCAAACTGGTTGAGATGCAGAGCCTCTGACCTACGGTCATCAGCCGATTCAGATAAGAGCCTGCCGCAGCCAACGTGTCAGGAGGCTTATGGCATCCCGGTCTGACGCATCAAGTGGTGGAGCGCAGGGCATGAGACAAACTAAATAGGTATAAATTTTTGATATTGAATTTTCTTGCGTAACTTTGCAGGCAAAACAACTATTTCAAACCTTGAACATGAAAAAACTTCTTCTTTCACTACTGGCGTTCCTGGCAATTGTGCCTGCTGTAAAAGCCGCCGATGAGCCCGAACAGCCCTGGCAGTATGTCAATGCCCTTGACTTGCGTGTTATCAACAAGGGTTGGGACAATACACTGCGCCCGTTTACCCGTATACCTGCCTATCTGCAGGATAGTGTGCGCCCCGATCTGTGGGAACGCGCCCAATGCTCTACCGGTATAGGTATCCGTTTCGCAACCAATTCGCGCCGTGTAGGCATCAAATACGAATTGCTTTGGAATACACATCTGATACATATGGCCGACACCGGTCTGAAAGGTACCGATCTTTATATACTCGAAGGCGATTCATGCTGGCGTCACGTTAACACCAACCGCCCGTATGTAAACAATAAAGAGGAAAAGATTGTAGAATCGACCTATGTGGAGCGTCTTGATGGCGAGATGCACGAATTTATGGTATACCTGCCTCTTTACGACGGTGTAAATGAAATGTGGGTTAAGGTGGATTCAGGAGCAGTCATCACTGCCGGTAATCCTGAGGTCATAAGCACCGACCGCAAGATCCTGGCCTATGGTACCAGTATCCTGCAAGGTGGCTGTGCATCACGTACAGGCATGTGCGGTACAAATATAATGGGCCGCGAACTTAATGCCGAGGTTATCAATGTGGGTATCTCAGGCGAAGGCAAGATGGATAATTGCATGGCGCGGGCCATGAATCAGATTCCTGATGTTGACCTGATCCTGCTTGATCCCGTTCCCAACTGCACCGAGCAGATGTGTGACACCCTCACATATGACTTTGTAAAGATTCTTGCCGATGCCCACCCTGATATCCCCATCGTGTTGTTGGCCGGGCCTCTGTATCCCTATTCGCGTTACGATTCCATGTTCCGTAACTATCTGCCGGCCAAGAACGCAGCTTTGCGTCGCAACTACGAGCGACTGAAAGCCGACGGTTACACCAATCTGTATTTTATAGAATCGGAAGGTCTTGACGGGCCCGAAGATGACGGTACGGTTGACGGTATACATCTCACCGACCTCGGATTCCGGCATTATGCCGACTTCCTCGTGCCCCACTTGAGTAAACTGACCGGTTGGCCCATCCAACGGAAATAACCAATACGACGCCCCGCTCCACACGAGCGGGGCGTTTTTGTATCAGACGTAAGGAATAGGGCGTACGGCGGTTAAATAATGCAAAATATAATTGCCGTTCGGGTGGAATTTATTAAATTTGCACCGAATTATATACAAACCTAATAAGGCATTTAATCATGGCACAACAAGAAGATGTGTTTAAGAAGATCGTAGCCCATGCCAAGGAATACGGTTTTGTCTTTCCGTCAAGTGAAATATACGACGGCCTTTCGGCCGTATACGACTACGGCCAGAATGGCGTAGAGCTCAAAAACAATATCAAACGCTACTGGTGGGAGGCCATGACCCTCCTTCATGAAAATATCGTAGGTATCGACTCAGCAATTTTCATGCATCCTACAATATGGAAGGCATCAGGGCATGTCGACGCTTTCAATGATCCCCTTATCGATAACCGCGACAGCAAGAAGCGCTACCGTGCCGATGTGCTTATCGAAGATCATATAGCAAAAATCGATGAAAAGGTGACTAAAGAGGTTGAAAAGGCCCGCAAACGTTTTGGCGAGAGCTTTGATGAAGAAATGTTCAAGCAGACCAACGAGCGTGTGGCCGGATACCTCGCACACCGCAACGATGTTCATGACCGCTTCTCAAAGGCCATGAATGACAATGACCTTGAAGGCCTCCGGCAGATTATAATCGACGAAGAAATCGTAGATCCAATAAGCGGCACCAAGAACTGGACTGAGGTGCGCCAGTTTAATCTCATGTTCCGCACGGAGATGGGTTCCACCGCCGATGGTGCCATGACAGTATACCTCCGCCCTGAGACAGCCCAGGGTATATTTGTGAACTATCTCAATGTGCAGAAGACAGGTCGCATGCGTATCCCCTTCGGCATCGCCCAGATAGGCAAGGCATTCCGTAACGAAATCGTGGCACGTCAGTTTATCTTCCGTATGCGCGAATTCGAGCAGATGGAAATGCAGTTCTTTGTACGTCCCGGCGACGAGATGAAATGGTTCTCATATTGGAAAGAATGGCGTTTGCGCTGGCACAAGGCTCTTGGTCTCGGTGACGACAAATACCGCTACCATGATCACGAGAAACTGGCTCATTATGCCAACGCTGCCACTGACATCGAATTCCGCATGCCGTTCGGCTTCAAGGAAGTCGAAGGTATTCATTCACGCACCGACTTCGATCTGTCACAGCACGAGAAATTCTCCGGCAAGAAAATCCAATACTTCGATCCCGAGCTCAACTCATCATATACACCCTATGTGATTGAAACCTCGATAGGCGTAGACCGTATGTTCCTTTCGGTGCTGTGCTCAAGCTACGAAGAACAGACGCTTGAAGGCGGAGACTCACGCGTGGTACTTCACCTGCCCGCTGCTTTAGCTCCGGTGAAATGTGCAGTAATGCCTTTGGTACGTAAAGACGGTCTGCCCGAAAAGGCACGTGAGATAGTAGATGACCTGAAGTTCGATTTCTCGACACATTATGACGAGAAGGATTCGATAGGCAAGCGCTATCGCCGTCAGGATGCAATCGGCACACCTTTCTGTATTACCGTAGATCATCAGACCCTTGAAGATAACACGGTGACATTGCGCGAACGTGACAGCATGGAGCAGACACGAGTTAAAATCGAAGACCTGCATCGCCTTATTCACGGCCATGTGAGCCTTAACTCACTGCTTCGTAAACTTAAATAATATAACAGAATCCTGCTCCTCCCGGAGGAGTGGGATTCCGCAACTGATTAAAAGCCTGCAGAAATATGAAAAAGTCATATACAAAATGGGTAGTGGCCGGCGTGATATTGCTTGCCGTGGTGATAATAGTAGGCTGGTGGGTCAGAAGCCGCAACAGCTTCGTGAGCATGGATGAAAACCTCACCCAGGCCTGGGGACAGGTTGAGAACCAATATCAGCGTCGCCTTGATCTGATACCCAACCTCGTAGAAACGGTAAAAGGTTATGCCGCTCACGAGAGCGAGACCCTGGAAAGCGTTACCCGAGCGCGTGCCGGTCTGACCGATGCATACAATGATGCCGCAGCTATGCAACAGGAACCCCAGCCGGCCACCGAGCAGGCAATGGATAACTATGCAGCTGCCCAAAGCCGTCTTAAAGATGCTTTGTCGATTTATGTCAATGCAGTGCGCGAGGCATATCCAGATCTCAAGGCCAACCAAAATTTTCTTGATCTGCAGACGCAGCTTGAGGGTACAGAGAACCGCATAGCTACCGAGCGTCAGCGCTACATCGAGGCTGTGCGTGACTACAATGTGGCTATACGCACTTTCCCCGCCTCAATGGTTGCCTCAATGAGCGGATTTGATGTCAAACCCCAGTTCAAGGCAGAACAGGGCGCAGCTACCGCTCCCAAGGTTTCATTCTAACCCCATTCTCTCCAATCCACAGCCTTTACATGAAAATATCAAAGATCATAGCTTTCGCTGCCATGGGCGCCGTGGTGTCATCGGCTCTTACGGCTTGCAACGACGATGATGACAACAACATCGATCTCGGCAAGTATCAGGAATGGCGTGCCGAAAATGACCAATGGCTTGTCGAACTTCAGGCGAAAACCAATGAAGACGGCACACCATATTACGAAACCGTGGTGCCGGCATGGAATCCCGGTGGTTTTATCCTCATGCACTTTTTTAATGACCGCTCGGAGACAGCCGGCAACCTTGTACCCCTGTATACCAGTGTGGTAGATGTGATATACGAGGGCTACGATCTCAACGGCGACATGTTTGACTCCTCAAAGTCGACCAACATCTATGGCCGTACGGGGGTGCAGCGCTTTGCTTGCAACAATACCATTCAGGGATGGTCGATTGCTATGGAAAACATGCATGTCGGAGATACATGTGAGATTGTGGTTCCATATCAGGTGGCCTATGGATCAAGCGTGACAGGTTCACTGATGCCATATAGCACACTGCGTTTCAACTTGCGTCTTTACGATATCTACAAGTACGAAGGCAGTCCGTATTGAATACCGGCATGTTTATGCTGGCAGGTGATTGACCAATGGTCGGGCAGAGACAGGGACAAGGGCTTGCGCAGGAGCAGTTACTGAGGCAGCGGTTAAGTCCGAAGCAGTTGGCTTTCGGGCGTATGCTTGAGATGTCTGCGCCGGAGTTTGATGACGAGGTACGCCGCGTGCTTGACGAAAATCCGGCTCTTGAGGAAGTGGAGCCGGCTGATGCTTACGTGTCAGAGCAGCCCACCGATGACGATGGCCGGTTCTTTACCGAGACAGCCGAGCAATTGCAGCAGGCTGACTATCGTGACGCGGATGACATGCCTGTATATGACCGCCTTCCTCGCCCGGGGAATATGTCGGAGCCGTGGATGCTGAATAACGATCCTGATGACACAGCGTCCGGTTATGAACGCCTTGATCAACAGTTGGGCCTGATTGAGATTCCACCCCTTGACCGTCGCATAGCCCAATATATCATAGGTAATATAGACTCAAACGGGTATTTGTCGCGGGATCCTGCTGCGATAGCCGACGACATAGCCATAGGGGCGGGTCTTGATGTTGACCGTCACGATGTCGAGCGTGCCATGACTTATGTGCGCTCATTGGATCCTCCCGGTATATGTGCTTTAAACCTGCAAGACTGTTTGCAGTTGCAGCTTGAGAGGCTTGATCGCACGCGCCCCGAAGTTGCGGATGCGTTGGAGATAGTGTCACGCCGTTTTGACTTGTTCTCAAAGCGCCACTTTGATAAGTTGATGACACTGACCGGTTTGGACAAGGGACGTTTTGATCGTGCTGTGCGGGTAATCACGTCTCTCAATCCTAAACCCGGTTCGCAACTCGAAGGAGTAGGAGCGGAAGACAGGACACGTCATATTGTGCCTGATTTTACGGTAGAAACTACCGCCGAAGGATTGGTGAATGTTTCCTTGGCCGGGCGTGTGCCTGAGTTGGCTGTGGAGCGTTCGTTTATGCTTCCGGTTGATTCAGCCCCGGCTGATGCCGCTACGGCAGCTTTTGTCAAGGCACGACGTGATGAGGCGGAGGAATTCATTGACCTGATCAGGAGACGGACCACAACTCTGATGGCTGTGATGGAGGCTATCGTGGCATTACAACCTGAATTTTTCGCGACCTTTGACCGTAGTCGGCTCCGGCCCATGGTGTTGCGCGACATAGGCCGTCTCACCGGTCTTGACCTCAGTGTTATCTCACGTGCAACTGCCACCAAGTATATGTCTACACCACAAGGTGTGTTTCAGTTGAAATCACTATTCAGCGAAGGAAGCGGTGACGACGGCAGTACATCGTCCCACGCAATAGATCAGGCCATACGCGAAATTATATCAGGTGAAGATAAATCGGCACCGCTGAGCGATGCCGAGATAGGAGCCAGACTGGAAACCCGCGGTATTAAACTCGCGCGGCGAACTGTGGCTAAGTATCGTGAACGTTTAGGCTTCCCGGTGGGGCGTCTGCGTCGTCAGTAAAAAAGAGTGAATCCGGCCGAGAACGACGAGAAATCCGGTGCTGCCGCTCCGGTGAGTACCTTATATGGTGAATAACGGGCGTAGATGCCTATCACACCCACGTGCATCTGAGCCATGATGTCAATGGAGAAGTGACGGTGGCCAATATTGTTTGATGTGTCGGTAACTTTATTGTTATCGGAGTCATACCATGAAGTCTTTACAGAACCGTGAGGATTGAAATTAAATACCGGGCCGATGGCGAGGCTTGCGGTCAGACCGCTGACCCGGCCAAGCTCTTTGTGATAGAGCACGGGTACCTGTAGGCTGAAAATTTTGATTCTTGAGAATCGGCCGCGGCATCCGTCGGGCATCGTTGTCAGTTCAATATGGCCGTCGACCGGTTGAAATACAGTGCCAAGTGTAGACCTGTAGTTGCGCCAATTAATGCCCAACCCTAATGATACTGATTGCCCTGCGGGTAGCCGGCGGTGAATGCCAATCAGTTCAAGAGCCCCTATTTCAAGTGATTTCCCCATTTCAGCGTGCATTCCTTCCGGGGCGTTGCAGGCATAGTCAAAACCCAACATGAAACCGCCCGCTGATACCTCATAATCGGCAAACCGCCCTCTAAGCAGTTTGAACTCGCGGTGTGATTCTCTCAGGGAATTATCGCCGGCAGGGTAGGAGATCAATGTTGTGTCGGTGTCATGATCAATATAAATGTCAACGGACGATGGAGATTCTGTGACAATTACTTTCTGTACATTGTTGAATATGGCAGTTGAATCTGCCGATGCGGCCCGTGCGGAAACTCCTATGCATGCTCCGGCAATTATCAATGGATATATTATGTTCATAGATTCTTAAAATGAAAGGGTTAATCCGAACGATATTACTTTGGTGTCGGGGCCGTAGCCGCTCATGAAAACATATGATGGCGAATAGGTGAAATAAATGCCTCCCCAATCACTCCATCCCAATGCAGCATATATGTCGAATGTGCTGAATTGTTGATGTAATCCTTTTAATGATTCCTTGCGTGTGGTATCGGGCGTGCGATACTTGGTGGTGGCACGCAGGCTGAAATTCATATTATACACTACGCCGGCCTTGAGCTTGAGTTCCTTAAAAAGCGGTTGAGTGATGAGCAAGGGTATCTGTAAGCGGAATATGTGCAGGCGTGACGAAGCGTCGGTGCCGGCAGGGTTGGGTAAGACGTAGACTGAGCCATTGTTTTCTTCCAGATGCAACCCCGAAGCCCCATTGAGTGAGCGGTATCCGATACCGGCCCCCAAGGATAGGGATGTGCCGTAGCCCATGGGGCGGAATCTCACTCCCATGATGTTCATGATTCCAATTTCCCATCCTCCGTTGAGTTTTTTGTCATCGCCTGACGGGCAGGTGGCGCCGATGTAGATGTCATCGAAAGAGAAAACCTGCCAACGGCGTCGGTTCTGTCCGTTTGATGAGGAACTTTTGGAAAACGGCAGTTCAATGTCCCACGCCTCAGCTGTGTCGATAGGTGTGGTCTTCATTGAGTAACTTTGAGAATAAGGTGTTCCGTCAACTGTTTTACCGTTTATAAGTATTCGTGTCCATCCTCCATCTCCGGATAAGATCCTGACAGAATCGGGATTGCTGATGTTGATGATAGTGTCGGACTTCTCTGCGGCCATTGCAGCAGCCGGCAGGAGAATTGTCAATAAAAGCAGTAATTTATGCATTGTGATTTATTTTTTGAGCATTGCCTTGATCTGGGCCGGCTGCGCCTTGCCCTCCATGTAAATAAGTATTATCTTGTTGCCGCCGGCGAGGTGTTGGTTGAGGTAAAGTACATACCGTTTCAGATTGCCTTGCGGCTTCAGGGCTAAAAATGCGTAATATAACCTTCCGGCGCGGTATACGGTCTCGCGATCTACGGCTTCAGGGATATCAGCCGCTATGCATTCTTCGAGGCGTGTTGCTTCGTCAGGTTTACCGGTAAGGGTGAGTCCCTTGTAGACCGAAAGATTGTACTTGCCGAGAGCGTTCCCTGTAACTATAGTTTCTGATGCGGCGCTATCATTGTTATAGTAGCCGTTGAATACAGATACGTCACATGTGGCCCGGGATGCCGCGAATACTGAGAGTGTTACGGCGAGCATAATCAATAGCGTGAGTAATCGTTGATATTTCATAGCCGGGAATTTTGATTAAAGGCATCGCTGATAAGAGCGAAGTCAAGTTGGATGTCATTGTTTACGTCGCCGGCTGCCATGCCTACGGTCTCGAGCTGTTCCTGCATCAGCGACAGGGCGTCTTCAGGGTCGGTGGTGATGTTACAGGCTATTATTGTACGGTAATCATATTTGCCGGAAGACTGGTCAAGGCCGAAGAATACTGTGGCAGCTACGGTAAGTGCGACCGTCATGACAGCTGCGGCGCGCCATATAAGCGGCGCAGGGGAGAGGGCTCGGGCGCCTTGTCGGCGTTTGGCAGCTACAGTGGTGTAAGACATTATCGCTTTTGCAGCCATAAGCTCGCGGTCGTTGCCGCAATAGGTCGCCAATGAGCGTCGCAGGAGGCGTTCCTGTTCAAGCGTTGTAGAGCCATCATAGTACAGCTCAAGCAGCCGGTGTATGTCGTTTGTATTCATAATTTTAATCTCTAAATTGTTCAAGATATGCGAGTCGTACAGCCTTCCGGCTCCGGGACAGGATGACACGCACGTTCGTTTCGGATACACCGGTACGTGTGGCGATGTCGGATATCTCGGCTCCGTCATAGTCTCGCATTATAAGGATCTGGGCGTCGCGATGTGTCAGGATTCGGTCGATGAGAGCCTGTACCCGTGTGAAAGTTTCGTCGTCTTCGATATTGTCGTTGTCTTGATCAGGTATGTCAACCGATCCAGAGTCAACCATCCCTTGGCCATATCTTACAGCTCTGCGGCGCAGAGTGTCAAGACTGCGGTTCCGAACAGCTACAGTCGCCATGGCCTCAGATGCCTCAAGCTCGTTGTGGCGGGTCCAGATGGCGCAGAACGCATCCTGCAGGGCATCGTCGGCATCATCATCGTTGCCGAGTATGCGCCTGGATGTGCTGTGCAGGCGCCCTTTGAGGCGGTTGAAGAGTTCGGTGAAGCTTTTTGAGTCCATTTGCCTATATGACGCACCAATATCATCAATGTTACAAAGTTGATGAAAAAAAAGAGAAAAACCGCGAAAAAGTTATAAATTCTGTGTAACTTTGCACGGCGACTTCAACTTAGGGGAAGCCACCAATGTCAAAAACTTTATGAATTATAGCATTCTCGACTTTTTAGGTCTTCTCGGTGCCGTAGGTTTGTTTATGTACGGCATGAAAGTGATGAGTGAAGGCCTTCAGAAAGCAGCCGGCGACCGCATGCGCAATATCTTGTCGGCGATGACCCGCAACCGTTTTACAGGCCTGCTCACCGGATGTGCAATTACTGCGCTTATACAAAGCTCCTCGGCATCGACGGTGATGGTTGTGAGTTTCGTTAACGCAGGCCTTATGACACTCGCCCAGTCAATGGCTGTGATATTCGGAGCAAATGTCGGTACTACCTTCACTGCCTGGATCATAGCATTGTTCGGATTTAAGGTGGATGTGTCGGTGGTGGTGCTGCCGTTGATAGCCCTGGCAGTAATCATGTTGTTTACAAATAAAAGCAAAGCCAAGAGTATAGGTGAATTTCTCATAGGCTTTGCTTTCTTGTTTATGGGCCTGAATATGATCAGTGATTATGTCCCTGATCTGCAAAAGAATCCTGAAATGTTCGCGGTGCTTCGTGACTATGCGTCCATGGGTGTAATGTCAATCCTGATATTTGTGCTTGTGGGGCTCGTAGTGACAGCTATTATACAGTCGTCAGCTGCGACATTTGCCATAGTACTGATAATGTGCTCGAAAGGTTGGATAAATTATGACCTGGCATGTGCGGTTATTTTGGGTTCCAATATCGGTACGACCATAACGCCTCTGCTTGCATCAATGAGCGGTAATGTTGCGGCCAAGCGTACTGCAATGGGCCATCTCCTGTTTAACTTTTTGGGTACATTGTGGTGTGTGTGCGTGTTCGTGCCTTTCGCTTCGCTGAACGCATGGCTTACTGAAGCTATAGGTCAAGGTAATCCTGAGGCTCTCTACGGATTCGTAAACACATTGGAGCAGACCGACCCTGAGATATACAATCATCTCTTTGACAACTCGCTGCCCGCAGGTCATGATGTGATTCAGAAGATCGGAGCCATGCAGAGCAGTGTGTCATTTGGCCTGTCGATTTTCCACACTACATTCAATATAGTGAATGTGCTGATCATGATTTGGTTTACCAAATTGTATGTGAGGTTGGTGGAATGGCTTGTACCGTCGAAACGTCGTGACGACGATGAGTTTACTCTTAAATTTATATCGCGAGGCCTGCTCAATGCCTCCGAGCTCAATATAGCACAGGCCGAAAAGGAGATGAGCGTTTATGCTGAACGTGTAAACCGCATGATCTCCATGGCGCATGAGCTAATCCATACCAAGGAAAAGAGTGAGGACTTCAATAAGCTCTATTCGCGCCTTGAGAAGTATGAGGATATATCTGACCGCATGGAGCTTGAGATAGCCCGCTACCTGAACCGATGTGCTGAAGGCCGGTTGTCAAACGAAGGTAAGCACCGCATTGCCGCAATGTTGGGAATCGTTGGGGAAATCGAGAGTATTGCCGATTGCTGCTATGGCATAGGTAAGATATTGAACCGCAAGATTGAGAGCAATGTGAAGTTCACTCCCGAACTTTACGACAATATAGACACCATGTACCGCTACGTTCAGGAAGCTATGGATCTGATGATAGGAGAGTTGAAAGATCTTGAGAATGTGGCGGAACGGCCTCTTATTGACTCATATAACAAGGAACGAGAAATCAATAATATGCGCAACGGTTTCCGTGCCACTAATCTCGAAAATATAAATTCCGGTAAATATGAGTATCAGGCAGGTATCTATTTCATGGATATAGTCAGTGACCTTGAACGTACAGGTGACTATATAATAAATGTGGTGGATACGGTAAAGGATTCGTTCCGCCCGAAGCCGGCGCATAATGGATAAGATAAAAAAGTCATTTGAGGAATGCCATTCGCCGGCATGGGCACAGTGGATAAGTGATGTTTTCTCGCCTTTCATGATGCCCACATTTTCGATGGTTGTGGCCATGTGGTGCACAAATATGCGCTCGTTGCCTGGTGATAGCCGTGTGCTCGCCACTGTTGCGGTGGCGCTGATGACAGGATTGTTGCCCTTTGCCGCAATTATATTGCTTATCAAGACAGGCCGTGTGCATACCCGTTCAATCGTTGACCGACGAGAGCGTGTATTACCCATGTCTATTGCCGCTACCTGTTATCTCGGTGCCGCGTGGTTTGTATATTCAGCGGGTGCTCCCCGTTGGTTATGCATGTTTTTCATAAGTTCGGTGATCGCAACAGGAATAGCGATGGCAGTTACCACCAGATGGAAAATAAGCGCCCATACCACTGCCGCCGGAGGATTTGCAGGCATGACGGCATGGTGTGTGGCCAACGGTCTTGCCGATGTGAATGCAATGATAGTGTTGAGTATAGTCGTGATAATAGCCGGAGCACTTGCTACGGCACGTCTCATGCTTGAGAGACACACCTTTGCACAGGTCGTGGCAGGATTGGCGCTTGGTTTTGCCTGTTCGTTTGGGATAATGTTTATTTAAGTGTCAGTTGATAATTTTATCATTGCATGCTTTACCAATATCTACTTTATAGATTATGACACCTCTGGTTAGTATAATTATGGGCAGCACAAGTGATCTGCCCGTGCTGCGCAAAGCTGCCGATTTTCTTGAGCAGATGCGCATCCCCTTTGAGATGAATGCCTTGAGTGCTCACCGCACCCCTCATGAGGTAGAGGAATTTGCTGTAGGTGCCGCCCCACGCGGTGTCAAGGTAATAATAGCTGCCGCCGGTATGGCAGCCGCATTGCCGGGTGTTATAGCCGCTCTTACTCCGCTACCTGTCATAGGGTTGCCCATAGATTCAACCCTTCACGGACAGGATGCATTGCTTTCAATAGTGCAGATGCCGCCCGGTGTGCCTGTGGCAACTGTGGGAATCAATGCAGGGCTGAACGCGGCGTGTCTGGCTGTACGGATACTCGCTTTGACCGATCCGGTAATAGCTGCTGCGTATGATGAATATATGAGGACCTTGGGCGACAAGATTGTCAAGGCCAACGCGGCGCTTGCCGAAATCAGCGACTATCAGTTTAAGGTATGAGCCGTTATAATTATAGCCGGCGAGCTACACGAGAGGTCCTTGTCGGTGATGTGCGTATAGGGGCGTCCAATCCGGTGGTTCTGCAGTCGATGACCAATACCCCGACGATGGATACAGAGGCATCTGCGGCGCAGTGCATAAGCCTTGCCCATGCAGGCGCTGATATCGTAAGACTTACGGCTCAGACTCCGCGTCATGCCCATAATCTTGCTCTTATTCATGCGGCAGTGCGTGACGCCGGGGTGAAAGTGCCTCTGGTGGCAGACATCCACTTTAATCCATCAGCAGCTTTTGCCGCTGCTGAGCATGTGGAGAAAGTGCGCATCAACCCTGGAAATTTCGTGGACCCCGGTCGCACTTTTGTAAAACTTGAATATACTGATGAGGAATATGCTGCGGAGCTGCAGCGTATAAGTGACAGATTTACGCCTCTGCTTGATCTTTGTCGTACCCGGGGAGTGGCATTGCGTATAGGTGTGAACCATGGCTCGTTGAGCGATCGTATAATGAGCCGATATGGCGACACACCTGCCGGAATGGTCGAAAGCGCTATGGAGTTTCTTCGGGTGTGCTGCCGCGAGCGGTTTTATAATGTTGTTATTTCCATCAAAGCCTCTAATGTGGTGGTGATGACCTCAACTGTCAGGCTTCTTGCCGAGGCTATGGCTGCTGAAGGTATGGATTTCCCTCTGCACCTTGGAGTTACCGAGGCGGGAGACGGAGAAGATGCCCGTATCAAATCGGCAGTGGGAATCGGATCCTTGCTGGCCGACGGTATAGGAGATACAATACGGGTGTCGCTCAGTGAGGCTCCTGAAAACGAAATACCGGTGGCTCGCCAACTTGTGAAGCATATTGCCTCCCGCAAAGATTTTGTGGTGGCCGAAGATGTGCCGAACCGGTGTGCAGACTCTGAGTTCCGTGATATAATCCCGCAGGTTGTGGGGCTTGACCTTGTGAAGGTCCCCTTGGAGACATCAGTGGTTGCTGTGGCACATCCTAATGCTTTGGGAAGGGCGCGTGCGGCACTGGATGCGATAGATCGCTCAAAGCCTGTGGCTGTGGAGATCTCATATCCGGCGACTATGAGTCCCGAAGAAGTCACTATAGCGGCTGCGGTTGATCTGGGAGCTTTGTTGCTCGAAAGCCCTCTTGATTATGTTTCCATCAAAGCTCCCGCTATGTCAGAGCAGCAGCTCGGATCGCTTGCGCTTAATATATTGCAGGCTACTCGCCGCAGAATCTCCAAGACCGAGTATATTGCATGCCCCGGATGCGGGCGTACACTATTTGACCTGCAGTCTACGCTCGCGCAGGTAAAAGCTGCCACTTCGCACCTGAAGACTTTGAAGATAGGTGTGATGGGATGCATAGTGAACGGCCCAGGGGAGATGGCCGATGCCGATTACGGTTATGTCGGTGCGGGTCCCGGTCGCGTAAGTATTTATCGCAACAAAGAGTGTGTGATAAAAAATATTCCGGCCTCTGAGGCTCTTCCGGCACTCGTTGAACTTATCAAAAACGACGGTAAGTGGGTAGATGAAGATTGATAATCATAAAATTACTTACTATACCGCTCCTAATGGTCTGCGTATGGTGCATTTGCACATTCCGCGTGCGGCGGTCGGCTATACAGGCCTTGCGGTAAATGTGGGTGCCCGTGATGAGAACGCCCGCTCACGTGGTTTGGCTCACTTCGTGGAGCATACTATCTTTAAAGGAACTACGCGTAGATCGTCATGGCATATAATCAACCGTATGGAGGCTGTGGGCGGGGAGCTTAACGCTTATACTGCCAAGGAGGAGACTGTAGTATACAGTGTTTTCCCCGGGGCAAATCCGGCCAGAGCCGCCGAGTTGATCGCAGACCTGACTGCCAATTCCACCTTCCCGGAGCGAGAGATTTCAAAAGAACGGGAAGTTGTGGCAGATGAGATAGATTCGTACCTTGACACACCGTCGGAAGCGGTCTTTGATGATTTTGAGGATTTGCTGTTTGCAGGCAGTGGTCTTGGACATAACATTCTCGGTGACCGTGCCATGCTTGCGAGCTTCACCCCCGAGGTGTGCCGTGCATATCTGTCGCGCTGGTATGTCCCCGGCAATATGGTGGCTTTCTATGCCGGGTCAATGGGGGCTGCCAAGGCATTTGATATTATGCAGCGTCATTACAGTTTCGCTCCGGCAGACTCCCCTGTGTCAGACCGTACGTTGCCGCCGGTTGTAAAACCATTTGATGTCATACGCCACATCGACAGTCATCAATGTCATACGGTGATAGGAGCCAGGGTGGGGGGACTTGATTCGGATGACAGGTTTGCGGTCGCGTTACTGACCAATATGCTCGGGGGGCCAGGTATGAACTCTTTGCTTAATATAGCTCTGCGCGAGAAGCGTGGCCTGGTTTACAGCGTTGAGGCTACTACGGGAATATTTACTGACTGCGGGGAACTTGTGATTTACTATGGTTGCGATCCGGCTGACAATAACCGTTGCCGTGGACTCGTGGAGGATACGCTGAGGCAGGTGGCTGCCGGATACGTTACTCCGCGTCGGCTTGAGTTGGCAAAAAAACAGTATCTTGGCCAATTGATTGTTGGCGGTACCAATCTCGAGAGCCGTATTCTCGGAATCGCCCGCAGCACACTTGCCCGTGGGCGAGCCAATACGCCTCAGTCTGTGATTGAGGCTATTATGTCGGTTTCTGCTGACGACATCGTGCGTGTGGCAGGAGGCCTGAATACCTCGGTGCTGACTCTCGGACCATCCTGAGTTCCCTGATTCCGCCAACAAACCCTCTCGCTGCCGCGGCAGAAAGTTTGTGTCGGTGTGCAGATTCTACCTGCAAGTGCAAAATTAGGCAATAAATTTGAAGAACTCGGC
>JAMPHZ010000034.1 GCA_023663145.1 Odoribacter sp.
CCTAAGATTTCAAATTGGTCCGGGCAATATTTATCAAGAAAAGTGATTGGAACGCCCATAATACCTTCATAATCTGATGGGATAGCATCGGTATATGGAACTTCTATGGCGTCGTAGTTATCATATTTTACATAACCTTTACCACGAATCTCCTTATGCTTTGAGTACATGATATTCTCCTCCTCAGTCATAAGAGACAATGGCTGATGACGCCGACCATGATCAATGTTAGTAAACCAGCAACAATTTCTAAATTTTACCAGTCCGGTAGCATCATCTTTGACTCCATTTGCATATTCTCTTTCTCCAACAGGTCTGAAATAAGCATTACCATGATGAAATCCATTTCCAAGCCATATCTTATTATTCATGATCAATGGAAACACTTCTTTATATGTAATGGCATTCATGTTACCGATAATTATAAACCTCTTGTCCGCTTCTACAATCCAAGTGAGGAACTCTCTGAAAAGGGAGAATGGTGGATTAGTGACAATTATGTCGGCTTCATCACGAAGTTTACGAATCTCGGTGCTACGAAAATCTCCATCGCCTTCAAGATACTCCCATTGCAAGTCGTGGAAGTCGATACGCCCGTCCCCATCAATGTCATGGTCAAGTACAAATATTTTTCCACGGATTGAAGTTTTAGCAGGGTCAAACTGTGGCGCTTCCTGTTCAAAGAGAGATGGATAATACGTAGTTTTGAAGCGTTTGCTTTCCGGGGCGTAACTTGTAGATATGAGTTTTTTTAAGCCCAAAGTCTGGAAATGCTGAGCAAAGTAAAGGGTGAAGTTGCTCCATTCAGGATCATCGCAAGGCAACAGGACTACCTTACCTCTGAATACATCGGGGTTGAATTCAAGATAAGCGTTTATCTCTCGTTCAATATCGTAGTACTGTGTATAGAACTCGTCGTTTTTAGCGTTCTTTGCGCCTTGTAAATTGGTGTTTGCCATTATTGTTGTCGTTTGAATCCTATTGCAAAGTTACGTTAAATAAATGATAATACCACATTAAATGAGATTGCCCTTTCTGGGAAAATGGTAACGAAACACCTTGGATTTTTTCTTGCACGGGTCAAAAAATGTTGTTACCTTTGTAGTTATGAAGATGGGTCGGTAATGTCATTACCCTCTCGTGTCTTTAATAATTTGCATAATGACAGAGGATTTTGATATCAGAGAAAACCAGATGCGTGCCGATGGGGAGTTTGAGAAAGCTCTGCGTCCGGGTCGGTTTGAGTCATTCAACGGGCAAGAAAAAATTGTTGAGAACCTGCGTGTGTTTGTGGCTGCCGCCCGCATGCGTCATGAGTCGCTTGACCATCTCTTGCTCTTCGGACCTCCGGGCCTGGGAAAGACCACACTTGCCGGAATCATAGCCAATGAACTCGGCGTCGGTTTCAAGATCACATCAGGGCCTGTGCTCGACAAGCCGGGTGATCTGGCCGGAATTTTGACGTCGCTTGAAGAGAATGACGTTCTCTTCATTGATGAGATACACCGTCTGAGCCGTGTGGTCGAGGAGTACTTGTACTCGGCAATGGAAGATTACCGCATTGATATCATGATTGACAAAGGCCCCGGAGCGCGATCAGTACAGCTCTCTCTAAATCCATTTACCCTTGTTGGCGCGACAACACGCAGTGGTCTGCTCACGGCGCCGCTTCGTGCCCGTTTCGGGATTAACGCCCATCTCGAATATTACGATCACGAGGTGCTCAGGCGCATAATACTGCGCAGCGCGAAGTTGCTCAATATCCGATGTACTTCGGAAGCTGCCGGGGAGATAGCCCTGCGCAGCCGTGGTACACCGCGTATTGCCAATGCATTGCTGAGGCGCGTGCGCGATTTCGCTCAGGTAAAAGGTAACGGATCGATTGATCTTGGGATCGCGCGTTATGCTCTTGAGGCTTTGAATATTGACCGCTATGGTCTTGATGAGGTTGACAACAAGCTTCTTAACACCATAATTCAAAAATTCAAAGGCGGCCCCGTGGGCTTGTCTACAATTGCTACTGCTTTGGGTGAAGACCCCGGCACCATTGAGGAGGTGTATGAACCCTACTTGATAAAAGAAGGTTTCTTGAAACGCACTCCTCGCGGGCGAGAGGTCACAACGCTTGCTTACGAGCATCTCGGGGCACGTCGCCATGGCATGGATGATCTTGGTCTCTTCGGTTAATATGGCTGGAATCAAATCACTCGCAAAGGATACTGCCATCTATGGCGTGTCATCTATCATAGGGCGCTTCCTTAACTGGTGCCTTGTGCCTCTTTATACTTTCACGTTCGCGCAGGCTGAATATGGCGTGGTGACATTCGTCTACGCTGTGGTGGCGTTAGCTCTGATTATACTTACCTATGGGATGGAGACCGGTTTCTTCCGTTTCGCCAACCACGAGCGATGGAAGGATCCCATGGAAGTGTACTCCACATCGCTGATTTCACTGGCTGTCACATCCACTGTCTTTGTGTTGCTTGTGTGGTTGTTCATTGACCCGGTTTCAAGAGCCATGGAATGCCCGGCACATCCGTCATATGTGATGATGATGGCGGTGTGTGTTGCGATCGATGCCTTTCTGGCAATTCCCTACAGCTATCTGCGCTATCGTAAGCGGCCCGTTCGATTTGCTTCACTCAGGCTTGTGAACATCGGACTCAATATCGGGCTAAACTTGTTTTTTATTCTTCTGTGTCCGCGTGTGCTGATGCATCATTGGCCGGAATTCACATTGAAGTTTTATAATCCGGAATTCGGCATAGGTTATATATTCCTCGCCAACCTGATCGCTTCAGCTGTCAATTTTGTGATGATGATTCCGGAACTCAGAGGTTTCAGATGGCGCTTCAATGCTACTTTGCTGCGTGAGATGCTGCGCTATTCCGCACCGCTGCTTGTGTTGGGAGTGGCCGGAATCATGAATCAGACAATTGACAAGCTGCTGTATCCAACTTTGGCTGCCGACCGGGGAGATGCTCTTGAGGGATTGGGAATATATGGCGCCAACTATAAGATTGCCATCGTGATGGTAATGTTCATACAGGCCTTCCGATTCGCATATGAGCCTTTTATCTTTGCCCGCAACAAAGAAGATGGAGCAGGTAAATACCAGGCCTACCGCGATGCAATGAAATACTTTGTTATCTTCGCCCTCGTGCTGTTCCTGGGGGTGATGTATTACATTGATTTCCTGAAGTATTTCATCTCGCCCCGATATTTCAGTGGCTTAAGGGTGGTGCCGGTTGTGATGATGGCCGAACTTTTCTTTGGTATATTCTTCAACCTGTCACTATGGTACAAACTCACCGACAAGACTGTGTGGGGAATGTACTTCTCCCTTGTAGGTCTCGCAGTGACTGTTGTGCTCAATTGTCTTCTGGTTCCGTATTACGGATATATGGGTTGCGCATGGGCGGCTTTCTGCTCCTACGGCGTGATGATGCTCGCAAGTTATTTTGTCGGGAAAGCCAAGCACCCGATAGGTTATGAGACGGGCCGCATCCTTTCTTATTTCGCCATAGCTGCAGTGTTCTATGTCATAGGCATGTATTGTCTCACACCGTGGCCTGTGGTCAACTATGTGCTGCGTTTCCTGCTGCTTGTCGGATTTATCATCATTGTGATTCGCCGGGAGCATATATCTCTTCATCTGAAACACCGGCTATGAAAATCACCCTAATCAACCATAGCGACACATTAGGAGGTGCATCCACTGTCACTTTCAGGCTGATGGAGGCTTTGCGCGAGGCAGGGGCTGATGCCCGCATGCTTGTCACGCACAAAGCTTCAGGCAGCCCCTATGTAACTAAAGCCGCCCCTGCATGGCGTTCAAAGATTCCGTTTTTGGCCGAGCATCTCCGTATATGGCGTGCCAAAGGATTTTCCAGTGAGAATCTTTTCAAGATCTCAATTGCTACCGACGGCCTTCCGCTCAGCCGTCATCCGCTTGTGCTGAATGCAGATGCCGTGATACTTAACTGGGTGAACCAGGGGATGCTTTCCCTTGATGAGATATCTCGCATTGCTGCCCGAGTCCCACTGATATGGACTATGCATGACATGTGGAACATCACAGGTATATGTCACCACGCCGGCTCATGTGACAAATACACATCGCACTGTCACGACTGTCCGCTTATGGGTAATAAGGCTGCTGCAGATGATCTGTCGGCAAAGACATTCGACCGTAAACATGATCTATATGCCGGCTCCCGCATCCATTTTGTGGCTGTGAGCCGGTGGTTGGCCGATCTTGCCGCCCGCAGCGCCCTCACTGCGGATCAGCCCGTTACGGTGATAAATAATCCTTTCAGGGTCGACATGTTGTCAGTGCCTGTCAATAAAGAGCGCGGAGAATTAGGGTTGCCATGGCACGGCCGCATAGTGCTGATGTGCGCCGCACGCCTGGATGATCCTTTCAAGAATCTTCCCGATGCCATAGAAGCGCTTAATACTCTCACCGATACTGATGCTGTGGCTGTATTCGTCGGCGAATGCCGTGACACTTCAATCTTCGATTCTCTTGCTATCCCACATTTTCATCTCGGCATGGTCAATGACAAGCGCAGGCTTCACGGAATATTCGCCTCGTCATCAGTGGTCATGTCTTCTTCGACTTATGAGTCGTTCGGCGCCACACTTCTCGAGGGGCAGGCTGCAGGTGCAACCCCCGTGGGATATGTTCATGACGGGCGAGCTGACATCATAACCGATGGTGTCACAGGCTATGCAGCCGGCCCGGGCATAAGGTCACTTGGTGAAGCGCTGCGGACAGCTCTTGACAGCCCTATAAGCCATAGTAAACTTTATCAGGCAGCCGCCCGTTATTCATATGCAAACATAGCCGGGCAATATCTCGGCCTCATCAATTCTCTATGACAACACCGGTTGACATATCAATGCTCGTTCCTCGTCGAGCTTCTGTCGCGCGGTATATCGAGCCTCTGCGGGAAGGTGGATCACTGCCTGCTCTGGCAGAGGGTGACGACGGCAACCGCTACGTGGTGAAACTCAGCGGTGCAGGTCACGGGACTAAAGCTCTGATCAGTGAATTCATAGGCGCTATAATTGCGTCGGCAACGCCGCTCAAAGTGCCACAACTCGTGCTCCTTGATCTTGATGAAGATTTCGGCCGCACCGAGCCAGACGAGGAAATACAGCAGCTTCTGCAGTCATCCCGCGGTGTAAATCCGGCACTGAGTTTCCTGCCCGGTGCACTTACATGGGACGTCGCCGTGAATACCACTTCTTCAGAGGAAGCTTCCATGATAGTATGGCTTGACGCTTTTCTTACCAATATCGATCGCACCGCACGTAACACCAACATGCTGCTGTGGCGACGCGGACTATGGTTGATAGATTTCGGCGCTTCTCTTTATTTCCATCATAACTGGACATCCTGGGAAGCCGCAGCCCTGTCGCCGTTTCCCTATGTCAAAGACCATGCATTGCTGTCACGTGCAACCCGCATGACAGAAGCCGATGCCGTCATGCGTCAATATATCACTCCTGATCTTATTGATGCGGTGGTTGATATGATACCAACCGATTGGCTTCTGAGGGCGGAACCGGAAATTGATCCTGATGAACAAAGACGTGTCTATCGCACATTCCTGCGCAGGCGCCTTGAAAATTCTAAAATCTTCACCGACCATGCAATCAACGCCCGCCGCTGAATATACTGCCATGCATCTTTACGAATATGCTATAATACGTCTTGTCCCCGATATAGAGCGGGGCGAGATGCTAAATGTGGGGCTTGCGATGATGTGCAAGCGTCGGCGGTGGATCAAGGTCGCCATTGACTTTGACCGCAGCATTGCCGCATTGCTTACCCCGGCATGTGACCTCGACGATGTGGAGATGCAACTTAAGGCCATGGCCGATGTAGCCGCCGGAAAGACCGACTCCCCTATTGCCACCCTTGAACCTCACGAACGGTTCAGATGGCTTACAGCCGTGCGGTCGGCATGTATCACATGCTCACGGCCTCATCCCGGTAAATCACAATGCCTCGATGAGACTTTCGAGAATTTATTCACCAGACTTATAAAACACTGAAATCAACATGGACAAAAGCAAAATTATCACCGGAGCAATCATCGCATTGGGATTACTGTTATTAGGCTTATGTATAAAAGGCGGTATCGACAATATAGCAAACAAAGGAAGACAGGTTGCTGTGCGAGGCCTTTCGGAACGCGAGGTTGACGCCAATCTGGTCACATGGCCAATAGTGACAAAGGAGTTAGGTAACAATCTTCCCGAGATCTATGCGCGCATACAGTCGACCAATGAGCGCATAAGCCGTTTTCTGAAAGATAACGGACTTGAGGAAAATGAATTTTCGGTTAATCCACCTGCTGTGGAAGACCGGCAGGCTCAGTCATACACCTCTGGTAATATCACAGAGCGATATCTTGTGACCAATGTCATAGTTGTAAGCTCTTCAAAGGTAGACCTTGTGCGCCGCCTCATAGATAAGCAGCCCGAACTGATGCGGGAAGGTATAGCCGTGGTTGCCGGTGACTATCAGTACAGTACCCGTTATGATTACACCGGTCTGAACGACATCAAGCCTGCCATGATTACCGAGGCTACCCAGAACGCCCGCACGGCCGCACAGCGTTTTGCCGAGGATTCGAAAAGCGAGTTAGGCAAGATAATTACTGCAAGCCAGGGGCAGTTCTCGATTGAGGACCGCGACCAGTACACTCCATACAAAAAAACTGTGCGTGTTGTGACAACCATCACTTACGAATTGAAAAACTGATTTTAGGTAGGGGCTTGGCCGCTTGAATAATTTTTGCTACTTTTGCAAAAAATCTTTCCATGAATACTACCTATGACTTTGATACCGTAATTGACCGACACGGTACCTGCGCCACAAAACTCGATGGGCTTGATGCTATGTTCGGCCGTCATGATGTCACACCGTTATGGATAGCTGATCTTGATTTTGCCGTGTGTCCTGATATTACCGCAGCCTTGCGCCACCGGCTTGATCATCCGGTCCTTGGCTACTCTGCTGCGCCTTGTACATATTGGCAGTCAATCATAGATTGGCAACGACGCCGCCATGGCTTCGATATATCGCGTGAGGAACTTTCATTCATCCCCGGGGTCGTTAAAGGGATAGCATTGGCTGTCAATTATTTCACCCGGCCGGGCGATAAAATCCTCATACAGCCGCCGGTCTACCATCCGTTCCGTATAGTTATCGAGGGTAATGACCGGCAGGTGGTCGAGAACCCCCTCGTATCGCACGGGTCGGGTTACGCCATGGATATTGAAGGTCTGGCGGAAGTGCTGGCCAAGGAAAAGCCGCGCATGATGATACTTTGCAATCCGCATAATCCTATCGGTCTGCAATGGGACGAATATACCCTTAAGGCTGTAGCCCGTCTTTGCCGTGAGACCGGTACGATTGTAGTCAGCGATGAGATACATGGCGATCTGATGCTCGAAGGGCGCAGGCACATCCCATTTGTGAGCGTAAGCGATGATGCACGAAAGGTAGGCATTATGTTAGGCGCGCCGTCAAAGACATTCAACATACCGGGTCTGGTAAGTTCATGGATGGTGATAAAGGATCCGGAACTGCGTGATGGATTCTACAGATGGATGGAAATTAATGAATTCAATGCACCCGTGCTTATCTCAACCATAGGTGCTGAAGCTGCATATACCCATGGTGAGGCATGGCTTGACGAGATGCTGCACTATGTGCAGAGCAATATTGAATTCTGCAGAGGTTTTCTTGCCGAGAACGCTCCTAAGGTGAAAATGGTGGTCCCGGAAGCCTCATTCCTTGTATGGCTTGATTTCAGGCAACTTGGTATGCCACAGGACAAACTCATGGATCTGATGCTCAACAAGGCTCATCTCGCGCTTAACGACGGAGCTATGTTCGGAAGCCAAGGCTTAGGATTCATGCGTCTCAATGTAGGCACACCGCGCTGCGTGCTCGCCGGCGCGCTTCAACATATTGCCGATGCAGTAGCAACCACAGAAATCACAGAGTGCCAATGATTGTAAAACTTTTTCCTCCCGAAGAAATTATAGAAGCCACCGTGGCGAGGCTGCCATTGAGTAAGAGTCTCGCCGCGCGTGTCATGATATTACATGCCCTCACACGCGATGCACGCCCGCTTGACATCGAGCGGTTACCGGCCTGTGATGATACACAGATTATGGCGGTAGCATTGGCTCAGGGCTGCGGTAATATCGACCTCGCCGACTGCGGTACCGCTGCCCGCTTCCTCACCGCTTACTTCGCGTCAAAAGAAGGATGTGAGGTGACTCTGTGTGGCTCCGAACGCCTCCAGCAACGCCCTGTAGGGCCGTTGGTTGAGGCTCTCCGCAGCATGGGTGCTGAGATAGTCTATAATGGCGCGCCAGGCTGCCTCCCGTTGAAGATTAAAGGACACCGTCTTGCCGGCGGATATGTAAGACTTGATGCTTCGGAATCCTCGCAGTTCGCTTCAGCTCTGGCAATGGTGGCTCCAGTTATGGCTGCCCCGGTCACGATAGATCTTGGAGGTGAGATTGCATCAATGCCATATCTCAAGATGACCCTTGAGATGCTTGCCGCACGTGGAGTTGAATACAACCGCGAGGGTTATGTAATAAAAGTTGACAATGCTCCGCTGAAGGATATTCCTATGGAGACAGAGCCTGATTGGAGTGCTGCTGCTGTGTGGTATGAGTTGGCTGCTGTAACTGCCGGTTGGTTTACGTTGCCCTCGTTGAAGCCTGATTCGCTGCAGGGTGATTCAATTCTTGCAACCATTGGAGATAGATTCGGAGTTGTGACGGAGTTCACGGCTGAAGGAACTGAACTGAGTTCGACCCCTGACCTCTATTCGCGTCTTGACATGAATCTGGCAGATTATCCTGACATCGTGCCATATATTGTGGTTACAGGCTGCCTGATTAATGTGCCTTTCCGTATAACCGGTGTGGCAAACTTGCGATTGAAGGAGAGTGACCGCCTGCAATGTCTTGCCGATCAATTGCGAGGTTGCGGTTGGCTGATCGAGACCGGTGATGACTACATCGAGTGGGAGCATGAGGTTATACCGGTGGCAGGTATTCCGCGTCTTGATGCCTGTGGTGATCACCGCCTTGCCATGGCATTTGCGGCAATGGCGGCCTTTGTCCCCGGACTTGAGATCGACGGTGCAGAGACAGTAAATAAATCATATCCCGGCTTCTGGGAAGATTTGCGGGACACTGGTTTTGTAGTTGAATATATAGATATGGAGGAGTCTTCTGCCGCTGACGAATGATTGTAGCACTGTACATATTTTTAGCTCTTATAGTTGTTGGAGCTTTGCTTTGGCTCATTGAGCAGCGCTACCGTCGCCGTCATCCATCACCGGAAGAAGATGGACCTTCCGTACAATCCGGCGGAGAGTCTGAGGACGTGTGCTGCGGGATGCATATAACCTGTGAGCGCGATTCATTGCTGAGCGCTGTATCGCCGGCCATTGAATATTTTGATGATGAGGAACTTGATCAGTACCGTGGCCGTGGTGCCGGAGACTACTCTGCCGACGAATCAGAGCAATTCCGCGATATATTGCTTACTCTGCTGCCCGATGACATTGCGCCTTGGGCACGATCGCTGCAACTGCGCGGTATAGAACTTCCCGCCGATGTGCGGGATGAACTCCTTCTAATAGTATCAGAGGCGCGCCGGGAGCGTGCTGCATCGTCATTATGATTTCACAGCTATTTCAATATCAGTTTTTTATATATGCCATCCTGGGGGTAGCCCTGCTCAGCATAGGCGCTGCCATGATAGGTACTTACATCATCACGCGACGTCTTGTGGCCATATCGGGAGGAATAACACATGCCTGCTTCGGTGGATTGGGTCTTGGTTACTTCCTGGGTATAAATCCTGTGGCAATGGCCGCTGTGTTTGCCGTAGGTTCGTCAATGGCGGTGGAGGCCATGTCATCGCGGCTACGGCTGCGCGAGGACTCTGCCATAGCGGTAGTATGGGCCTTAGGTATGGCGGTCGGTGTGCTTTTCGTTTTCCTCACCCCGGGATATGTACCTGAACTTAATTCATTTCTGTTTGGCAACATATTGACTATCACTACTGTAGATCTTCTGTGTTTTGCTGTGTTCACCGTTCTGTTGAGCGCATTTTATATATGGCAGCATTCACGCATAGTCGCATGCTCGTTTGATCGTGATTTCGCCAGGGTGTCGGGGCTGCCGGTGAGATTTATAACATATACCATGACAGTATTCGTGGCTGTGGGAATAGTACTTACTATACGCCTTGTGGGTGTGATGCTGCTGATGTCGATGCTTTCGTTGCCAATCATGACTGCTGAGATTTTCTGTCGCAGGTATTTTACCACCATGTTTGCTTCAATGGCAGTTTCACTCCTGACATCGCTCGGCGGTCTGTTTATCGGGGCTGTGGTGGATGTGCCGTGCTCGGCTATAATAGTATTGCTGATGGCGTCTACATTTATGGTGTCAAAAGCGGTGGACTCGATAAAATATCATTTATTGACATCTAAAATGTAATTTCAGATGCTTTTATGCGTCTGATTAAAAAAAGTTTATTTATGAAACATACAGTAAAGATGAGCGCCTACTCTATGATATTGAGTAGTCTTTGCCTTGTGATATTGTTTGCTTGTGCGATATTCATGGCCCGCAGGCACGAAGGAGTTGCTTTTTATACACTCAGCAGTGTGATTGTCTTATGGGCAGCCGCCACTTTGTATTATGCTCCCATGTCGCTTGAAATAAGCGACGGTAAGCTATGGGTCAACCGTTCGCTGCGCTGCAAGTCTTTTGACCTTAAGGATATTGTTTCAGCCGAGATCTGCCAACCCACCATGGGTGAGCGCCGCCTGTGCGGCAGCGGAGGTTTCATGGGGTATTGGGGATGGTTCACCGAACGCGATCTCGGGCGTTACTTCGCTTATTATGGTAAAGCGGGAGATTGCTTTTTAGTGCGCCTGCGCGACGGTCGAAAGTACATGCTCGGGTGTGACCAACCTGAGCTATTTGTCAAAGAGCTGCATGCTGCAATGGCTCGGTCATGAAATACTTTGAGTTGACTTAGTAGGGTCCTTGAATAATCAGGGAACAAATTATGTGAAACAAGCAGTTTTGAAAATAGCCGTACTATGCCGATGTGAGCAAAACGGAAGTTTAAATCAAGCCCGCCCCCAAAGACGGCAACCTATACCGCTTGCACATCAACGGCAAGACTATTTTTCAGTGGTTCAAAGACCTGTGGCAATCACTGAGGCAAACCATCAGCCGAGGAATACGACGATCATGTAAAAAGATAAGGCATGGAACCCTAAAATATTCCATGCCTTATCTATCTTTTTCAATTTATTCTCCACTTCCTTTAAGCCATTGGAGGCGACGCTGGTCGGGCAGGTGCTTCACTGAGAAGTTTTAAAACTTTGCGTTGAAGCCTGTACCGTCGGGGCACGCGCCCATCACGCCGACTTTCATCGGGATATTGTCCTGCATCCATGCGTTGCACATCAGGATGTATTCCTTATCATCGAATGAATAGAATATCTCCACAGCGTCAAGTCGGCGCACAGCCTTGATCCAGATGTATGGCACAGGCTTGTCAAGTGTTATCACGCTCCAGTCGGAGGTGTGGTGTGTTACTACGGCAGAGAGATTGTATTTCCCGTCAACAAATTCTATTCCGGCTTTGATGTAGTTCTCGTGGTCGATGCGCAGCATCAGCCCGGCTTGGTCGAAACGCACTTTGTAGTCACCTGAGATTTTTACTTTCGCCTCGAACTCGCCGCCATACTCAGCCCAATAGAATGGAGCATCGTCAACTGTGAAGCCGTAGTGAGATATGCGTCAATAGTCGCTTTGTGGCGTTACTGTCATTACCAGGGTGTTGCCGTCAATGATCCACTGAGCCGTTTCGTTGAACCAGTTCATTTTTTCAAGAGTCTGCGCCTGGCTTGCCATCGTAGCCATGAGCACAATAAGCGTAAGGAGTTTATTCATTGAATAACCATATTTTATTATTAATTTTGCAAAGTTAAATAACATTGTTTAAGTGTACAATAGTCAAAAATAACCATATATGAATGTTCGCGAAGAACTGAACTTGGAATTTTCAAAACAACATCCCAATACCGTTATGACGGATGATGCTGTGTTGGAGCGATATGTCCGTATTGCCGAAGGATATGCGGAGATAGAGAGTGTGTTGGTCGTACTCAGCGACCTGCACTCCAACAAGAGCTATGTGGTGCATGGCAGGTTTTCAGATATTGTTGACATTGACAAGGAAAAATGTTCGGGATGGATTCCATCAATATGGGAAGACGATATTTTCAAAGCTATCAATTCTGATGACCTTGAAATGAAGATGCTTCAGGAGCTGCTGTTTTCCCATTATATTAGCCGGCTTTCAAAATCGCGGAGATTTAACCAATGCCTTATGCAAAGGCTACGGATGCGGAGCCGAAACGGCGAATGGGTGGAAACACGCCATCGTTTATACTATATTCCGGCACAGGACGGAAAGATGATACAGTTTGCATTATGCCTTTACGGTGCAATGACCTCCAAACTGAAAGCTGAGTCCATTGTAATTGATACGTTGACCGGACAGACAACGGAACTCAATCCGGCGGCTGGAATAAAAATACTTTCTCCGCAGGAAACCTCAGTACTGAAACTGATAGACGAAGGCAAATGCAGCAAAGGCATCGCTGATATTTTAGGGATAAGCCTGCACACTGTGAGCCGTCACCGTCAGAACATAATCGCCAAACTGAAAGTGCGCAATTCAGCCGAGGCATGTAAAATAGCGCGTAACCTCTCAATATTGTAAATGAAATGGAAATTGATAACGAAATAGAACATAAAGGTTTTGACTTCGGCGGAGGAAATATCCCGAAATCGTTCAGAATACTTTTCTTTCCCACATTGGCGGCGATTTCAAGGTGAAATAAATATGTGGTAAGGAAAACAAATAGAATTAAATAAAACGAACAGATCTTAAAATAGCAAAACCGATGCTATCGGTTTACCTTTATTTTGCCGAGCAGTACACTTTTAGTACACCTAAAACAAAAATAATGACTGAAAATCAAGTGATTAACAGTCATTATCAGTACCCGGACCCGGG
>JAMPHZ010000035.1 GCA_023663145.1 Odoribacter sp.
CCATTCGTGATGAATTTTTATCAGATGGATAATGTTCTTGTCGGTATGGACTTCTTTTTATGGGCCTGCAATCCGCCTGCTCCCGAAACGGGTGTATGCATGACATTGAACCACCTGAGCAGACTCCATATGCCAACTTTTTACAGGTTTTTTTAGCGAGTTTGTGAGTTATTTGCTATCTTTGCACCTTGAAAACACATAATTATATTATGGACTTATTTGAGACTGTCAATAACGACATTAAAAAAGCAATGCTTGCCCGCGACAAGGTGAGCCTTGAGGCTCTGCGCGGCATAAAGAAAGAATTCCTTGAGGCCAAGACTGCCCCAGGCGCATCAGGTGAGCTCACCGATGAGAACGCCATCAAGATTCTCACAAAAATGGCAAAGCAGCGCAAGGAAAGCGCAAAAATATATACTGAGCAAAACCGTCCTGAATTGGCTGAAAATGAACTCGCTGAAGTCTCTGTAATCGAGCGCTACCTGCCACAGCAGCTATCTGAGACCGAGCTCACAGCCGAGCTTGAAAAGATCATCGCAGCCACCGGAGCATCCTCTCCCGCCGACATGGGCAAGGTCATGGGGGCCGCGTCAAAAGCTCTTGCCGGCCGCGCCGAGGGTCGCGCCATTTCGGCCAAAGTTAAGGAATTGCTCGCAAGATAATTACATAGAATTTAGTTTAAACAATATACCGCAATGCTCACAATGCAGCAAATCAAAGCCGACCCCGAGCGCGTCATCGCACGCCTCGCTGTAAAAGGCTTTGACGGGCGTGAAGTTATCGCCCAAGTTATTGAACTCGACGACAACCGCCGGGCTCTGCAACTCAAAAATGACAATATGGCCGCCGAGCTCAACAAGCTCGCGGCATCAATCGGCGCACATATGAAAGCCGGCGAGCGCGAAGCCGCCGAAGAAGCAAAGAAAGGGGTGGCCGAGATAAAAGCCGCCCAGAAAGACCTCGCCGACAAATTGACTGAAACCGAGACGGCCATCCGCAACATCCTGCTCAATGTGCCCAACGTGCCCTGCGACATGGTGCCCGAAGGCCGCACCGCCGAAGACAATGTTGTGGAGAAGACCGGCGGCCCCATGCCCGATCTCGGGCCTGATGCCCTGCCCCACTGGGATCTCGCACGCAAATATAACCTCATTGACTTTGACCTTGGTGTGAAAATCACCGGTGCCGGATTCCCGGTTTACCTCGGAAAAGGTGCCAAGTTACAACGCGCACTCATTCAGTTCTTCCTTGACGAGGCATCAAAAGCAGGCTACCTTGAGGTACAGCCGCCCTACGTAGTCAACGAAGCTTCCGGTTACGGCACCGGCCAGCTTCCCGACAAGGAGGCACAGATGTATGTAGTGACCCTTGACAACCTCTACCTCATACCCACAGCTGAGGTTCCGGTTACCAACCTCTATCGTGACGTTATCATCCCGGCCGATAAACTTCCGGTCAAGAACTGCGCTTACTCAGCCTGCTTCCGCCGCGAGGCCGGATCCTACGGCAAAGATGTTCGAGGTCTGAACCGCCTCCATCAGTTCGACAAAGTCGAGATTGTGCGCATCGAAAAACCCGAGAACTCATACGCCGCTCTCGAGGAAATGAAAGACCACGTACAGTTGCTGCTTGACAAACTCGGCCTGCCCTGGCACATTCTCCGCCTCTGCGGCGGTGACATGTCATTCACATCTGCCATCACCTTTGACTTTGAGGTATGGTCAGCGGCACAGAAGCGCTGGCTTGAGGTATCTTCAGTTTCCAACTTCGAGACATATCAGGCCAACCGCCTCAAATGCCGCTACCGTGGCGATGACAAGAAGACCCACCTGTGCCACACACTCAACGGATCGGCTCTCGCGCTCCCACGCATAATGGCAGCCCTCCTTGAAAACAACCAGACTCCCGACGGAATCGTTGTGCCTGAGGTACTCCGCCATTACACAGGCTTTGATATTATCAACTGACATCCCTTTCCTCCCTCCTCTTTTCACACCTCCTTTGTTTAACTAAACTTCTGTAATTTTGGATATTGACCCATTGCCGGCCTCTCAGCCGCTGCAATTTATACTCCTGACAATCAACGGCGCCGCATCCACAGGGATAAGCGGTGCCGGCATTGTCGCACTCGCGTTGGCCGTGTTGTGCCTGATTATCTCGGGATTCGTGTCGGCAAGCGAGATCGCATATTTCTCGCTCACACCCGCTCAACTTGACGAAATTGACGAAACACGCCAAGGCTCTGGCATCAGAGCCCTTCTGAAAGATCCCGAGAGGCTTCTCGCCACAATACTGATAGCCAACAACCTGGTAAACGTAACCATAGTTGTCCTCACCAACTTTGCCCTCGGCCCGGTATTTTCGGGCATGAGTCCGGTGTGGAGTTTTGTACTGCAAACCGTCATCCTGACATTCCTCATCCTTCTGTTCGGCGAGATCCTGCCAAAGCTCTACAGCACCAACTATCCCGTTAAATGGGCTCGCATGGCTCTTCCGGGATTGACCTTCATCAAGAGTCTGCTGTCACCTGCGGCCCGGCTCCTCGCCGGATCATCAACGTTGGTCAACCGCATAGTGTCGAAACAAGCGACAGCAATCACTCCCGACGAACTCAGCCAGGCCCTCGAGCTGACGCGTGATGCTTCAAAAAGCGATAAGGAAATCCTTGAAGGCATCCTTAAATACGGCGACACCCATGCGTCGGAAATCATGACTCCGCGTATCGACATCACTGACATAAACATTGCCTCCACATTCTCGCAGGTAATGAAAATCGTGATTGAAAGCGGATATTCACGTATCCCTGTTTTTGAAGAAAGCGAAGACAACATACGCGGCATACTCTTCTCCCGTGACCTATTGCCGTACATAGGCAAAGTGGATGACTCATTCGAGTGGTCAAAGCTGCTGCGCGAACCTTATTTTGTGCCGGAATCGCGCATGATCGACGATCTGCTTGAAGACTTCCGCAAACGCAAGCAGCACCTCGCGATTGTGGTCGATGAGTTCGGCGGCACACAGGGAATCGTAACACTCGAGGATGTGCTTGAAGAGATTGTTGGCGACATCGACGATGAATATGACACTCCGGAGTCGACTTTTAAGCGCCTGCGTGATGACACATACATTTTCGAAGGCCGTACATTGCTGACAGATTTCTTCCGGATAACTGGCCTTGACGAAGCTGACTACTCGGCCATGACCGAGGATGCCGAGACTCTCGCAGGCATGCTTCTGGCAATCAAAGGTGATTTCCCGAAAGAGAAAGAACCCCTCGTATACGGCAGATGCCGCTTTTTGGTGCTTGATGTCAACGAGCACCGTATCGCCAGTGTGCGGGTTAAAGTAATGCCACGGATTCAGGAACAATGAAATCATTGGCCGCGATAATCATGGCTGCCGTGTTGGCCACTTGCGCATGTGACAGAGCACATGATAATACAGAGGTGCCACGCCGCCCCGCTTATCCGAGACCTGCGATCCTTGACTCCGTGATGAAAGTACCGTCAATCCCGCTCCCCGTACACTTCGAGGTTAATGCGGCAGCCGTCACAACATCACCTCGCCGGGGCTGGCTTGATGTCATATACCCCTCTTATAACGCAACCTTGCACATCTCGTTTACGGATACTGACGCGCAGGGGATTGATGCCGTTCGGGAAAACCGTTTGGAAAGGCTCATACTCAACGCAGGCGACAGTCCGTCGCAACACAGCGAGTTTGTCAACAACGCCGGTTTCGACATCCTGACTGTCATGACCGAAGGGTCAGCAACCCCCGTTCAATTTCTCGCTACAGATGGCTCGTCTGTTGTGGTGAGCGGGGTGGTATACTTCTCCGACCCTAAGGCCGTATCGGAGACAGACTCCATATCACCATATATACACGCCATCAAGGCCGACATAGACCGCTCCTTAGCCTCATTGCGCAACCATGATTGAGACTATCACATGCCACTCAACCATAATCGGGATAGGCAACATTGTGCGCCATCCGGATGAGAACAGACGTGCCGCCGAGCATAGAAGCGCACTTGAGGTGCTGCGCACCCTCACCGGCGACCGCTGCCTTGAGATATCACATAATCCCAACGGCGCGCCATTCATCACCGGCGCCCCTCACATATTCATAAGTATCAGCCACTCCAGCAGCCTCGTGGCAGTCGCCATTGATAACCGCCGACCGGTGGGCATAGATATAGAGGAAAACCGCTCACGGCAGCTGGCCAAGGTGGCACCGAGGGTGTTGAACGAGGCTGAGCTTGAGTATTACAGCGCAATGCCGGGTGGTCTGCTCGCCGCGTGGACAATGAAAGAGGCCCTGTTCAAGATCGCGCCTGACGGCACAGCAGCCGATTTCCGGCACGACATCGCGCTGCCTTTATCCAAAGGCGACAGCCGGGCTTCGGCCGGACAGCGCGACGCGGAGATTGCCTTGTCAATCGCACGCCCGGGCTATCAGTTAACATTGGCTGTGATATAAGAACTCACAGTCCGCACAATATTGATCCGCGCGTTAGTCGGATCAAGCCTTTCCGAAAGAGGTTCGCTGCCGGGTGCAATGGCAAGCGCTTCGGCAAAGCCTGCGCCAAGCAACCGATCCTTATCGTCGACTTCACCTCCTATGACCACTACCGGAATACCGCGCGACGCCTTAAGGATGCCATACGGAGCTTTTCCCATCAGTGTCTGGCGGTCAACACGGCCCTCACCGGTTATTATCAGTGATGCACCGCGGATCTTATCATCAAAATGTGAAAGCCCGAGCACAAGGTCAATGCCGCGGCGTGGCACACACTGTGTGAATGCCATGAAAGCACTCGCTGCCCCTCCTGCCGCGCCGGCTCCGGGAGTACGGGCGGTTTTCGCACCTGTTATAGCCGACCAATGCTCAAGTGCATGCTCGAGAATAGTTACAGATGCGGCATCCGCTCCTTTCTGGGGCGCGAATACAGCTGCCGCCCCCGTAGGCCCGCACAATATGTTGGATACATCGAGCGCCAAGGTAAACCTGGCACCTGTCACTTTCTCATTAAATCTTGACAGGTCTATTGATTTTATCCTGATTAACGACGCCCCTCCGCAAGGAGTGAATTCGCAGCCATCCTCATCAAAAAAACGTGCACCGAGGGCTGCCATAAGCCCGGCGCCACCGTCACAAGTTGCGCTCCCGCCAAATCCTATGATAAAATCACGGCATCCGCGTGCAAGCGCATCCGAGATAAGCTCACCGGTGCCATAGGTAGTTGCCACAAGAGGTTTACGATCCTCCATGTTTACTAATCCAAGACCTGATGCTGATGCGGTCTCTATCAGCGCCGTCTTGGAAGGTGTTATGAAATATTCAGCTGTCAGCGGCTGCCCGAGCGGACCACTGGCACGGCAACACACCGCACAGGCTCCCGACGCGGCAGCAATCGCCGCCATGGTACCCTCGCCTCCATCACCTACAGGTATTACCACCACATCGGCATCGGGCCTGCTGCGACGTATGCCAAGGGCCGCCGCATCGCCGGCCTCCGACGATGACAGGCAGCCCTTGAATGAGTCGCAGGCGACCACTATTTTCATTTTCTCGACGCTTTTACCTGCTCAAGATAGTTAAGCAGCCCTTTCACAATATTACGGGCAAGCTCCGTGCGGTACTCAGGATCTGCCAGAAGTTCTTCCTCGGGCAGCGATGACATGAACAGAACCTCGACAAGGGCATTGGGATACTCTGTGGGTTGATTCAGCGAGAAGTTGAAGTTTCCGGTAAGGCCGAAGTTCTCCAGGCCCATATCAAGCATCTGATTGTGAAGTGCCTGTGCGAGGCCCCGGTTGGCGATATGCTTGTAATACGCACTCGTTCCCATCCGCACCAGAGGATTACCTGATGAATTATTGTGTACGCTTATCGCTATATCAACATTGCCGTCAAGCCATATCTGCTTGCGTTCACCCATCGACGGGCCTGTATCACCGTCACGGGTAAGCACCACATCAGCGCCCATCTCGCGAAGCATCGCAGCCGCTTTAAGCACTATATCCAGATTTACTTCTTTCTCGGTAAGACCAGAAGGCGACACCGCGCCCAGGTACTCCCCGCCGTGGCCGGCATCAAGTCCTATTGTAAGATCCTTTACGTCAAGTGACTCCGGGCAGTGACGCACATCTATCACAAGATTGTCGCCTTCATATTTCACAGCATACCCCCATGCATATTTCTCTTTAAGCCGGATGACGAGTGTGAGCTGATCGGCTCCGTCGCGCCGCAGATCCACATAGTCAATCATTCCCGGAACATTCCGCTGGGTGAGCCAGTTGGTATTGTTTGTAGCGCCATAGAGTGTAATCAGTATGGTTGACGGATCAATCTCACTGCGTGAATAAAATGGCAGGCGCACAGGAAGATTCACCACCACCCGGTCACTCTTACCGGTATTAATCACTGAAATCGATCCGGTATTCACTGCCTCAGCCGGCACAGTTACCGATGAATCGGCCTCAACGGCATATTTAGGCACGAACGCCATATCATCGGCACCGAGCATCACGGCGTAAAGCTGAGAGTTCTCAGCTACAGCCTTGAGCGGTATTCCGGCCGGTATGAAGTTCATCTTCGAACCGCCGAGACGGTCAGTACCGTTACCATGCTGCAGAAATGCACCTTCCTTGGTCACCACAGTTACAGGAGCGGCAAGCCGCACCATAGTGGGAGTGGAGAAATCCCCGGCAACAGCCCTTGTTGCTTCTGTGCGCTCAACATACACGACCTCAACATTTTCACGGGTTGACCGGCCATCGGCTTTCACTTCCACAGCGATAGTGTTACGGCCGGGTTTAAGGGCAACCTCAGCCCCGAACGATCCGGTGCGGTAGACATGACATTCATCACCGCCCACACTGGCGGTAGCCCCCGGATCAGTGATCCCGATTACATAGAATCGGGGGGTAAAGACAGTATCCGTGCGACGTTCTCCCTTGTAAATTTTCAAAGCAGGGGCTTTTCCGGCTACAGCTGATACCGCTACAGCAAGCCCGGCAAGTGCAAAAAATATTCGTTTCATCCGAATTAAATGTGTAAATATTAGTTGTTGCAAAGGTAGCAAAAATTTCGCGCTACCTGTCTCTGAACCATCCGAAAAAGTTTCTATCGCCTCCGTTCCTCAACCAGTCGCAGCACGGCCTCGCACGCACCGGTGGCAGCAACTCTGACCGATGGCCTGACCGATGGCCGCGCAAGCCAGGTGAGCTGCTTCTTGGCATAGACACGGGTATTACGGGCTATACGGGTACGGGCCTGGTCAAGATCGATCTCTCCGTCAAACCACGCGAACATCTCCTTATACCCCACTGTATTGAGGGCATTAAAACTCCTGTAAGGATATAAACGCCGCGCTTCAGCCTCAAGCCCCATCTCAAGCATATTGTCAACACGCCGGTTGATGCGGTCGAACAGCTCCTCACGGGGCATATCAATAGCTACTTTTATGACATCAAAAGGCCTTGGACCACCGCCCCCTGTGCATAATTCGCTATATGGTCTACCAGATTCCAGACACACCTCAAGTGCATGAGCCACACGGCGCGGATTAGCACGGTCAACACGCGCGGCATGTACCGGATCAAGTATCTCAAGAAGCGCCATAGCCTCCGCCATGCCCTGGCCATATACCAATCCCTTTACCCGCTCACGTGTGGAGTCGCTTATTGAAGGTAACCTGTCGATACCGTCAGTCACGGCATCTATATACATCATGGACCCGCCGACCATGACAACATAATCACCCTTGAGCCACAGGCCATCAAGTATACCCAAAGCATCAGCTTCAAACTGCGCCGCATTATATGTCGCCTCGACAGGCAGCACACCGACAAGATGATGCCGCACCGCAGCAAGCTCTGCGGCAGTGGGCGCGGCCGTGCCAACCGGCATATCGCGATATATCTGCCGTGAGTCGGCAGATATGATGTCGCAACCAAGCGCCCCGGCCACATCAATGGCCAGGGCGGTTTTTCCCGAAGCCGTAGCTCCGGTGATTACTATAAGGGTCTTTGTCACTCTTTCAACTCAATTCCTGAAAGAAGGATCCCCTACCATACGACAGATCTCAACTATCACATCCTTGGCTTTCTCCATCGACGGTATAGGTACAAATTCATAGCGGCCATGGAAATTAAGACCGCCGGCAAAAATATTGGGGCAAGGCAAGCCCTTGAACGACAGCTGCGCTCCATCTGTACCGCCACGTATAGGCTGCACCTTGGGCGTCACACCAACATTCTCCATCGCTTTGCAGGCAAGATCAATGACATACATTACCGGTTCAATCTTCTCACGCATGTTGTAGTACTGATCATTTACCTCAAGCTCACAACAACCGGGATACTCATGATTGATCTTACGGGCAAGATGCTCGAACTCTTTCTTGCGGCGTTCAAAGCGATCACGGTCATGGTCGCGGATAATATACACCAATGTGGTCTTCTCAACCGTTCCCTCCATACCCACAAGATGATAGAACCCTTCGTAACCTTCGGTATGTTCAGGCGTTTCCCACCGTGGCAACATGATTACAAATTGATTGGCTATGCGCATCGAATTTATCATCTTATGCTTAGCATATCCCGGATGCACGTTACGGCCCTTGAACATGACCTTCGCGGTAGCTGCATTGAAGTTCTCATACTCAAGCTCACCGATCTCACCGCCATCCATAGTATAGCCAAAATCGGCTCCGAAAGCCTCTACGTCAAACTTATGCGCTCCGCGGCCTATCTCCTCGTCAGGATTAAACGCCACCCGCACCGGTCCATGCTTTATCTCAGGATGAGCCAGAAGATACTCCATCGCTGTCACAATCTCTGCCACACCGGCCTTATCATCGGCACCAAGCAACGTGTTACCGTCAGTCACTATCAATGACTGGCCCACATAATGTGAAAGCTCAGGAAACTCAACCGGCGAGAGCACTATTCCCTCAGCCTCGTTAAGCACAATGTCTCCACCGTCATAATTCTCCACTATACGCGGCGACACATGACGACCCGACATATCAGGCGATGTGTCAAGATGCGCGATAAAACCTACCGTAGGCACCTCACGCCCAGCATCAATGTTACCGGGTAACGTAGCCATCAGGTAACCGTTATCATCAAGCGTTATATCAGTCAATCCAATTCGCTCAAGCTCATCTTTCAACGCACGCGCGAAAATCATCTGCCCTGGAGTGGAAGGTGTCAGATTGGTAAGCTCGTCGCTCTGGGTATCATACTTGACATACCCCAGAAAGCGGTCAACAAGTTTCATGTCCATTTCCATATCCATTTATATCAAGCGGCCATATCAGCCACCGGTAACTATACGCCACGGAAAACCCTGACGTATTTCCTTATCTCCGTTAAGTGCCTTGTAAATAACAGTGACACCATCTATCCCAAGTGATTTAAGCATATCGACCACCGGCTGTTCAAGAGCGCCAAGCGATGCATACTGAGCTTTTATCGGCTCAAGATAAAGCCTTGTAAGAAGACCCTGACCCGAGTCGCGGAACACCTTGTCAGAAGCGAAAACCACCTCATAAGTCAGGAAACCCTTCGATACTGCCAGATCAACATGGTCAGCACCGACATTGGCCGCAAGCACCGGCTGCAAAAGCGCGCACACCTGCTCCTTGACACGCGGAGCATTCAATTGCGACCCCTTTGCCTTGTAAAGATGACGCAAAGTCTCACCGGTGAAGCTAAACTCGCGATCATTACCATACATGTCAGCCAACATCAGACGTACCGAACCTTCAGTACCCTCCACTGCCTTTATCACACCATTGACAACATCGGCCGGAGCAGTCTTTATCACCTGAGCGATGAAATAATCCATCAGTTCATCACCTATCAGCGAAGCATTCACCATCGAATCCTTCACCGTCACCTTCACCGTGATATCAGCATCACCGGCAACAGCATCCACTCCAGTCACAGGCTCTCCTACAGCCTTGAGCACACTGTCAAGCTGGACAGCCGCAGCATCAAGCCGCGCAAGCTTGTCAGCCTGCGAGTCTCCACAAGAGACCAGACCGCATACCATCGACAAAAGCACAGCAACCGCGGCAATACTCCTTACAATAAATCTATTCTTCATAATATCCAAATTTTAAAATATTCATTTACATCCACAACCGGCTACCGGAATCTTCCCGATACGCCTTTCATGGCGGCCACCCTCAAAATCCGTGCCAAGGAACGTATCCACCACCTCCATAGCCACATGTTCCGAGATAAAACGGGCCGGCATGACCAAAACATTAGCATCATTATGAGCACGCCCCAGAGCAGCAAGCTCAGGTTCCCAGCACAAAGCCGCACGTATACCCTGATGCTTGTTCAACGTAATGGCAATACCATTGCCGGTACCACACATAGCGATACCAAGACAGCACTCACCACTCTCAACCGCCAATGCACACGGATGCGCAAAATCAGGATAATCACACGACTCACTGCTGAAAGTGCCAAAATCACGGCACTCATAACCAAGGTCCTTCAGATGCCCCATAACCACACCCTTTAGCTCAAAACCGGCATGGTCACTGCACACCCCTATGGGAGCCTTCATATTCAGACTATTCATATCTATATGTTTTAATGTCAATTACAACAAATATAAACGCCCGGGCACACATCTGAAGTTCATCAAACCCCACACGATCGCCCGAAATTAATCGCAAAAATACTAAAAAAAAATCGCAAAAACCACTTGCATTCAAAAAAAAGTTTGTAACTTTGTCGACGCAAACGCTCAACAAGCGTAACACCTGCCCAGGTGGCGGAATGGTAGACGCGCTCGTTTCAGGTGCGAGTGCTGAGAGGCGTGCAGGTTCGAGTCCTGTTCTGGGCACCCCAAAAGCGAGATAACTCATTGAATCTTCAATAGTTATCTCGCTTTTGTTTTATTCTACGTGCATATTACGTGCAAATGGTGTCCACCGAAGTCCGCCGTTCACCCTCCCCTCGAACCTTATCCGGCGGCTCGGCTCATTATTTTTCGGAACTCTTGCCCTTCCCTTTCGCTTTTGCATTTAGAGTTTTTATAGTATCGAGATAGGCTATCGCCACCAAGCCATCGAACCTGTAAGAATTTCTTATAAGTTGCACCGCGTTTCACGCCACCATACCAGGAGTTGTTCGGAAAATCCGAACAACTGAACCTGTCGGAAATTCTGACAGGTTGCCGATTTATTCATTTTGAGTTTCATTGAGCACCTTGTCGAGTTGGGCTTGTAATTCCTCCTTCTTGGGTAGATATAATTGATAGCGAGCCACAAAGAGTTGGTTGGTTATTCCTTCAAGGGCATATTCCATCAAAACTTCATCTCGTCTGGAGCCAAGAACGATTCCAATCGGAGGATTGTCATCGGCCATACACACCTCGTTTTTGAAGTAATTCAGATAAAGGTTCATCTGGCCAATATCCCCATGCGATATTTCATCCCACTTGAGGTCTATCAGCACATAGCATTTCAGGATGCAGTTGTAAAACACCAAATCAACCTTGAACTGCCTACCGCCTATTGGCATGACATATTGACGACCATAGAAAGCGAAACCGCGACCGAGTTCAAGCAGAAACTTCTCCATGTTGTCAAGGAGAGCTTTTTCCAAATCACTTTCCTTATAACGTTTCTTTTGCTCCAATCCGGTAAACTCCAATACAAACGGATCATGGATAATATCCTCAGGAGTCTGAATGGGGTGACCTTGATGTGCAAGTGTGAGAACGCCTTTCTTGTCTGTGCTGAGTGCAAGACGCTGAAACAGTGAGGATTTAATCTGATGGCGCAGCTCTCTGACTTTCCATTTTTGGTTGACAGCCTCATGATAATAGAATTGCCGTTCCATTTCATCCTCACATTTTAGAAGCTCATAATAATGACTCCAGCTCAAAAGGTGTGACACTGTCACACCTTTTGGAAAGTAAAGATAAAACTTCCTCATATATATGAGGTTAGACCGACTGAATCCTTTACCTTTCCTTATAGTCAAGTCTTTTGCCAGACGAGTTATGAGAAATTTTCCATATTCGGCGCGAATTTGGCCATTTTGCTCGAACTCAACAATATACTGTCCTGTCTTCCAGTTGGCATCAAACAGTTCGGTATTGACCGCCTCGACCGCACGGTTCTTTGCCTGCGTCCATAGGTTGTCAATACGCCCGATGAGTTCGTCATACTCTGATTGTGGAATGACTGCTGATATGTCCTTAACTTTGTCTGTCATAACTTTCAGTGATGTAGTATTGTGACTGTGGATTTTTTCTATTGTTGATTAAATCCAATTGGCATCATCATATCTTAATATCTACCACCTTATTCCTATTCCATGAAGCAAAATGAATAATTCGTCCTTCCCGGTAAATATAGCCAATAATGCGGTCATTAATTGACGGTTTCGCATTACGGTTGAAAGAGCTGATGATAGTGTATCCCGTTACGCTATTATTATTTTTCATTAACTTCAAGGATATAGATTTTCGTCCGCTCAACTCTGAAAGGAATTGCCGCTCGTTATTGCGGATATTCTCAATATAATATCCCTCCCCTGTTTCCACAACATTATACTTTGCATATATGGTAGATGAGCGTACTTCTGAACTTTCGGCTGTTTCAGACGAATCATCACTCTTTATAGAGTTGGGAATCTCTTTTTTTATTTCAACGTCAACCTGCTGAATGAGACACAGAAGTCATCTTGACTTATTTTAAACATACAAAATACAAAAAGGAGTGTTAAG
>JAMPHZ010000036.1 GCA_023663145.1 Odoribacter sp.
TCTCCACTGTAAAGCCATAGTCGCCCTCTACCATTGCGATCGAAGGTGTGGCTACGGCGCTCGGAGTTACACTACCCTCGTTATAGTATACCTTAATGGTTTTTATATATATAAAACCATTAGTAGAACTTGAACCACCTCCGGTGAATCCTATAGTTTGGATAGGTTCAGACAAATTATCTATAGTAATGGTTTTATAAGTGTCTGTTACATTAGTTGTATTTAGATCGTTTTTCGCTACTTGCGAATCATTAATTGAGCATGTAAAAGTAATTTTATCGGCATTTTTATTTGCTGAATATGATATCTCAACTTTGGTTGGCGTTTTCTGATAATCTGTGTTTACGCCCAAATTGATGGTGCCAACCTTTTTGTTTTGGCCCAATCTTAATCCATACTGACCGGTGTAGAACAAACTACTGCCATCTTTAACAGTTAATATGTTTGTACCTTCATCACAGAATTCATTCAATGTTAATGTCGTCAACTGAGTCTGGCTACTATTGTTATCAGCATTTTTAAATGCTACAGTCCACGAGGATTCTTCTGCAAAACCGATGAAAGCCGTTATGAGAGTAAATCCTAACGAAAGTAGAAATTTTTTCATACTTTTTGATTGATTAATTGATTGGTTTATTTATTTATGATGTTTGTTGTATATTGCTTGAAGATCGTCAGTACATAAGATTAATACATCCTGCGGCACCGGCATAGGGAAACCGATACGCGATAGTTCGGCCCCTGGATGGCCGGTCGCCATGACGAATGCGTCGCCGTTCTCGCGCATTGCACTGTCAAACTCATCGGTGTTTTTCCCGGTGCGTACATAGATTATGTGGTCGTCGCGGCGGCCGTACACTCCTCCGAGATGAACATAGCGGAAGGGAATTCCTGAGGTGGCTTTTTCGATAAGTGAGACAAGGCTGATTTGCATAATACACTGAGGAGAGTTAAAGAGAGATGGCAGATGGAATAGAGAGCCGACAATGAATGTTGCCCACATAGGGATACCATTCTTGAAAATATGCAGGATATATATGTGCCATTAACCGTTTATATATATCATTTATATACGATGCAAAGTTAGTATATTTTATGTGTATATTAATGTTAAAATATATTAATATTAAAATAGTATGAATCAACCATCCCAATATTGCGATAAGTGTGGGGGCGAGGCCTTGAATCTGTGGCCTGCATCCAGACATATAGCCGGGCCGTATTATATATTTGGTCAGCTATGTCGTGATAGCACGCTGATTTTTGATGGTACGCAGATGCACTTTTTTCAGTTCTTAATGCAATTAAGTGAACTTTTGCTTTTGAAGTGGTGTTTGAATATCAAACCTTGACAAAATAGTTACAAATGTTAAGAGTTTCAAAAACACCTATTAGTCCAACGACATCCAAAAAAACAAATTCAAGTCTAACAAAAACTCCTTTTTAAAATGAAAGCAAAAACGTTATGGACAATGGCCGCATGCGGCGCCTTGACATTTACAGGCTTCAATGCCTCTGCTCAGGAAACAGTGATTGTTGAAGAGGAAACTGCAGTAGTTACTGAAGTACCTTGTAAAACTCACTATTACTCTACCGGCAAAGACAATTGGTTTATCCAGATTGGCGCCGGTATCACCTCTCCGTTCGTTGAAAACAAGATGCCCGACGGTGTCGACGCCCGCCACCATGTGACTCCAGTTTATAATGTGGCATTCGGCAAATGGTTCTCTCCCTATATAGGATGGCGACTCAGCTTCCTGGGTGGTGCTCTCCATTGGGATAACCAGACATTCTGCAAGAACAAATGGGTTAACGCCAACTTTGATTTCATGTGGGATATGTTCAATACATTTGGCGGTGTGAACAGCAAGCGCGTATTCTCTATCGTGCCGTTCATCGGTCTCGGTGGCGTTTATTTATGGGATTACAAGCCCGCTACCGCAGTCAATGTAGAGCGTGACAATGGCAAGCTCAAAACCAATTCGTGGTCACTGCCTCTATCGGCAGGTATCCAGTTGCGCTTCCGTCTGAGCAAATATGTGGATTTCTTTGCTGAAGGTCGTGCCCAGTTTGCCGGTGACAACTTCAACAATTACTGCGTGGGCGCTCCTGTCGACATGAATCTCTCAGTAATAGGTGGTTTCACCTTCCATATCGGTGGATCTGATTTCCGTTCTTACAATCCGTGCGATTATGTTGGGTACATCCAGAACCTCAACAATCAGGTCAACGACCTGCGCGGTGCACTTGCCACAACAGCCGCAGCTCTTGCTGCCGCCGAAGCTCAACTGCCATGTCCTGAAGTGCAGCAGGTTGAATCAACCACAATCATCGAGGCTGCTCCTCTGATGGCAACAGTACGCTTCACAATCAACTCTTCGGTTATCTCCGATCAGGAAATGGTAAACGTGTACAACGTGGCTCAGTGGATGAAAGATAACCCAGACCAGAATGTGGCAATCGTGGGCTATGCCGACAAGGATACCGGCTCATCAACCTATAATATGGGACTCTCAAAGCGCCGTGCCGAAGCTGTCCGTGATGCCCTTGTAAACAAGTACGGTATCAACCCCGACCGTCTGTCGATCGACGCTGAAGGCTCGGAAGTTCAGCCCTACGACGTCAACAATTGGAACCGCATAGTAATCTTCTCCAACGTCCAATAACGTTTCATTCCAATCTCCCTGCAAGGGGGCGGCCAGTGAGGTCGCCCTCTTGCTTTTTTCTAAGTTAAATGAAGGTTCCCGCAAAAACAAAAAACGCCCCGCGGCTATTTTTCGCGGGGCGTTCTGTAATGATGTTATTTGCGGCGGCGCACCGAGCGGGCTGCTCCGGCCGACCGTGATGCGGGTGACTCTTTTATCTTTGCAGGTTTCTTGGTTGAACGGCGTGTGGCGCGTGCGGGCCGGGCGGCGGGAGCTGCCGGCGCACTCACCTCTGTGCTGTCGCCGCTTTCCAGGGCTGCCTGTTGTTCGGCGCGGGCAAGAAGTTCCTCGCGGGTAGGAGTCCATAGGTTGTCTTCAAAATGGTCAAGACGGGCCTGGATACTGTCCTGAGCACGTTTGCGATCCTCCGGATCGGGATAAAGCTGCGCCATTGACTTGTTCTTCAGATTACGGGTCTTGTATATGTCGCCTTCGTACATGGTGAGGGTGAAAAAGTCATCGTAGGTGCATGTAGGCAGGTTGTTGTCGTCGTTGATGAAGATCGGTTGCAGTGCGAGATGAGGTCTCAGATCCTCCATCTTTATCCAGAACATGGGATATCGGATGGCATCGCCGCCAAAGTCTCCCGAACGGTGTAGCACGGGGCATATAGCCTCAACGCTCGGGCGCAGACGATTGTTGCGGGTGTCAAATATCCATTTTTCAATGATGTAATATGACAGGACCTCGTTGGCCGGCACATCGCTTTCGTCAATCACAAATTTGGGATTTTTTTCTGACGATCCGCGCGCCGGTTCATAAATGATATAGAACCGGTCGAGGATATCTTTTACCGGTACCTGATATTTTTCAGTGAACATCTCACGGCCGTCGAGGTATTCATATGCCCGCAGGTTGTTATCTGCGAGCAGGCGCATGATGATGCGGAAGAGGTTTTCGTTGCCGTCTTCCACCTCTTCCGGAAAATAGAGAGGGGCGTTCTTGTCCTTGTCGAGATCAAGTTCGCGGTAAATGATGCGCATCCATTGCACATCAGCGTCAGAGAGGTCGTTCTGGTCATATAGCCCCTGCATTCGCTCGGTCACGCCGGCCGGTCCCTGCTGTTGTTGCTGTTGGCCGGGACGGCGGCGGGTTACGGTTGAGCCAACCGGTGTGGTGTCTTGTGCAACCAACGCTGTGCCTGCAATAGCCAGGGTAAACGCGGTGAGTGTATATTTTAATGCTTTCATTGGTCGGGGTGTATTAATTTACAATCACTTCCATTGGTGAAAGGTCGCGGGTTATACCGTCGGGGCCAACGGCTTTGATGCGTGAGATATAGAAGCGCTTGCCACGCTGCAGGCGCTGGAATGACTGTTTCTGGCGTGCCGAGAAGTTGGCGCCGTCGCTTACTTCAGGAATGGCGTTGCCCATGGAGTCAAAAAATACGGTTTCGAAACTGATTACCTTGAACGGAGTGTCAAGTAGGCCATCATCAATGGCGGCTTCAAGGCCGGGTGACTTGAGCAGGAGGCTCTTGGCAAAAGGCTTGCCGCCGCGATAGTGGTCGATGTTGCCGTTTGCGTCGCTGAAAGCAATGAACGGAGTAGGGTCGGGTAACTTGCGCACGCGGAATGTAGTCTGTGCCACCTGCACCTGACGGCCGTCCATCTGTGCGGTTACTGTCACTACAGCTTCTTTGCCTACACCGGCGGGTCGGGCTACCCAATGGTCGCCGGCTCGGGTGAGGGTGCCGTTGGTCATGGTGGCTGATATGTCACTCATAGCTACACCGGGGACTGATATTCCCACAGGGTTGTCAATGCCTGCGTACAGCACATTCATCATGGTCGCGGATACCGTTGCCATTGGTTCGATCACGGTGTATGAAGATTCAAATGGATGACGTGTAGATGTGCCGTCGCCATGGGATACCTCGAGGTAGCCGCTATAAGTAAACGTACCGGTCTGCTGCGGATTCAGTTCGTACAGGCCGTGTTCGTTACCTAAGGGCTTGCCGCCGATATATACAACGGGGCGTGCAGTGGTGTCGACGGCGGCGAGCACTATGTTGGCTGAATATTTACCACCACGCATTACCATACGCGATTGTGGCATGACGTAGGCGTTAAGCTCGTTGACGCGCACATCGCCTGCGTCAACCTGAGAGTAAATTGACGACAGGGCCTCGCCCTCGGCGTAAAGCAGGTCACTCTGAAGCTTGGTTAGAATTGTGACGGCCGCGACAACAGGCTGCTGTTCGAATTTGGCTTCTTCCCATAGCTGTGGTTGGAGTGTGCCCTGCCGTTTGATTGGCGCAGTGCTGAGCATGTTGTCGATGTTTGCCCGTTTGAGAGAATCGGGTACATAGGAGTCTATGAAATTGCGGTATGCGTCGATGCGCTCGCGAAGCTGCGAGCCGCGGCTGTTGCCTGGAGCGAGCATAACCACTGCCGCGGCCTCGAGATCGTCGCGGTTGAGAATGTTGGCTGGATCGCCTTTATCTCCGTCGGCCTTCTGCACTATGAGTATCTTAAGGCTGTCAATCAATTCATTGATCTGTGCTGATGCCATTCTTACCTCTGACGCTTTGTCAAGCCATTGCTGCCCTTTGTCGGGGTTCAGGGCTGTAAAAGCCTCAAGTTGGGCATAAATGGCACCGTTACGTTGTGCCACATTCTCATTCGTGCGGCTCAAACCATCATGCACCTGGGTGAAGCCGTCGAGCACGTCGCTTGAGACGTTGAGGGCCAGCATCGCGGTGAGCACGATGTACATGAGGTTGATCATCTTCTGGCGCGGGCTTAGCCTTGTGTTGTTTGCTCCCATTGATGATTGAGATTAGTGGTTGCCTACGTGTGTGGTGATGGGTTGGCCGCCGTCGGGTTCCATGGCCATGGGGCGGTACATGTTCACGGTCATGGCTGTGAGCATTTTCTCATATACCGAGTTCAGCTGCTGCATGTGGCGGGCCATTTTCTCGGTTTCCTCGCAGTATTTCACACTGTTGGATGCGCTTTTCTCATACATGTCGCGTATATCCTTGATTCCACGGTTTACGCGGTCAATGGAATCAAGCTGTGATGAGATGCTTTTCAGCTGTATCTCGTATATTGTGTTGAGACCGGTTATATTGCGGTTGAGATTCTGCATCTGGTCAACGTATCCTTGTGACGAGCGGGTGATATTCTCGGAGTTCTCGGTAATGGCACGGTAAGATTCGAGCAAAGTGTCGCTCACGTTGTTGAGAGCCTCTGTGGTGGCGCGCAGATGCTGCATTTCGGCGGCTATACCGGCCATTTGGTCAAGATAGTTCTGTGTGGCAGACGTGAGCTCTGCCATGCGTGACAATTGGTCGGCTGCGGCTGCCATCTTGGATATGGCGCCCGACAGTGATGCTGAATCTTCATCGCTGAGGTTTATGTCGGCAGGGATACCTGCTGCGTGGCGTGCCTGCTCGGGCGAAGGAGCGGGTTTGCCGGCTGCCTGTGCTGCCCGTGCAGCAGCTATGGCGGCATCGGCTTGCGCAAGAGCTTCCTCGTCGCCCTCCTCTATGGCTTTGCGGCGGTCACGGTCAAGGACCGGGAAGACATCCTCCCAATGGTATTCGCGGGGGGGGCGGTCAAAGGCTGTGAGTACAAACATAAGTACCTCGGTACCCATGCCTATCGACAGCAGGGTGTTGCCTCCGGGAAGATGCAGAATCTTGAAGAGCGCGCCCCAGATCACGATAGCGGCGCCTATCGAGTAGGCAAAGTTGAAAAAGCGCTGACCGTTCTCGGAGCTGATGAATGCTCCGATGCCGCGCCGGTATTGTTGAACTTTTCCCATTGTATTCGTTGGTGTTATTTAGGTTTTACTGATAGTGGAGAGATGTTTATTTCTTTTGACGGTTGCCGCGGGCAAACCCTATTTGCGAGCGCACGCAACGGAACCCTATGTAGGAGCGTTGTTCGTTCTGGTATTCCCACATGCGCAGGTCGGAACGTATGTTATGGGCCACGTCTTTCCATGAGCCGCCGCGTACGATCTTTCGTTTGAGGCGGTATGGGTCTTCCTGCGCGGCATTGTAGCGATACTCGGGGTTGAGATCATTGGTAAGCCTTCCGACGCTTTCCGTGTAGGCTGTCGAGGTCCATTCGCTCACATTGCCGGCCATGTCATAAAGACCGAAATCATTGGGCGCATAAGTTCCCACCCTTGATGTTATCACGTGACCGTCGCGCACAAAGTTGCCTTCGCCAGGCTTGAAGTTGGCATAGAAACATCCTTTGTCCTCACTCAGTGCTATGTCACCGTCCCATGGATACATATTCTCGTCAATACCTGCGCGGGCTGCGTATTCCCACTCGGCCTCGGTGGGCAGACGGTAAGGCTCTACATATATGCCTTCGCGACCGAGAGCGCGGCGCAGGAAGTCGGTACGCCAGTTTGCGAAAGCGTTGGCCTGTTCCCAGCTTACACCCACTACGGGGTAGTCGGTGTATCCGCCATGGGCGAAGTACATGCGCACATAAGGCTCATTGTATGAGTTCTCGAAGTCATTGACCCATGCTGTAGTGTCAGGGTATACATTTACAATGTATGTGTTCAGGAAGTCATAGTCCCCGGTAAGACGTCGGTTGATTGTTTGGCGCACGATTTCGCCGGCATCGTTGATGTAAGCCGTGTCTTTTGAGATCATGGGATTCTCGGTGGCCGTCGGGCGGTCTGTGTTATAGTCGCGGCGTGATGCGTCGAGACGGTTGCGCCGACGTGCGGCATCGGTGTGATTGTAGATCTCGTAGCGGTAGTTGAGCTGGGTTCCGTCAAGCTCGCGCACCCCGGTTATGGGATTGGTGCGGTACACGCTCTCAATAGCCCGCTGCTCATCTTCACTGGGGTTGCGCCATGGAATGGGCTTGTTCCAATTTAGATGGGGTTTGATGGGATTCCCCTCACGATCTTCCTCAATGCGGAAGTCTTCGTTACCGCCGTATTGGGGGTCTGCAAGGCGTTCGCGGATAATAGAGTCGCGAACCCAAAAAACAAATTGTTTGTACTTGCCGTTGGTGATCTCGGTCTCATCCATCCAAAACCCATCGACCGAAATGCCGCGGGCATCAGCATTCAGATTCCATGCCGAGTCTGGTTTGGCCACGCCCACTTTCATGGAGCCGCGGTCTACGAGCACCATGCCGTAGGGGGTGGGTTCGGCCCATGACGAACCTCCCACGCCGGTGACTTCACCGCCGGCCGATGAGCGCGAACCGGTGGCACATGATCCCATGGTCACGGCCGTGGTGGCGCATATCAGTAATATTTTTGCAAATTTATTCATTGTCACGGTTGTGGATATTTTTTACATTATTCGGATGTTCTTATGCCTGTTACGGTTCTTCTCGCCGAGATTGAGTTTAAGCCGGTATCCCACGACTACTTCGTGGCTTCCCGATGATGCCGAGTGTATGCCAGAGGTAGCATAGTCAAAACTATATCCTACATAAAAGTTCTTTATCTCAGCAGCAATTGTGGCGATCACTGCATCGTTATAGCGGTAACCTATGCCGAAACTTAAAAACTTATTGTATCGGGCGCGGGCCGTAATCTCGCCTGTTGTGAATGTGAAATCACTCTTGACCATCACTGACGGCATTATTTCAAATAACGTGTTTTTTATAGGAATATTGCATCCGGCCATAAAATATAAGGTGCGGGCAACGTTAAATTCATAAATCTGTTCTTCGGTAGTGTTTCCCCCGTTCTCGCCTCCCATTGTTATTGATGGTGACGTGAGATGGGTCATTGAAACACCGGCCCACCATCGTTTGTGTTCATACCATACACCGGCGCCAATGTCGAATGCAGTGCCGTGAAGATCAGTCATGGCAATACCATCGTCGCTTCCTTCGTGGTAGTCATCGCCATCAGGTATGAAAACCTCCGAGCCTTTGAAACTTTGATCAATGAAGCCAAATTGCAGTGCTCCGGTAAACTCTCCGCCCCATTTCTTTAACTTGTAGCCTATCTGTGCTCCAAGGTTAAGAGATTTATACAGACCTATGCTTTCCTGCTGCATCACAATGCCCGTGCCAAAGCGTTTGTTGAAAAGCTTGAACGGCATGTCGGCTGTGGCAAGAAATGTCTTAGGTGCGCCATCGATCCCAAGCCATTGAAGACGCCCGGCGCCGCGTATGCGCAAAAAATCAGTGCGCCCGGTTGCCGCAGGGTTGAACAGAGTGGGGATCTCGTAGTATTGCGAGTAGTTGGCGTCAGTCTGTGCCAGTAAGGAGGGGCTTAAAATGGCTGCCACCATCATCGTCACGCATATTATTATATGTCTTAATCTCAACACGGCGTTTATTCAAAGTAAAATGTGAGCACAATCATCTTGGAGGTCGCCTTGCTCAGTGAATTTGTAAACTTGAGACGGCCGGGATCATCAGCAAGGTCAGGACGGTCCTTTACCAATACATCGGCAAGGCCAAGACAGAACTTTATCTCCGGTATAAACTTGAAGTAAGGCAAATAAAAGTCGCAGCCAAAACCCACAGATACAAAAAAATCAGTGGTAGACGTCTTTATAAGGTCATTCCGTTTCTTTGATACGTCAAACGCCGGCATAATTCCCGCCGACACGTAAGGGCGTGCATTGCGTACGCGTAGAGCGGCATATTTAATATCAAGAGGCATTATTACATATGTCGACTTTATGTTCTGACGCTCTTCAGCTCCTGAATTAACCTCGCGGAAGCGTAGATCACGGCTGCCGAACATCATGCCGGGCGAAAATCTCAAGGAAAAATAGTTGTTAAGTCGCAATGCTACCAAGCCCGTTACCGAGAATCCCGGTTGATAAGTTGGCTGATCAATGCGCCATTGCTCGCCCTCTTCCGTCACAAGCCCGTTGTGGGTTAGGCGCAGGTCATCAACATGGGCGCCAACAGAGAATCCGAGATGCCATCGGCGCATGTCAGCATAAGGACGATTCTCGACCTTGTCGTTAAGGCGTCGCCCATAAGCATCAGGCACAGCGGCAAGCACACTGCATATTATAGTGATAATGATTGCAATCCTTTTCATCATTACATATAACGATATTGCTTTGTATTTATTGTGCCAGTGAGACCGCAACGCCAGATTTGGATGCCTGTATGAAAAATATGTACATTTTTCTTGAAAAAAACTTGCACAATCAAAAAAAGAGGCGTAACTTTGCAGCGCAAAACGAAAAACATGACTCCGTAGCTCAGTTGGTAGAGCAGCTGACTCTTAATCAGCGGGTCGAGAGTTCGAGCCTCTCCGGGGTCACAAAAGGTGCAGAAGCAATTGCTTCTGCACCTTTGCTGTTTTTTATTGCTTGCTGATGTGTGAAATAAAGAAAAGCCTCAGCTTTGCGGGCTGAGGCTTGGGCGAGTAGCGAATCAGGGAATCGAACCCTGGTCTCCACCGTGAGAGGGTGGCGTGCTAG
>JAMPHZ010000037.1 GCA_023663145.1 Odoribacter sp.
TATTCGACGTAAAGGCTACCCGCCCTATCGAGGAAATTGACGGAAGATTGTAAAAACTAATTTATTTTTCAATCGCTGCCTAATAGCAATCTACTACTATACCGCGGACTTGTCATTTATTGATAAGTTCGCGGTATAGTTTTGTTGTGGCAGTTGCAATTGTGTCCCAATTATATGGTGTAAGGTCATAATCAATACGTGGTGCCGGCGATAGTGTTAACTCAACAAGCTTGTTGGCAAGGGCATGGGTATCTCCTGTAGGGAAATAATGGCTTTCATTAAGAAGTCCGATGCGGTTAGGCTCAATATCGCTCGCTACTATATTTAATTTATAACTCATAGCTTCGAGCATGGCGATAGGTAGCCCCTCGTGATATGACGGGATTGCGAACAAACATGCGTGGCTGTATAGTTCTGCAAGTTGCATTCCACGTACTACACCCGGCATGATTACTCCGGCATCAGAGGCTTTTCTTTTTAAATTATCGCTATAAAGGGTAGGGTGATCACAGTCACCGGCTATAATCAGATCAATCTTTCCCTGAAGTCCTGACAGCGTATATGCTTCCACAAGGTCATGAAATCCTTTTTCAGGTGTGAGCCTTCCAACCGCAAGGATATATGGTCGCGCTCCTGCGCCCCAACGGTCAAGCCAATCATGCGATGTTGTGAAAGTCGGTTCATTTACTCCATTGTATATTAGGCGTATATCGCGTTTGTTGTAACGTTGCTCAAGTGATTTCTTGATGGGATTTGATATGCTGATAACTCTATCTGCCCAACGGATGCTCACCCATTCGCCCAACCGTAGGATTCCTTTTGCAAGTCTGTTCCATTTGTCATGGTCGTAGTTGAAAGAATGTACGGTAAGCACGACCTTAAGTCCCAACATTTTGGCTAAAGGAGTGATGAGGCCGGGACCAATACCGTGGATGTGCAGTATATCGGCCTTTGCGTGCCTTGCGTGAAACATAGCCTTGAATGTGTGGACTATAGCTTCAAGGTGCTTGGATTTCGGGGTGGAGATGTCATCGAACTTCACCCCATCAAGGGATGTAATCCGGTTAGTGTCGTTTATATATGGCGTGCGGCGTGCGACCGTGATGTCTATATCATCACAAGCCATACGTGTATATAACTCCTTGCAGTGGGTCTCAACTCCCCCCATGATGCCTGGAAAACCGCGGGTGCCTGCTACATAAACTTTCATTTTAGGTTGTCAATCAAATTTTTATAATTGTTGAGGAATGATTGCTGAGAGAATGATTCTGCAAGGTGCCGCTTTGAGGCTGCCCCCATGGAGGCACGTAATTCAGAATCACCGGCCAACTGTATGATATAGTCAGCAATGCCATCTTTGTCGCCTGTTTTTGTGATGAAGCCATTGACGCCGGATACAACCAGACGGCTGTTGTCGCCAGCATCAGTCGCGATCACAGGTAAATCGGCATTGAGTGCCTCGAGTATTGAATTGCTTGTGCCCTCAAATGTTGATGATGATATATAAATATCAGCTTTGTCAAGAAGTTTCTGTATATCAGGTGGATTGATGTGAAACATTACTTTTTCATCAAGTCTGGTCTCATGAACCATTTTTCTGATTTCATTTTCCAACGGGCCGTAGCCTACAATGTCGAAACGTAGTCCCTGTATTTTATCTGCGGCAATCGCAAAGGCTTTGACGGCCGTAGGATAGTCTTTGGCCCGCACAAATCGCCCTACTGTTATTAACCTTACGATACCGTTTGAATCCTTGCGCGGTCTGAAATTCCTTATATCGGCGAAGCAATTGGGGATTGCTGTGATTTTGGATTCTTTAAAACCTTGTGAGCAAAAAGCTTTCACGGCAGCGTGAGAGTTGGCTACGGTGGCGCATGCAAGATGATTTGTTACAAATCTGTCAGCCATAAGCTTATGTTTGGGCAAGCTGATGGTGCGCAGCGATGAAACAACTTTTGTGCCGGTAATCCTCCCGGCCAAGGAAGCCGCGGCATTTGCCGCAGTGAGATAGGAGAAAACCACTGTTGGATTCAATTGCCGGAACAACTTTACTATGCCGCGGAAACGTGCAAACGCTCCGCCGTATATATTATGCACTGTAACTCCTGATCCTTCAAGCATAGCTGCATATCGATCATCTATACGGCCACCATCCCATATTATGACGTGTGAGTCATAGCTTGATGTAAGGCATTTGGCGAGAAGCACCGCTTGCTTCTCGGCGCCTCCGCTTGCGAGATTCTTTACAAAAACAACTGTGGATTCCATAAGTCGGGCATTAAAATAAATGTAGCTATCCCGGAAATATCCCCGCGATATAATTTACATAATCCATCACTGCAATTGTCATATTCATGTTGAAGTCGGTTACAGCTGTACCTCTTTAACGCAAATTAACGCCGGATATTGTCAAGAGATAATAAAAAAAAGGAGCAGGTAGAAAAGTAATTTGCAGTTTCGTGGTAAAAATCATAACTTTGTATCTGAAAAAATGACAGATACGATGACTAACAATATACAAACTCCCGAGAATAAGGTAGGGCGTCGAAGCCGTGCGCGCAGAATTGCCGCAGCTCTGTGGTGCATATTCGCCCTCGGCGTGGTTGCAGTTATCCTTTTCTTTGTGCTCATTTATAACGGGGTAATCGGTTATATGCCTCCGGTAGAAGAGTTACGCAATCCACAGGATAAATTTGCATCAGTAATATATACATCTGATGGGGTGGAGATGGGCCGTTATTTCCGCAATTCAGGTAATCGTGTGTATGCAGATCTTGATGAAATATCGCCTAACGTGGTGAACGCATTGGTTGCTACGGAGGATTCTCGTTATCTTGACCATTCGGGAATAGATGTAAAAGCGATAACACGTGCGATAGTTAAGACTGTGCTTTTGCGTCAGAAAAATGCAGGAGGAGGATCCACAATTACCCAGCAGCTTGCCAAACAGCTTTATACTCCGCCGAGCGACGGTTTTTTGTCGCGTGCCGTACAAAAGCCTATCGAATGGATGATAGCGGTTAAGCTTGAACGATTTTATTCAAAGGATGAGATATTGAAAATGTATCTCAATCAATTTGACTTCCTATATAATGCCGTAGGCATAAAAAGTGCCGCCAAGGTTTATTTTAATAAAGATGCCCGCGACCTTTCAATAGTGGAAGCTGCGACATTGGTAGGTATGGTCAAGAATCCTTCGTATTATAATCCTGTGCGACACAACGAGCGCACCCGCCAGCGACGTAATGTTGTGCTTGACCTAATGCATAAGAGTGATATGATTACCCAAGCAGAGCTTGACTCACTCAAGGAGCTGCCGCTTACACTTGATTTCAAGCGTGTGGATCACAAGGAAGGTCTTGCTCCTTACTTCCGTGAAGAATTGCGCCGTTACCTGACTGCTCACAAACCGGAACGGAAGGATTACCGCGGTTGGGAGTCACAGAAGTTTGTAGATGACTCGACAGCCTGGGCAAACGATCCTCTTTATGGTTGGATTGACAAGAATCCGAAAGCTGACGGTACGAAATACGATATATACTCTGACGGACTGCGCATCTATACCACAATAGATTCGCGTATGCAGACGTATGCTGAGGAAGCCGTCGCAGAGCATATGTCATCACTTCAACGTCAATTTTTCCGCGAGAAAAGCCGCTCTTCAACTGCTCCATATACTTCCAATCCTGCCGAACTCAATTCTACCACCCGACAGAAACTTATAAATAACGCCATACGCCAAAGCGAACGTCACAGGGTGGCCCGTGTGGCCGGTTTGTCAGAGGCTGAGATAGAACGGGAGTTTAATACTCCGGTCGATATGACTGTATTTTCATATGATGGACCGGTTGATACTGTCATGACTCCGCTTGACTCAATATTATATACTAAGACTTTCTTACGTACGGGATTTATGTCAATGGATCCTGCCACTGGATTCGTAAAGGCATATGTAGGAGGCCCCGACTTCCGTTTCTTCCAATATGATATGGTGTCGACCGGCAGGCGTCAGATAGGCTCAACAATCAAGCCGTTCCTATATACCTATGCGATGGAAAGCGATTTCACTCCATGTGATGAATTGTTGAACTCGCAACCGACATTCTATGATGAGAGCGGCCGCCCTTGGTCGCCTCGAAATGGAGGCCGCACCCGCATCGGCGAAATGGTCACTCTCCGTTGGGGCCTCACTTATTCAAACAACTGGATTTCGGCGCGTCTTATGGCTCAGCTGTCGCCGGCCGAGCTTGTAAAACGCATGCATTCTTATGGTATAACAAATCAACTTCCCGCGGTTATGTCACTATGTCTGGGACCTTGCGAGGTGTCGGTGAAGGAGATGGTCACGGCCTATAGCGCATTTGCAAATCATGGTATGCGTTCTGATCCGGTATTTGTTACAGCTATAGCTGACAACAATGGTAATATCATCACGGACTTTGCTCCCCGGCAGACAGAAGTTATCACTGAAAAGGGATATTGGCGTATATTGTCGATGTTGCTAAATGTGGTTGACGGAGGTACAGGCAGCCGTTTACGCCGTGCGCCATATAATCTTACCGCCCAGATGGGAGGAAAGACTGGAACTACCAACTTCAATGCAGATGGTTGGTTTATGGGCTTTACACCTGATCTTGTGAGCGGCGTATGGGTCGGTGGCGAAGAACGCTATATCCACTTTAATAATATGGCCGAAGGACAGGGTTCTTCAATGGCTTTGCCGATATATGCTTTGTATATGAAGAAGGTGTACGGTGACAAGCGCCTGCCTTATGATCAGAGCAAAATTTTTGAATTCCCGGCAGGCATTAATTTATGCGACAGCGAATTTTCAGGTCCTGAAGAAACCGAGACTGCTGAAGAGAGCGTGGAGGGAGTATTTGACTGAGGTATTTTGAAAGAGTAACAAAGCTGCGTCGTGATTATGGTTTTACGGCGCAGCTTTGTTATCTCACGGCTGTTATCGCCCGTTGGTAGTGACTATTCTGAAAAGGGTGTCGCGCAGGAGACTGTAGCTGTCCTGCCGGGATCCTACACCCTTGCTCATTACATCGAACCGGCGAAGTACGCTTAGATTATCCACAACCTGAAATGCATTGTAATTGGCCATTCCGTTGCGTACACGCCGCAGGGCAAAACTGTTGCGCAGTCCCAATGCTTCCATCAAGCCGCGGTCACTCTTGTCAGGAGCATAATATGCAGTGAGCAGGTCGGCAAAAAAGTTGAACAGTGATGCTGTAACAGGCATGACAGGGTTTTGACGAGGGTTCGCTGCAAAATAGTCAGCTATGGCATATATTTTAAGTAAGTTGCGTGTAGCGATGGCATCAATCAGCTCAAAACTGTTATAATCTTTGCTAACTCCTATATTTCGCTCGATAGCTTCAGGAGTTATCATTGCCCCTTTGCCTAATATTTCTACAAGCTTGTCTATTTCGTTATAAAGACGGCTCAGATCTGTGCCTATATAATCACGTAACATTTCCACTGATTTCGGTTCGGCGTTCAGTCCTCGTTCTTTAATGTATCCCGTCACAAGTTGTGGTATGGCTGATTCATAGACCGGTTTTGACTGATATACCAATCCACCCGCTTTGGCAAGAGCGTCGGTGAACTTCTTTGCTCTGATGTCTGAGCCACGTGATGCTACAACAAATACAGTGGTAGGGGTAGGCGCGGCCACATAACGTACCAGTGCCTCAAGGTAATCGCTTTTCACCGCTTGTACCTCTTTTAATATCACGATCTGGCGATCAGTAATCATGGGCATCTGCCTGCACACGTCAATTACATGTCCGGGACTTTCTTGCGGGGCGTAAAGAATAGAAAGACCAAAGTCGCGATCTTCAGGAGGTACGGCAGCTTCAAAACATTTCACAAGTTCATCAATGTAGTAACCTTCAGCTCCATGCAGCAGATACACGGGCCTTAAATCGCCGTTACGCACCATGCGGCGCAATGGTTCAAAATCTATCGTGGGAGTGGCCATTTTTTTGTTCCGATAATTTTGCGTAAATTTACGCATTAATTTTGGAACCACATCAAAATGTCTGATCAAAATATACAGCAACTTGCTTTACCTCCGTTTGATATAAAGGTGCGCACGACCACAACAGGAGTCCTACAGCTTTTTGATCCGTTGCGTGGCAAGTGGCTCGTGGTTACGCCTGAAGAGTGGGTGAGACAGCATTTTGTTAATTATCTTGTAAATCATCGAGGGTTCCCTTCATCATTCATGGCCAATGAGGTAAGTCTGAAGCTTAACGGCACATCGCGACGGTGTGACACTGTGATCTACACAAGATCGTTAGCACCATTATGTCTTATTGAATACAAACGGGTGGATGTGGTCATCACTCCGGCAGTGTTTGACCAGATCGCAAGATATAATTCGGTTATATATGCGCCGTTCCTTATTGTCTCAAACGGACGTCATCATTATTGTTGCCATTTTGAAGGCAATGGCTACCGTTTTCTGCATTCTATCCCTTCGTATCAGGATATGATTGCGGCGCGGTAGACCATTTTTTATTGGCCATCTATTAGTAGGCAAAACTTTGCCATAGCCGCTCTTTTTATTAAGTTTCTTGTAACTTAGTAAAATTATGATTATGGCAACAGTGAAAGTGGTTTTAAGATGGCCCGATAATAAAAACTGCATTGCAGCCGGGAATTTGTACTATCGCATTATACATCATAGGCGGATTCGATATATTGCAGCCGGGTTTAAGGTGGCTGCTGATGAATGGGACGGTATGGCATTTCGGATGGAGAATGCATCACAATGTAGACGCGATTACCTCATGGCTGCTTGTGACGGGATTAATAACGGTAAGGAGTGCCTGCGGCTGATAATCAGGAGATTTGAAAAAGATGACACTGGTTACTCGGCCGATGATATAGTGGACGCATATTTGTCGCGGTCACATGTCGCAGGTTTTGTAAGTTTCGGGTGGAATATTGTGTCAGGGTTACGACAAGCCGGAAAATCAAATGCAGCCGGACATTATACGGCTGCATTAAGCAGTTTCATGCGTTTCAGTAAAGGAGATGTACCCTTTGATGATTTTGATGTGGAACTTTTGTGCCGGTATCAGTATTATCTTGATAGCCGTGGTTTATGCCGCAACACAACCTCTTATTATATGAGAAATTTGCGAGCCATCTTTAACCGTGCGGTTGATAACGGACTTACATTGCAAAACTATCCCTTCAGACGAGTTTATACAGGGATTGCCCAGACAAGGCATCGGTCGGTGCCTGTCAATATGATAAAAGCTCTCCGTGACCTCGACCTTAGCACAGAACCGCCCTTTGAACTGGCTCGGGATATGTTTCTCTTTAGTTTCTATACACGCGGCATGTCAGTGATTGACATGGCATTCCTTAAAAAGAGCGATCTCAAAAACGGGATGCTTACGTATCGTCGTAAAAAGACAGGCCGGGAACTTACAATAAAGTGGGAAGCACCGATGCAGGCAATTGTGAGGCGTCACATCACCGCAGGTTCCGACTTCTTGCTGCCGCTTATCAAAAATAATGAAATCGACTATAGAAGACAGTATATGAGCGCTGCCCATTTGATTAACCGATATCTCAAGAAACTTGGAATAAGGCTCGGAATATCCATTCCACTTACCCTTTATTGCGCGCGCCACTCATGGGCAAGCATTGCTCTTGATAATGACGTGCCGGTATCAGTTATCAGCAGTGGTATGGGACATGATTCTGAGAAAACAACCCGCATATATCTTGCCTCCCTCGATTCATCTCGTATTGATATCGCCAACAACTCCATAATAAGACTTCTTGACGATTAGATTTATACAACTCTTAAAGAGAGAAGTATTCACCCTGCAAAGTTACAAAAAATATCTGATATAGCAATGATATGGCACTTGAGGCAATTGTAGGCAGATATTCAAAAAAACATATGTTTACCAATAGTGCGATTTAAATAAAAAGCAAAGGACAGAATCTTTAGGATTTACGCGTATGGAAACTATGTGAATACTTCTCTCTTTAAGAGATGTACCCGTTATAGGAGCATTCTTTAATTGTTAAATGAATGATTCAAAGGGAAAAAAGAGTAATTTTGCGGCAATATCACAAGATGTTGACGACGCCGTAGGCGTGCCAAAATCATATTGGTTCATCGCCATACTGAACTGTCGTTCTGAAAAATCAACTGCCGAAAAACTCACAAGGATGGGGGTTGAGAACTATCTTCCAATCATGGAGGAGGTCCATATATGGAAGACGGGTAAAAAAGCCAAGGTTACCCGAGTAATGATCCCTGCCAAAATATTCATCCGTTGCACGGAGCAAGAACGGCGCGAACTCGTCAATCTCCCTTTCATATTCAGATTCATGAGTGATCCTGCAGGGAATCGCCCGCTTGCCATTGTCCCTGATCATGAGATTACCCAACTGAAATTCATGTTAGGGGTTTCCGATGCAAAAGTTACATTCGCGCAACGATTCTTCAAAGGAGAAAGAGTTAAAGTGATGCGCGGACCTTTTCGAGGTCTCGTTGGAGAGATTCTTCATGACGCCGACCGCAACACAGGTCGGCTATACATCAATATAGATTTCCTGGGAAGCGCTTCGGTAGAAATACGATTTGCCGATGTGAAACCTGCCGATGCAAACGATTGACAGCAGTCAATCACATGATGGCCTAAAGCCGTCATACCCTTATTCTCATTTGCAATGCATCCTGAATTGCAATACATATCAGGGCTCCTAATGAAGATGGCCGCGGTAGGACATGATTTACCTTCCGATTCCGATGGTATTAATGTTGCCATAGATGCCACCAATCTGTTGTGCGAGATTTATGACGAGCTAAACATTGACCGTACTCATCTCCGTGACCATATAACGACCCTCTGCAATGCGGTGGAGAGATCCATAACCGACCCTCAGGATTCTGTTGATCTCATCAAGGGGCTATATAGACTGATTTACGGTCGTACATGTCGGGAGGAAGATCGGGGTCCTGTCTCGCGCCGTATTCAATTCATAGAAATTACCGACCGCTTTATAAGCGATTACCGTAGGCATCCTCTTGCTCATAAGGCTGATTATCTGTGGGTGCGACTCAGGCGCGCCACAGTATTGCGCGAAGACTTGTCTGATGTAATATCAGAATATAAAGTTACTCTTGACAATTGGCTTGCTGACATTGATGCCTGCCCGGCCTCAGAACAACGCCGCCGCGTAGGTGCATGGAAAGATCTTTCCGGTATTGCAGTCACAGTCAATGACAGTATATGGAGTGACATCTCCGCCCGGCTTGAGTCAGAGCAGTCAACTTCTACAACACCCGCTCAATACCTTGAGACACTCTCATCGCAAGCCTATAACCTCCTCGATAGCATAAATGCCAATCTCTGAATTATTACAACACCACAATAATAAATTCAAATGGAAAAAGACATCAGAATCTGCGTGATCG
>JAMPHZ010000038.1 GCA_023663145.1 Odoribacter sp.
TCCGTTTGTCAAGTATTTTAGCGTTAATGAATGTTAACGCAATTAATTTTATAAAATATGTAATATTACACGCTGTAAAACAGCGATTTAAAAATTTTACAAATTGTTACACGGCTGTTACAATGATATATTTGTATTGTTTATGTAACATGATTGTGTTTGTTTTTACACCTAAAATGAGCGTGATTTAATCGTCCCTAAACCATGTCACAGACTAATCCACACCTCTCATTTTGATTGATTATTGTTTCTTAAAAAGTAAAAAAAATCGTACCTTTGCACAAAAATTGGGGCACGGCCCCTTGCTCAACCACAATTTTAAAGGTAATGGATTGGATTACAGAACTATTAGCCCCCGGCAGCACATCTATCGCATCAACCTTGGTGCTTTACTCATTTGTGATTGCCGCCGGCATCTTCATCGGCAAGCTTAAAGTAGCCGGCGTGAGCCTCGGTGTTACTTTTGTGCTGTTTGTAGGTATCCTCATGGGGCATTTCGGCTACACAGTCGACAACAACATTCTTAAATTCGTGAGGGAATTTGGCCTTATCCTGTTTATATTTGCAATAGGTTTGCAGGTGGGTCCCGGTTTCTTTTCCTCATTCAAAAAGGGCGGAATGCGCCTTAACGCACTTGCCGTAATGGCAATATCACTCAACGTGCTGATTGTGTTAGGCATATACTACTTTGGCAATATCAAGGACATCAGCGCGCTGGTGGGTGTGATGAGCGGTGCGGTAACAAACACACCCGGTCTTGCAGCTGCCCAACAGGCGGTGTCGCAGATAACACAATCCGGCGAGCAGGCCAACCTTATGGCTCAAGGCTATGCTGCCGCATATCCCCTCGGTGTCATAGGTATCATCACAGCCATGTTCATCATCAAAGGCATTTTCAAGATCAAGACTGACAATGAGATAAAAGAAATCGAGGATGATCATGACAACGCAATGCTGGCTCCTCACCTTATGTCAATAAAGGTAACAAATCAGCTTGTTGACGGGCGCTCGATGCTCGCACTGCATGATGTGATCCAATGCAATTTCGTGGTTTCAAGAATAATGACCACCGACAACAAAATCATCATCCCGAAGTCTTCCTCCGAGATACATCTTGGCGACATACTGCTGATAGTATGTTCCGCTCAGGATGCCGAACGATTCCATGCAGTGCTCGGGCCTGACGTTGAAATGGATTGGGAATCGACCCCCACGCCAGTTTACTCCCGCCGTATCCTCATAACAAAAAGCGAATATAATGGCGTGGAATTAGGATCCCTGCGACTCCACAACGGCTATCAGCTCAATGCCACCCGCGTAAACCGCGCAGGTGTGGACCTTCTCGCATCGGCCAACCTCCGACTGCAGATGGGCGACAGAATCACTGTTGTGGGCAACCTTGAAGACATTGACCGCCTTGCAGCCCGTCTTGGCAACTCGATGAAACGCCTCAACCAACCCAACCTCATAACCATCTTCGTGGGTATTATCTTCGGTATCATCCTCGGATCAATAAACCTCGGATTCGGAATGAAATTAGGACTTGCCGGCGGTCCGCTTGTTGTAGCGATACTTCTGAGCCGATTCGGATACAAGTTCAAACTTGTCACCTACACGTCATCATCAGCATCACTGCTGCTTCGTGAATTGGGAATATGCCTGTTCCTTGCGTCGGTAGGTATCGCCGCCGGAAAGGATTTCGCATCGGCCGTATTCAACACCACAGGCATGTGGTGGGTTATATGGGGCTTTGTGATCACAGTGGTGCCTCTGCTTATCGTAGGACTAATAGCACGAGGCCGCGACCGCATCAACTTCCTTTCAATCATGGGGCTTTTCTCGGGCAGCTATACCGATCCACCGGCTCTGGCCTATGCCAACAACTCAACCGGCAATGACACACCGGCCGTGGCCTACTCTACCGTATATCCGCTAACGATGTTCCTGCGGGTAGTGGCGGCACAGGCACTGATACTTTGCCTCGCATGATATAAAAAAACCGGTTTTAAACCGGTTTTTTTATGCTTCTATAATCTCCTTCCGGAACACATACCAGATAAAAGCCCTGACCTGCCGGTATCCCATACCCTCAAGCATCGCCTTATATCGGCGCACCTGAGCATGGTGGCCGGGCGACGCCTCGGCTGTGAACTTATAATCGACGACATCAATTGTGTCACGGGCTGTCCACACTATGCGGTCAGGCCGGTAATTCTCATTGGTCAACGGATCAAATATCGTCTGTTCACACAGCACACGCCGCACATCATCACCAAACCAAAGGTCAGCACACTCCCCGGCTGCCTCAAAAGCGTCTTCAAGAGACTCCTTATATCGCGCCAAGGTTTCCTCTCCAAGATGCGAGGCCACACATGCGACCGAGCGGTCAAGATCATCCATGGAATACATCATCGCCAGCACTGCATGCAGGTCGGTACCAAGGCGTGCGGCCTCAGTATCGGCATGTGCATCAATAAAATCAGCCGGCACATCATTGCCAAGATCAACATCAAGCGGCTCACCGCTGTCAACCGTAAGATCCGTCACACGGGTAATGGCGCGGGTGAGAGGCCTGAATTCCACATTAAACGGACCCGCCTCGACAGGCTGAGGGTTGTTGACCGTGCCTGTTTCCGGTTCGGTGCGACCCGAGACCTTGGGGTTGGTGGGGCGTCCAAGCTCAAAATTCCCATTCTCATCTACATACTCACTGAGATTAAGGAAATAAGGTTCAGGTGATTCATCACCTGCCAGCATCGCCTGTATAATATTGACCGTGACAGGTGATTGTTTAGTGTCACCCTCCGGCATCATATATACGTGCAGTTCGCGGCGCGGCCGGGTAAAGGCCACATACACAACATTCAAGTTATCGGCACTGTCAGCGTCAATCTGCGCCTCGACCTGTCGGCGGAAAGGACTTTTCTCACACATGAATGCCTTGTTGACCTTCAGATACAACAACGGCGGACGGTCCTCAGGTGGCAAAGTGGTCATTTCCTCAAGCGATAACCATCCGTCAGACGGCGTAGCCCGGAAGTTCCAGTCCAATATAGGGATGTGAACACAGTCGCGCTCAAGCCCCTTTGCCTTGTGAATGGTCATGATTGACACCGCATCCACTCCCTCGGGCGCGGTAATCGTGAGTTTATTATGTTTCTCCGCCCAATAATCAAGGAAAGAGTGAACAGTAGGAACATTATTGGCCGAGAAATCAATCACCGCGTCTACAAAAGCATTGATATAAGGCATTTCAGCCATGCGCTGGGCATGTGGTATTTTTTTTGATATCACGAGTTCGACCAACGCCACAAGATTGGAAGGTGCAGCAGCCCGTATATCGGCGATATCATCGGCGATCGAAGCAGAGGTAACACCGGCTGTCTCAGTCGCTGTACCGGGATCAAGAGCCTTGTCAAGAGCGGTACAGACAGAATCACCATGCGACACGAAGTATTCAAACCTATCCATGAGCAGACGCGTACGATCAGCCACGCTGAGTTTACGTTCCATAGACCCGGTATTGGCTGTGATCACATCCACAGGCAACCTGTCATCAGGATCGACACCGGCCGGGTGTTCTCCACCATAAACCATATCCAAGATCTGCAACATGCTCACGACGAGTCTCACCGACGGCGCACGCGATACCAACAATGCCTCGTCAGATATCACTTTTATGTCAGGAAAAAATCTACTGAACAGATCCACTACCATTGAAGCCTCAGCATTGCGCCGGCACAGCACTGCTATATCACGCCATTCGTAGCCCCGGTCATGCTCGGCCTGTATCTTTTTGCCGGTCATTATTATGGCTGCCATTTCCATAGACACCTCATCGTTCACGATACATGCCTGATACTCTTCATCAGTCAGACATGACTTCAGGTATGTCTCATATCCTGGACATCCGGTATTGACTATATTTATCCATGAGGTCAGATCTGCTGTCCCAGCCGGCAGAGACTGCGCCACACCTCCGTAGCCTGGAATCCCACCGGCCCTGGCCAATGACCGGAACAGGGTATTGTTAAACCGCACTATATCATGCGCACTGCGGTAATTGGTATTTTCACCTGGATTATTACCTTTTATGATATTCCGTCCGGCAAAATCATCATTCTCAACCTTATGGTCAAGCAACGACGCCTCGCCGCCTCGCCAACGGTATATTGACTGTTTGACATCGCCGATTATCAGACTGTCGCCGAAATTGGTATCCATGGAGTTCTTTATCAACGGCAGCAGATTACGCCATTGCAGCCGGGATGTATCCTGAAACTCATCAAGCAGGAAATTATGTAGCTCTATCCCAAGACGTTCGTAGATAAACGGTGTTTCGCTCTCGCTTATTATCGAGTCAAGCAACTGGTTGGTATCACCTATCAATATAAGGTTATTATCCTGTCTGAACTTGTTCACATAATCATTGATAAACGAAAGCGCGCGCAATGTAGGCACCCCCTTCAGCATAGCCTTATACACCCCATGCATCGGATAATAACCACACAATGTGTCAAACCACGCATAAAGGGCATCATCAACAGCCGCCGACGGCGTACACTTCTTACCGTAGAATCCGCCCCGCTTTATAAGGTCGGGGTTACGCATCCGCAATGCCATCATATATTGCGGTTCGCGTGCTGTACCAAGATTGGCAAGCACGGACTCGCTGATGGTGTGATTCATGCTGTTCTGCACCTGGGTGCGCACACTGCTGCTGAGGTCATCGACCGAGTATCCCTCGGCACGCAAAGCCTCAGCCACCTTCATGGCAGCCTGCGCTATTTCATTGTCGACCTCGCCGTCAAGACGCGTCACAGCGGCTGTAAACCGATGAAGCGCCTGCGGATCCTCAAGGAATTTGTGTATCGCAGCCGCGTTTTCCTCAAATTTCTCGTCGAATGTCTTCTTGAGGTAACCGGTCACATCGGTAAATAACCGGCCGTCGCGGTTGAAAGGATTGAAATCCTGGCCATTTTTAAGGCGGTCATCAGCCATTGCACGCACCCATTCACCCACCGGATCGGAGGGAAGTCCGTCGACACCGCTGTCATTGATATCATCGAAAAGCATGGCCATGGCCGCCGTAAGAGCATAATCGCTGTCAAGTTCCAGTCGATAATCACCCTGACGGTCGATTTCACGTGCGAAGTTGCGCAGGATTGTCTGAAAAAACGAGTCGATCGTACTCACATTGAACGCGCTGTAGTCATTCAGCAGATTGTTGAGCGCAGCGGCCGCAGCCCCGGCCAATTCCACCCGGGTGCATCCCAACTGACCGGTAAGCATTGAGGCATAGGCACTGTCGCTCTCACCGTCACCCGGGACTCGCCCAAGGGCATCAAGCTCCCTGATGATGCGGCTTTTCATCTCTGCAGTGGCCTTGTTGGTGAAGGTTATGGCCAGGATGTGGGAATGTGCGCGGGCGCGTGGTGCCCGGCCGGTGTATTTTCTGATATCAAGCACATAACGACCCTGTATCTTTACCGATAGCAACAACTTTATATACTGTAAGGCAAGAGTAAACGTTTTTCCCGACCCTGCCGAGGCCTTATATATTGTCAACATAGTGACAAAGTTAAAAATTTAGCCGGAAATAAACAAAACAAATTGTTTGAACGGGAAAAAGTTGGTATCTTTGCGGAACCTTAGATCTAAATATTTAAAGTTGCGCTGATTGCGCAACTCACGTAACCTTAAATTATAATAACCATATACACAATTTACCATGGCAGCTATTGCGCTTGACATCGGTGGCACCAAAATCGACGGTGCTCTTTTCAGGGCCGACGGCACCATCATTGACCGGCACCGCCTCTTGCTTGACGGCCGCTCGGGCGATGATGTGGGTTTTCTCGCCCGTGATATCGCACTTGAGCTGATGCGTCGGGCCGATTCACAAGGAATCATAGTGAAAAATATAGGTGTCTGCGTGCCCGGAATAGTTCACCGCCTTGAAGGCTCGGTATGGGCCCCGAATATTCCCGGCTGGGACAATTTCCCCCTGCGGAAGGTGCTTGCGGCCGCATTGCCGGGAGTTGACATCAGTATCGATTCCGACCGCAGTTGCAGCATATACGGCGAAAGCTGGATTGGATCGGCTGCAGGATGCCGCGATGCCATATTTGTGGCGGTAGGCACAGGTATAGGCTTAGGTATCAAGATCGATGGCAATGTGCTGCATGGATTCGGCGACATAGCCGGTGCTGCCGGATGGATGGCCCTCGAGCCACCCTACGACAATAAGTTTGACCGGTGCGGATGCTTTGAATATTACGCCTCTGGCTCGGGAATTGGCCACTGTGCCCGCTTGGCGCTTGCCGGGGCAAGCTTCACAGGCGACTTCGGAGGAGCGTCATCTATCGATGACGTTAAAGCTGAAAATGTTTTCGCCGCTGCTGACGAAGGTAATCCCATAGCAATCGCGGTGATTGACAAAGCTGTGGAAATGTGGGGCATGGGAGCCGCCAACCTTATTTCACTATTCAATCCGGAATATATAATCTGGGGAGGAGGAGTATTCGGGCCGGCGCGCCGGCTTATAGACCGCATCCACACCGAGGCCTCCCGTTGGGCACAACCCGTGGCCATGAAACAAGTCAAATTCGTATCACCGGCTCCGGGCATAAATCCAATACTGGCCGGCGCCGCCTATATAGCATTCCATCACCTGTAACCATGAACCACAACCAACCTTATAACACTACCGCCGTCTTCACCGCCGCATGCATCGGCATGTGCTTCTTCGGCGTCTCTATGATAGCATTAGGAGCGCTCATGACCTCCCTCACAACGTCAATTGGCCTTGACGGGCCACAGATGGCATCTTTAGCCACTTTGCTGCCGGTAGGCATGCTCGCCGGCTCATTGATATTCGGACCGGTTGTCGACCGTTTCGGCCACAAATTCATGCTTTTGGGCAACTGTCTGCTCGTGTTGGCAGGCCTGCTCGGAGTGGCATTCGCCTCGTCGGCCACGGCTTTGCAATGTTCTGTGATAGCCATCGGCTTTGGCGGCGGTGTGCTCAACGGCGAGACCAACGCATTGGTCGCTGATATATATGACGGCAACCGGCGGGCCTCGCGGCTCAGTTTTCTAGGCGTGTTCTACGGCCTGGGAGCGCTCACCATCCCCCTGCTTTTAGCCTCACTTGAGGAATCATTCAGCTATACAGCCATTCTCTCAGGAATTGCAGTAGCGATGGGTGTCGGAATCCTGGCATGCATGTTCATGCGTTTCCCCGCCCCCAAGCAGCCTCAAGGATTCCCGCTTAAAGACGCAACAAAGGTAATTACCAACCCCGTTATGCTGATTTTGGCATTCATTCTGTTCTTCCAAAGCGGCACCGAAGGCATCACCAACAACTGGACCACCTCCTATCTTAGCAACCGCGGTTTCGACGCCGCAACCGGACAACTCGCGCTATCGGCCATGCTTGTCGGGCTCACAGCCGCACGTCTGCTGCAAGGCATACTCTTCACCCGGCTTGACGTAAAACGCGTGCTATGCCTTTCACTTGGCATAGCCGTCGCAGGATATGCAGTACTTCTGGCAGCCCCCGGAGCCTTATCCATAGCAGCAGCCATGACACTGGTAGGAGCTGGCCTCGCCGCCACATTCCCCGTGATACTCGGCATTTTGGGCGAAAAATTCGCAGCATTGTCAGGAACCGCATTCAGCGTGGCACTCGTGGTAGCCCTCTGCGGTCAGACCGCTCTGAACTACATCACCGGATGCGTGGCAGACGGCCCGGGAGTAAGCTATTTCCCATGGCTCCCAATCACAGCCGTAGCCGCCATGCTCGTGCTATTCTGCTCCTATGCAGCATACGCCTCAAGAAAAAAACTCTCAAATTCTTAATAATAACCCAATCATCAAAAAACAACAAACAACTATGTTAGCAAAAAAATGGCTTGAAAATGCCCATGGCCTCATGAACACCATCGAGGAAACACAGCTTGAGAACGTGCGCAAAGCTGCAGAAGTAATGGCCGACTCCATCGAAAAAGGCCGCTGGGTTCATACCTTTGGCTGTGGACACGCAACCATTCCCGTTGAAGAAATGTATCCCCGAATCGGCTCATTCGTAGGATTCCACCCCCTGTGTGAAATGCCTCTCACATTCTTCACTCAGATTATCGGACAGATGGGCATACACCAATTCCTGTTCCTCGAACGTGCCGAAGGTTACGGACAGGAAATCATGAAAAACTATGATTTCTCTACCGACGACTGCCTGTGGATATTCTCTCACACCGGCATCAACGCAGTCAACATCGACGTTGCCCTCGAAGCCAAGAAACGTGGCATGAAAGTTATCGTTTACGGCTCTGCCGGCGCTACAGGCGACAAATCATCACGCCACTCGTCAGGCAAGAACCTTTTCCAGATCGCCGACATCGTGGTTGACTCATGCGTGCCCCTGGTAGATGCCTCAGTTCCCATGGAGAAACACTTCGACAAAGTAGGCCCCCTCTCAACCCTTGGCTTCGTTACACTCGTATGGATGACCATCACCACCGTAGCCGAGATCCTTGAGAAACGCGGCGTCAAGCTCTACATCCACCCCTCACATAACGTTCCCGGTGACACCACAGCCCACGAGCGCCTCGATGCCGCCATTGACGAATACAAGCGTCGCGTGAAAGTGCTCTAACCACACTCCTTCAATCGTATATTATAGAAAAGGCCTGCTCCTGCCGGAGTCCAGGCCTTTTCTCATGCAACACACGATCATAAAAGCCCGACACATAAAACGACCCGGATAAAACAAATTAAAAAGAATCTACCGTCAAACACTTAAATAAAGTTGCTAAATGTTTTGGATTTGTAAGAAAAGATAATTAAATTTGCGACCGAGCATCCCCATCAATCTGATCCCATGAGACCAACGGTTTTGTATATATTATGTGTTGTGTCGTTGACCGTCAG
>JAMPHZ010000039.1 GCA_023663145.1 Odoribacter sp.
TCGTAAAAGGTGACAAAGTGATCGTTTTCAAGAAAAAACGTCGCAAAGGCTATCGCCGCAAAAACGGTCATCGCCAGTGCTTCACCAAAGTTATTATTAAAGACATAGTCGCTTAACCTTTAAAAAAATTCACAGAAATGGCACATAAAAAAGGTGTCGGTAGTTCTAAGAACGGCCGCGAATCAGAAAGCAAGCGACTCGGTGTAAAGATTTTTGGTGGCCAATTTGCCAAAGCCGGCAACATCATCAAACGTCAGCGTGGCACAGTACACCACCCCGGCCTTAACGTTGGCCTGGGCAAAGACCACACAATCTATGCCCTCATCGACGGCACAGTAGTGTTCACCGAAGGTCGCAATGGTCGCAAATTCATCAACGTAAAACCCGTAGGCGAGGCATAACGCCCCGACCAACGTCTTAACGACCATACCAACCATCACAGGCGGGCAACCCTAACGGGCAGCCTGCCTGTCTTGTTATACGTCAATTTCATCGCGTAATTGCCGGATATTTTAAAAATTGTCGTAACTTTGCACACAATTTTGAAACAATTAAAACACAGCAACCACATTAAAAATGAACATTGCAATTGTCGGGGCCAGCGGAGCTGTTGGCCGTGAAATTCTCAAAGTCCTCGAGGGGGGTGCCCTCCCCGTCGGCAATTTGCGACTGTTCGGCTCTGAACGCAGCGCCGGCAGCACAGTTAGATTCAATGACCGGGACATAACCGTAGAGCTGCTTTCAGCAGACAGCGATTTCAGCGGCATAGATTTTGCACTGGTTTCGGCCGGAGCATCAGTATCGCGGCAATATGCCGGCGTGATCACTGCCCACGGCACTGTGATGGTTGATAACTCAAGCGCTTTCCGCCTTGATGACGACGTACCATTAGTTGTGCCGGAAGTCAATGGAGATGACGCACTTGACACACCACGCAGAATCATAGCCAACCCTAACTGCACCACTATCCAAATGGTGACCGCTCTCAACCCCCTGCACAAAATATCACCGGTGACACGCGTTCACGTGGCCACTTACCAGGCCGCCAGCGGAGCAGGCGCAGCAGCAATGAAAGAACTCGAGATACAGCACATGCAAGTAGCCGCAGGTGAGGCCGTAACAACCGAACGTTTCTCGTCACAGCTCGCTTATAATGTGATTCCACAGATAGATATATTCACCTCCAACGACTACACCCGCGAGGAAATGAAGATGAACCTCGAGACAAAAAAGATAATGCACGACAATGACATCGAGGTCTCAGCCACCTGCGTGCGTGTGCCGGTGATGCGCGCACATTCCGAGGCAATTTGGGTACAGACCCATCACCCTATAAGCGTAGAGGTGGCTCGCCGCGCATTTGCAGAAGCTCCTGGCGTAACACTTATCGATGACCCTCAGGGGCGCCTCTACCCCATGCCTCTTGATGCAGCCGGCACTGACCCCGTGTTTGTAGGGCGAGTGCGCCGTGACCTTGCGTCTGACGGGCTCGCATTCTGGGCCGTAGCCGATCAGCTGCGCAAAGGCGCCGCACTTAACGCAGTGCAGATCGTAAAATACATCATCGATCACAAAAGTTGACCACACCTCAGGTCATCTAACATCTCCCGCCATATGATAGCCGCCGCTCTGGTAACACAACCAATCACAATATTTCTAATTGTGCTGGCTATCATATTGCTTGCGCCACTGCTGCTCAACCGACTCAAAATACCCCACATCATAGGCATGATTGTGGCAGGTGTGGTAATCGGTCCATACGGATTCGACGTATTGCAAGCCGACTCCAGTTTTGCCATATTTGGCCAGGTGGGACTATTATATCTCATGTTCCTCGCCGGACTTGAGATCGACATGTTCCACCTCCGCCTCAACCTTCGCCGCGGGCTCATATTCGGAATCCTCACATTACTGATACCCATGCTATTAGGATTATGTTCAAGCATATTCCTATTTCACCTTGACATAACAGCCGCGCTATTGTTAGGTGCCATGTATTCAGCCCATACACTCATAGCCTACCCCGTGGCAGCCCGTTTCGGCATAACTAAATCACCGGCTGTGATTGTAGCCGTAGTAGGCACGATAATTGCCGTAGTAGGGTCACTTCTTGTGATAGCCACGGCAGTCAACGTCCATGCCAACGGCGGCTTTGCTCCCGGTGACATAGCCTGGCTTCTCATTAAAATGGCTATATGGCTCGTCGCCATATTATTTATATACCCACGACTCACCCGCTATTTCTTCAAACAGTTCAACGACCGCGTCACACAATACGTGTTTGTGATGACAATGGTGTTTCTTGCCGCATGGAGCGCCCAGATCATAGGCCTTGAAGGCATACTCGGAGCATTCTTCGCCGGCCTTGTACTCAACCGTTATGTACCGCCGGCATCACCGCTAATGTCATCAATAGAATTTGTGGGCAATGCACTGTTCATCCCCTACTTCCTCATAAGCGTAGGCATGATGATAAACCTGGGAGTCGTGGCCAACCCCGACACCCTTGCCACCGCAGCAATCATGCTCGCTGTAGCGCTCATCTCAAAATGGATACCGGCTTTTGCCGTACAGCGTCTCAATGGCTACGGGCGTTCGTCGCGCAGTGTACTCTTCGGCCTCACCGCAGCCCACACTGCTGTGGCATTGGCTGTCGTGACCTTAGGCAATACATTAGGGATACTTGATGGCGTGGTGCTGAATGCCACAATTCTTGTGATACTGATCACCTGTGGCGTAGCGCCGATAATAACCGCATCAGGTGCGTCAAAACTCAAAATAAGCATGCTCACCGACGATGACATGATACGTCATACGCGCACCAACAACACACTCATCGCCGTCTCAAATCCCCTCACCGCGCCGGGTCTTGCCGAACTCGCCGTACTAATGCGCAATGAAATGGGATCTCATAAATTCCATGCCCTGCATGTGCGCAATGACAACTCGGCGCAAGCCAAAAGCCTGTCACAGCAATCATTATCTTTAGCAACCAAAGCCGCCGCCCTTGCTGATGTACGCATCAATGAAATCGACCGCTATGATCTAAACACCGTTACCGGCATCCTGAACGCGCTGCCCGAGCGGGACATTACCGAGCTCGTCATAGGCATGCACCGCCGATCCACAGTTATCGACTCATTCTTCGGCACAAAAATCGAACAGCTGCTCCAGGCCACAAACCGCATGGTAATCATATCGCGTCTCTATGTACCGGTCAACACCGTAGCGCGTATCGTAGTCACCGTGCCGGGATCAGCTCAATATGAGACCGGCTTCTCAAGATGGGTAAGAACCATCGCACGGCTCACCCGGCAGCTGGGATGCCGCGTCATTTTCTGCTGCCATTCCGACATTCAGCCGCTCATACGAGGTGTAATTTATCAGGAGAACTATGGCATACGCTGTGAGTTCCGCACCATAGATTCCCATGACGAGATGATACTTATGACCGGCCGCATAAAGCCGGATGACCTGCTTATTGTGATCAGCGCAAGACCCAACTCAGTGTCGCACACCGACGAAGTCACTGAGATGCCGGCCCTGTTGCAACGCAACTTTGCCGGAAACAGCCTCATCGTGATCTTCCCTGAACAGTTCGGCGAAGAAATCTCACTCCCGACATCATTCATTGATCCAATGGCGGCAGGCATCACATCGCAGCCTTCACCGGTTGTGATGGCCGTACGAGAGGCTGTCCGCAGAACACTCCTTGCCATCAGGAAGCTCTTCAAATGAAAGGTTGTGCCTTTCACCTTTTTTTCGTAACTTTGCGCAATATTTTGACATCAAGACCATAACTATTCAGCATAACATGAATATTCTCGAACTCAGCGAACAGGAAATCATACGCCGCAACTCACTTCAGGCCATGCGCGACATGGGCATTGACCCATATCCGGCCGCCGAATATAAAGTGAACGGCTACAGCGACGAGATCAAGGAAACTTTCAGTGATGAAGCACCCCGCCGCGAGGTATCAGTAGCCGGCCGTATCATGAGCCGCCGCATCATGGGCAAAGCGTCTTTCATTGAACTCCAGGACTCGCACGGCCGTGTACAGGTATACATCTCACGCGATGACATCTGCCCCGGAGACGACAAAGAGCTCTATAACACTGTGTTCAAGAAACTTCTTGATATAGGTGATTTTGTAGGCATCGATGGCTATGTGTTCCGCACACAGACCGGCGAAATCTCTATCCACGCCACATCACTAACCGTGCTCAGCAAATCGCTGCGTCCCCTCCCCATTGTTAAAGTCAAGGAAGGTGTCACATACGACGCATTCGATGACCCCGAACTACGCTATCGCCGCCGCTACGTTGATCTCGTTGTCAACGACGGCGTAAAAGAAATATTCCTAAAGCGCACCAAGGTGTATTCCTCGATGCGCCAATACTTCAACGACGCCGGATACATAGAGGTAGAGACACCGATCCTGCAGTCGATTCCGGGCGGTGCATCGGCCCGTCCGTTCATAACCCACCACAATGCCCTTGACATACCTCTTTATCTTCGCATAGCCGACGAGCTGTATCTCAAGCGCTTGATTGTAGGGGGATTTGAAGGAGTGTATGAGTTCTCAAAGAACTTCCGCAACGAAGGCATGGACCGCACCCATAACCCCGAGTTCACATGCATGGAGATCTACGTATCATACAAAGATTACAACTGGATGATGAACTTCACCGAACAGATGCTTCAGAAGATATGCCTTGATGTAAACGGCACTACAGAAGTAAAAGTAGGCGAAAATATAATATCATTCAAGGCTCCTTTCCCTCGTGTCACAATGGCTCAGGCAATCAAGGACCATACAGGCTACGATATCACCGGCATGAATGAAGAAGATCTGCGCCGAGTATGTCAGGAACTTGAAATTGAGATTGACCCATCCATGGGCAAAGGTAAGCTCATCGATGAAATTTTCGGAGAGAAGTGCGAAGGCAAGTATATACAGCCCACCTTCATCACCGACTATCCCATAGAGATGTCACCTCTCACCAAGCGCCACCGTAACAACCCCGAGCTTACCGAACGTTTTGAGCTCATGGTTAACGGTAAAGAACTTGCCAACGCATATTCAGAACTGAATGACCCTATCGACCAATACGAACGCTTCGTAGAACAAATGCGCCTTGCTGAAAAAGGCGATGATGAAGCCATGATCATCGACGGCGATTTTATACGCGCTCTCGAATACGGCATGCCTCCTACATCAGGAATGGGTATAGGCATGGACCGGTTGGTAATGCTGATGACCGGACAAACAACCATTCAGGAAGTTCTTCTCTTCCCCCAGATGCGCCCCGAGAAGACAGAAAAGCGTGATAAACCTGAGGCTTTCACGGCAATAGGTGTACCTGAAGAATGGGTTGCGCCGCTCCAAAAAGCCGGTCTACTTACCATAGCTTTACTCAGCAAGGCTGTGGCAGGAAAGGTATTCCAGGATCTTCTCGCAATCAATAAGAAATATAAACTCGGGCTCAAGACCACTCCCGCCGAAATCCAGGCATGGATTGACGCAGCCGCAGCCACCTGCCCCGAGACTACCGGCGACACCGAGTAACTTTCAAAAAATAACGGAGTTCCGCCGGCCATATCACCGGCGGAACATTCCAACCTCCGCCCCTCCTCCCTCTACCATTCTTCACATTTTACCCTTAAAAAATACCCAAGGAAAAATGACACAACTCGGCAACATCGCACTGTTAGGCGGCGGCAGTTGGGCTACCGCTTTGGCCAAACTGCTGCTTAACAACTGCGACAGCATAACATGGTACATGCGTCGCGACGACCGCATCGAGGAATTCCTGCGCCTGGGGCATAACCCGGCCTATCTTACCGATGTAAACTTCGATACCCGACGCATCAATTTTTCCTCCGACATAAACGCGGTATGCAACAAGGCTGATGTATTGCTACTGGCAATGCCTTCACCATATTTCAAGTCACATACAGATAAGATCACCGTTGATCTGTCATCAAAGGTGATAGCCTCGGCAGTCAAAGGTATCGTTCCTGATGAAAACCAGCTGATCACCGACTATATGGCCGACCGCTTCGGTGTGTCACATGCCCGCGAAATAGTTATATCAGGGCCTTGCCATGCAGAGGAGGTAGCCTTGGACCGCCCCAGCTATCTCACCATAGGTTGCCACGACAACGACCTTGCCGCACAATTCGGCAAATTACTCGTATCCAAGCGCTCACACATAATCACCTCTACCGACGTAGAAGGCATTGAATATGCAGCCGTACTTAAAAACATATATGCCATAGCGGCCGGAATAATCCACGGCATGAAACGCGGCGACAACTTTCTGGCAATGCTCATCTCGAATGCAATCAGAGAGATGGAGCGGTTCGTACAAGCCGTCTCACCACGCCCGCGTCAGATATGCGACTCCGTGTATCTTGGCGACCTGTTGGTAACCGCCTACTCACGCTTCTCACGCAATCACAACTTCGGCTCCATGATAGGCAAAGGCTATTCCGTGACAGCAGCCCGCATGGAAATGGAACAGACAGCCGAAGGCTACTATGCAGCAAAATGCATTACAGACATAAACCGCAATTTTGGCGTTGACATGCCCATTCTTGAATCAGTATATGAGATTCTGTACCGGAACGCGTCACCTGCCAAAGCCGTCTCGCGCATAGCTGAGACTTTCTCATAAAACAGAAAAACGCCCAATATCAGTGCCCCCGTGAATATCTTTGAAGACATTCACGGGGGCACTCAACATTAGGAAAAGTAGGACCAATTAAAGAAATATCATAAATGCCGGGGCAAGCCTGAAATGACAGACCTACACGGCAATAGAAACCGACGCCTTGACAAGCCGGCTCCGGAGGCTATAATCGAAAATATATTAATAATTAAAAAGGCGCGAAGCCTTCCTTGCTCCTCTTCCCCATTCAAGGCCTTCGCATTGCCCTTATCCAAGAAGAAGAGCAATACGGAGGGCCCACGCCGATATAATAGCCTTAACCACCGCGATAAAAATACCGCAGCAGCCTTACGGGCATATCATACCATTATGGGCGTTGACCGCGTTGCTATCCTCTGCCATGGATTTGAAGTTGCGAAGTTCAGAATGGTGACAGAAAAGCGTCGGAACGCCTTTATATTAAAAAGCTACCCCGCGGCCTCCCTCGACCGGGAATGCCATTGCACGAGGCATTGCAAAGGTAGCACAAATTTGCCTAACAGCAAAACAAGCCGCTGATATTTATGAATTTTTGGCAACGCTCACTACCAACAGCTGTTACAGACAGCGACCTGGCATGACGCATACCGTGCCTGATAAGCGGCCGTGATACAACAAAAACGCCGGACTCCTCTATAACAGGTATCCGGCGTAAATGCGCTTCAAGATGGACTCGAACCAACGACCCTCTGATTAACAGTCAGATGCTCTAACCGACTGAGCTATTGAAGCAAGCAAAAAAACTTATCCAAAAAAACGAGCGCTTCAAGATGGACTCGAACCAACGACCCTCTGATTAACAGTCAGATGCTCT
>JAMPHZ010000003.1 GCA_023663145.1 Odoribacter sp.
TTTAAAACATACCCTGTATATCAAAGCTTTACAAATCTTCCCTCCCGCTCATTTATTCTACATTATTGCTCTATCCAGAAAACTGAACTCTTTTTTATAATTATTTTCTTCATCTTATGAAGTTGCAAAATAATGATTTTTTATGGCAATTTTAAGAACTCATTGGACATTTTCACCTTGCCCACTTGTATGCAAAACTGATTTTTGCTAATTTTGCCTCATATATTATTATGTAATGAATAAAATACAATCAATATTTTTAGCATTAGTCCTACCGTTAAGTGGAACCGCCCAAACAATAGTTGAATGGCACAATGAGACCACCGACACCATACTTGCCACCGACATCCTGACCGATGTTGCCTCCAAAAATTTCAAGAATCCCAGTGAGCGCACCGGCTACATCGCCCGAATGTTCATCGGCAAACCTTATGTGGCCCACACTTTAGAAGGAGAGACTGAGAATTTACGCATAAATTTCGACGAACTTGACTGCACCACCTTTGTAGATATTGCGATGGCATTATCATTTACCATAGGTGAGCACCGCCAGGGATGGCAAGACTTTGTTTATAATCTCGAACGGATGCGTTACCGCAACGGTGTAATGAACGGATATGCCTCACGCCTGCACTATAATTGCGAATGGGCAATAAACAATACACACAGGGGAAATATAGCCGACGTAACCACCCTCTCGCCAAAGTATGATTATCAGACAAGATCTATCGACTTCATGACCAGTCACCGCGACAGCTACCCGGCATTAGCTGATTCAGCCACATATGCCGCTATATCTGCCGTAGAGAATGGTTACCGGAACCACCGGTTCCCTTACATCAAAACCATTGACCTCACAAACAAGGCCGTGCTTGACTTCCTGCGGGATGGCGATGTGATCGCCTTTGTCAGCAACCGCAAGGATCTTGATGTGACACACATGGGCATTGTGGTGAAAGAAGACGGAAAGACGAAAGTCCTTCATGCTTCAAGCACCGATGGCGTTGTGGAAATAAGTCGGCAACCGATCCACGACTTTGTAAAACGGAACCGGGGATGGATAGGAATCAGGGTTTATCGATTAAAAGAGTAATCCTACACACTATACAAAATCACCGGCGATCTCATCAGATTTGAGGTCGCCGGTGATCTTTTATTCAGTCAGGCTGACTATTATTTGCGCTTGGTTTTCTTACCGTAACCATAGCATGCAGCTGAACCAAGCTGCTCTTCGATACGGAGGAGCTGGTTGTACTTGGCCATACGGTCAGAACGCGATGCAGAACCTGTCTTGATCTGACCTGCATTAGTTGCAACAGCGATATCTGCGATAGTTGCATCTTCGGTCTCTCCTGAGCGGTGAGAGATTACAGCTGTGTAACCGTTGCGTTGTGCGAGCTCAACGGCACGAAGGGTTTCGGTGAGTGAGCCGATCTGGTTAACCTTGACAAGAATTGAATTGGCACAGCCTTCCTCAATACCACGTTCGAGATATTTTACATTGGTTACGAAGAGGTCGTCACCTACAAGTTGGCAACGGTCACCGATAAGGTCAGTAAGGATCTTCCAACCTTCCCAGTCGTTCTGATCCATGCCGTCCTCAATCGAATCGATGGGGTATTTCTCTACAAGAGACTTGAGGAACTCAGCCTGCTCTTTAGATGTCAGCTTGGGAGCATCAGCACCCTGCTTCCATGTATAATCATACTTACCGTCTTTATAGAACTCTGAAGAAGCACAGTCAAGACCGATAGTAACGTCACGGCCGGGAACATAGCCTGCGAGCTCGATAGCCTTGATGATCACATTGAGCGCATCTTCGGTACCGTCGAGATTGGGAGCAAAACCACCTTCGTCACCTACTGCAGTAGAAAGGCCACGGTCCTTGAGCACTTTCTTGAGGTTATGGAACACTTCTGTACCCATGCGGATGCCTTCCTTGAACGAGGGAGCGCCGATGGGGCGGATCATGAATTCCTGGAAACAGATAGGAGCATCAGAATGCGCACCACCGTTGATGATATTCATCATGGGTACGGGCAGCACGTATGTGTTGCAACCACCGATGTATTTGTAAAGAGGCAGGTCCAGATAGTCAGCTGCAGCTTTGGCCACGGCAAGAGACACACCCAGGATTGCATTCGCACCGAGATTGCTCTTAGTATCAGTGCCATCAAGGGCAAGCATCTTCTCATCAATTGCAATCTGGTCGAGAGCGCTCATGCCTACGAGGGCCTCGGCTATAGGACCATTGACGTTAGCGACAGCCTTGGTCACGCCCTTACCCATGTAGCGGCTCTTATCGCCGTCACGGAGCTCAAGAGCTTCGTTTTCACCTGTCGATGCACCTGAAGGAACTGAGGCACGGCCTTTGGCGCCTGATTCAAGGATTACATCTACTTCTACAGTGGGGTTGCCACGCGAGTCGAGTACTTCACGACCGATAATTTTTTCAATCTTCATATTGGTTACTTTTTAAAATATAAAAGTATATAAGTGTTATAGTTGGCTAACGCCGCCGGAGTGTCGGATTCCTCCTGAACGGCGTTGCAAAGTTACTAATTTTCGGCTTAATAACAAAGTATGTCGCAAAAACATTTAGCCGCGCTCGATTGTTTAATTTGAAGTTTGGAAAAAAATCGAAGAAAAATGAAAAAGTTAATTATTTATGTGGCCGTATTAGCCGTTGCATCACTTGCAGCCTGTTCAGGCAACAAGCAGAATGAAGTCAAGACCGAATGCTCATCAATCTACACAAAGATTGAGAACTGCACAAACCCCGATTCTCTGAAAGTTTATGTCGACCAGGCCAAGGCATACGCACAGAAACTTGTAGATGAGGGTAAAGTAGCTGAAGCGCAGCAATTCCTTGATAAGATCACACCGACAGTTGAGCAGAAAGCCCCTGCACTGGCAGGTGTACTGACAACTGCAAAAGAAACGTTGGCAAAAATCCCCGGACAAGCCACAGATTCACTTAAGAATGCGGTCGCTGATGCCGTTGATACACTCGGAGTGAAAGCTTCCAACGTAAAAGACGCCGTGGCTGACAAAACAAAAGAGATTGCATCTGATGTAAAGGATGCCGCCGCGAACACATACAACGACGTTAAAAATGAAACCAAAGACGTTGTCACCAACGCTGCTCAAGGCGCCACCAATGCTATAAACAATGCCATAGGCAAATAATTCTCGTTCTCCATCTCTCTTCTGAAATGCCGGCGCGTTTGCTACATATTGAGCAACGCGCCGGCTATGTTAAAAACCGCGCCAATGCCATGTGGCATTAGCGCGGTTTCTCATATTATTTACACAGAGGCAATCAAGCCTGTGTTTCATCAGCTGCGGGCAGCTCAGCAGTTTCGGCAGCAGCCTCGACAGCCTTTTCAGCGGCAGCCACAGGAGCGGCAGCCGATGCTTTACGACGCGAGCGACGGGTAGTCTTGCTCTTGGCATCTTTCTTACCCTTAAGCATAGCTTCATTATAATCTACCAATTCAATGAAGCAAGTCTGGGCATTGTCGCCAAGACGGTTGCCGGTCTTGAGAATGCGGGTATAACCACCGGGGCGGTCTGCAATCTTCTGGGCGATCTCCTGAAATAATTCTTTAACAGCTTCCTTGCTCTGCAGATATTTGAATACAAGGCGGCGATTGCTCATTGTATCTTCCTTAGCGCGGTTGATGATAGGTTCTGCATAAACACGAAGTGCTTTAGCTTTAGCCAATGTGGTATATATGCGCTTGTGAAGGATGAGCGATATTGTCATGTTAGCGAGCAGGGCATCGCGGTGTGCCTTGGTACGGCTAAGGTGATTGAATTTTTTATTGTGTCTCATCGTGGGTTACTCTTTATCTAATTTGTATCGTGAAATATCCATTCCGAACGACAGGTTGAGGCTTGTGAGAAGGTCTTCCAATTCAGTAAGCGACTTCTTGCCGAAATTACGGAACTTGAGCAGGTCGGTCTTGTTGAATACAACAAGCTCGGCCAGTGTTTCTACTTCTGCACTCTTGAGGCAGTTGAGAGCACGCACGCTCAGGTCCATATCTACGAGTTTCGACTTGAGAAGTTGACGCATGTGCAACACTTCTTCATCGAATACCTCATTGTTGTCAGCCTCCTGCGCTTCAAGCGTGATCTTCTCATCCGAGAATAGCATGAAGTGATAAATCAGGATTTTGGCAGCCTCTTTGAGGGCGTCTTTAGGAAGGATGGAACCGTTGGTTGTTATTTCGATAGTAAGCTTGTCGTAGTCGGTCTTTTGGTCAACACGGAAGTTCTCTACCGTATACTTGACATTCTTGATAGGTGTATATGTGGAGTCTATCGCTATGGTATCGATGTCATCATTGGGGGTGACATTCTCCTCAGCGGGAATCCAACTGCGGCCCTTATTGATTGTCAATGTGATATTGAAACTTGCCTTGGGATCCAAATGACAGATGACAAGGTCAGGGTTCATTACCTCGAATCCCGACATAGCCTTGCCAATGTCACCGGCTTTGAACACATCAGTGCCCGAAACATTAATGGTAACCTTCTCGGTATCTGTATCTTCTACGATCTGCTTGAGATCAACCTGCTTCAGGTTAAGGATGATGTTGGTAACATCTTCCTTGACGCCTGCGATGGTATCAAATTCGTGTTTTACGCCATCAATCTTGATTGACGAGATCGCGAAGCCTTCAAGTGACGAAAGAAGTACGCGACGGAGGGCGTTGCCTACGGTGATACCATAGCCGGGCTCCAGGGGTTTGAACTCAAACTTACCATAAAAGTTATCAGCTTCGAGCATGATTACTTTGTCGGGTTTCTGGAATGCTAAGATTGCCATGGATCTGATGTATTTATTGATTATTACTTCGAATACAACTCGACGATGAGCTGCTCCTTGATATTTTCAGGGATATCGGTACGTTCGGGCAGGTGGAGGAACTTACCGGCCTTTGCGGCCTCGTCCCATTCAATCCAGGGATATTTGCTGTGGTTGAAGCCGGCGAGGCAATCGCTGATTACCTCGAGAGACTTGCTCTTTTCACGCACACCTACAACGTCACCGGGCTTTACCTCATAAGATGGGATATTAACAACCTGACCATTGACAGTGATGTGACGGTGAAGTACAATCTGACGGGCCGCTGCACGGGTCGGTGCAATACCCAGACGATAAACCACATTATCAAGACGAGATTCAAGGAGTTGGAGAAGGATCACACCAGTGATACCTTTAAGGCGCGAAGCCTTTGTGAACAGATTGCGGAATTGTTTCTCCAGCACGCCATAAGTATATTTGGCTTTCTGCTTTTCGCGGAGCTGGACACCGTATTCAGATGTTTTACGGCGCTTGTTCTGGCCATGCTGGCCGGGAGGGAAGTTACGACGCTGGAGAACTTTATCCTCGCCGAAAATGGGCTCGCCGAACTTACGGGCTATTTTGGTCTTGGGACCTGTATATCTTGCCATTGTATTTAAAAATCAGTTTAAATCCGGATGCTATGGAATGTCAGGTGGGCGGGTGAATGCGCCGACGGCATTACTGCCTGTGTCAAGGTGTTGACAGTAGCCGGTGACACCCTGCTTATCCGGGGATTAAAAAATTTGATAACACTAAAAGAGAAAGTAGAGGGACATTTGGCGCCATGAGGCGCTCAAATGGCGTAACTGATTATTAAACTCTTCTACGCTTGGGGGGGCGGCAGCCATTATGGGGCAGCGGGGTAACGTCTATAATCTCGACTACCTCAATTCCTGCGCCATGGATGGTGCGGATTGCTGATTCACGGCCGTTGCCGGGTCCTTTAACGTATGCCTTCACTTTGCGCAGGCCCAGATCATAGGCAATCTTGGCGCAATCCTGAGCTGCCATCTGGGCAGCATAAGGAGTGTTCTTCTTTGAGCCGCGGAAGCCCATCTTGCCGGCCGATGACCATGAAATAACCTGGCCTTCGCTATTGGCGAGACACACGATGATATTGTTGAAAGACGAATGAACGTGAAGCTGACCTTCTGCGCCAACCTTAACGTTTCTCTTCTTTGCTGCAACTGTCTTTTTTGCCATAGTAGATTATTATTTAGTAGCTTTCTTCTTGTTAGCAACGGTTTTCTTGCGGCCCTTGCGGGTGCGGGCATTGTTCTTGGTCGACTGACCACGCACAGGGAGGCCGTTACGGTGACGGATGCCACGGTAACAACCGATATCCATCAGACGCTTGATATTAAGCTGGATTTCCGAACGGAGGTCACCCTCGACCTTGTAGTCGCTGCCGATGACTTCGCGTACTTTCGCTGCCTGTGCATCGGTCCAGTCCTGAACCTTGATATTTACATCTACACCGGCTTTTTCAAGGATTTTTTTCGCCGAGCTGCGACCTATGCCGAAAATATAGGTCAGGGCGATTTCACCTCGTTTGTTCTGGGGGAGGTCAACTCCCACTATACGTATTGCCATAAATTACTGGTATTTTTTCTGCAAAAATAACAAAAATTATCCTTGACGTTGTTTGTACTTAGGGTTTTTCTTGTTGATGACGTAAAGGCGACCCTTGCGACGCACGATTTTGCTGTCCGGGGTGCGCTTTTTTACTGATGCTCTTACTTTCATCTTTTTCTTTTAGTTATAGCGTTAAAGGGAATTACTTATATCGGAAAGCAATACGGCCTTTACTCAGATCGTAGGGTGACATCTCCACACGCACCTTATCACCGGGCAAGATCTTTATGTAATGCATACGCATCTTACCTGAGATATGTGCTGTGATCTCATGTCCATTTTCGAGCTCTACGCGAAACATTGCGTTGCTCAAGGCCTCCACGATGGTGCCGTCTTGTTCTATTGCTGTCTGTTTTGCCATATTAATTAAATCTGTCGGGTACTGCCTGATGAATGTAATCGAATGTCGTGAGAATCTCGGTATTTCCGTCAATGATGGCGAGGGTATGCTCAAAATGCGCCGAAGGCTTGCGGTCACGTGTCCGGCATGTCCATCCGTCGCGTTCTATGACAATGTTACGCGAACCCATGTTAACCATCGGCTCGATACATATGCACATTCCGTTACGGATAACAGCGCCGGTTCCTCTGCGGCCATAATTCGGCACCTCAGGGCTTTCATGCATGCTACGGCCAATCCCATGACCGCACATCTCTCTCACGATCGAATAACCGCGCTTCTCACAATAGTTCTGCACAGCATTGGCTATGTCGCCTATGCGATGCCCTGCTTTACAAGCCTCGATGCCTACATAAAGGCTCTCGCGGGTTGTCTTGCAAAGCTGCATTATCTCAGGTGACACATCACCTACGGCAAATGTATAACACATATCACCGTTATAGCCGTCAAGTTCCACAACTGTGTCAATGCCAACAATGTCTCCATCGCGCAAAGCATAACTCGAAGGGAACCCATGAACCACCGTCTCATTCACTTCAATACATAAGGTACCGGGGAAACCTTCATAACCAAGACAGGCAGGCTTGCCACCATTGTCCCGCATGAATTCGCGGGCAATGGTGTCGAGCTTGCGTGTGGTTATGCCGGGTTCAATCCAGCGGGCTACCTCGCCCATGGTGCGCGATACCAGATCAGCGGCGGCGCGCATCTTCTGCATTTCTTCCGGTGTCTTCAGATAAATCATTGTTTATCGCTCTTTCTTGTATTGATTCTTAGGCTGTACTTGATTAATGATTAATAAGCAGAACCTGTGGTGCGTCCTTTAATCTTGCCTTCTTTCATCAGGCCATCGTAATGGTGCATCTTCAGATGAGCCTCTACCTGCTGCAGTGTATCAAGAACTACACCTACCATAATCAGCAGCGATGTGCCGCCGAAAAATTGGGCAAAGTTCTGCGAGATACCGAAGAAACGGGCAAAAGCGGGAAGAATAGCCACGATGCCGAGGAAGATAGATCCTGGAAGTGTGATTCTCGACATGATAGCGTCGAGATACTCGGCGGTTTTCTTGCCTGGTTTCACACCGGGGATAAATCCATTGTTGCGCTTCATATCATCGGCCATCTGAGTGGGGCGCACAGTGATGGCAGTATAGAAATATGTGAAAGCTACAATGAGTATAAAGAAGACAAAGTTGTACCAGAAGCTGTTGATGTCAGTGAAAGCACTCATGAAACCTGACTCTCCACCACGGAAACCTGCGAGAGCCATAGGAATGAACATGATTGCCTGGGCGAAAATGATAGGCATTACGCCGGCAGCATTAACTTTCAAAGGGATATACTGGCGCTGACCTCCGTACTGACGCTGGCCGATGATACGTTTTGCATACTGCACAGGCACCTTACGTGTACCCTGTACAAGCAGCACTGCGCATACAGTCACGGCAAACAGCAGCACGATCTCAACAATAAACATCACAAGACCGCCCTGGCTTCCGGTAGTTCCGGGCAGACGAGAAGTGAACTCATAGAAAAGAGCTCCCGGGAGACGGGCAATGATACCTACAAGAATTATGAAAGAGATACCATTACCTATACCGCGGTCAGTGATACGCTCGCCAAGCCAAAGGATAAACATTGCGCCGGCAGCGAGAATGATGGTCAGATACAGTATTTTCCAAAAACCGAACAGCATTGTTGTACTGCCTGCACTGGCAACCTGATACTGAAGATTAGTCAGATATGTCGGAGCCTGCAACACCAGGATAAGCACTGTCAGATAGCGGGTGTACTGATTGAGTTTTTGGCGTCCGCTCTCACCCTCGCGTTGCATCTTCTGGAAAGAGGGCAGGATCATCCCGCAGAGCTGGATGACGATCGAAGCCGTAATGTACGGCATGATACCCAGGGCGAAGATGGAAGCCTGGGAGAAAGCGCCACCCGAGAACATATCGAGCAGCTGCATCAGACCGCTTTTGTTGGTGAAGTTAGCCAGTACGTCAATATCGGCGGGCGAAATGCCGGGGAGCACAATATAACAACCAAGGCGATAGACAAGCACCAACAGCAGCGTCACGAGGATACGCTTACGCAGCTCTTCGATTGTCCAGATGTTTTTGAGGGTGTCGACGAATCTCATTATTTTTCGATTTTTAATACCGATCCACCTGCAGCTTCGATTGCAGCCTGAGCTGCAGCCGAGAATGCGTGTGCTTCGACAGTGAGGGCGCTTGTGACAGCACCGTTGGCGAGGATTTTAACAAGCTGCTTGCGGCTGATAAAGCCTGCCGCACGCAGTTCTTCGATGCCTACCTTCTGGAGGTTCTTATCGGCAGCGAGAGTTGCGATCACATCAAGATTGATTGCCTTATATTCCTTGCGGTTGATATTGTTGAAGCCCCACTTGGGGAGACGGCGCTGAAGAGGCATCTGGCCACCTTCGAAGCCTATCTTGCGCTTGTAGCCGCTGCGTGATTTGGCACCTTTATGGCCACGGGTTGATGTTCCACCTTTTCCCGAGCCCGGGCCGCGGCCGATACGGGTGGCACGCTTGACAGAACCGGCGGCTGGCTGTAAATTACTTAAGTCCATAGTCGATAATGATTTATGCGTTGGTCACTTCTACGAGGTGGCGAACTTTGTTAACCATACCCATCACATCGGGAGTATCTTCTTTTACTACCGATTGATGCATTTTTTTGAGGCCAAGGGCATCAAGGGTGCGCTTCTGCACTGCAGGGCACTTGATGCGGCTCTTTATCTGGGTGATTTTTATTTTTGCCATATTACAGAGTGTAGAGGAGGTTAGCCTTTGAATACTTGTTCTACCGAGATACCACGGTTCTGTGCAACCTGCGCAGGCGAGCGCATTTCACCCAAAGCGGCGATTGTGGCCTTTACAAGGTTGTGGGGGTTTGAAGAGCCCTTGCTCTTTGCGAGCACGTCAGTGATACCGACACTCTCAAGCACTGCACGCATAGCACCACCGGCCTTTACACCGGTACCGTGTGAGGCGGGCTTGAGTATCACGCGCGATCCGCCGAATTTAGCGAACTGCTCGTGGGGAATTGTACCCTTGTGAACGGGAACCTTGATGAGATTCTTCTTGGCGGATTCCACGCCTTTGGCGATGGCGGCCTGCACTTCGTTGGCTTTGCCGAGGCCCCAGCCTACGATGCCGTTTTCATTGCCAACCACGACGATGGCTGCGAATGTAAAAGTACGGCCACCCTTGGTTACTTTGGTAACACGGTTGATGGCGACCAGACGATCTTTAAGGTCGAGGTCGTTGGTTGTTTTTACTCTATTGTTTTTTGTAGCCATAATCGATTAGAATTTAAGGCCGCCTTGGCGGGCTGCGTCAGCCAGCGATTTCACACGGCCGTGGAACAGATAACCGTTGCGGTCGAATACTACTTCTGTGATACCTGCCTCAAGGGCTTTCTTGGCGATAGCCTCGCCCACTTTAGCGGCAATTTCAATCTTTGTACCTTCTCCAATACCTTTGGAAGAGGTAGATACGAGTGTTTTACCGGCCAGGTCGTCAACGAGCTGTACGTAAATCTGCTTGTTGGAGCGGAAGACAGTCATGCGGGGACGGGTAGCAGTGCCGGAGATGCGGCCGCGGATGCGGGCCTTGATTTTGTTTCTTCTGTCTATCTTAGAAATCATGATGGTGTCAATTTATTTATTTGGCACCGGCTGTCTTGCCGGATTTACGACGAATAACTTCGCCAACAAACTTGATACCTTTGCCCTTGTAGGGTTCGGGCTTGCGCAGAGAGCGAATCTTGGCGCACACCTGGCCCAGGAGCTGCTTGTCGTCGCTGGTGAGAATGATGAGCGGGTTTTTGTTACGCTCAGTCTTGGCTTCAACCTTTACTTCAGGCGGAAGCTTGATATATATTGCGTGTGAGAAACCGAGTGACAGCTCAAGTACCTGACCTGTGGCTGTGGCGCGGTAACCTACACCGACTAATTCCATTTCTTTGCGATAGCCTTCCGACACACCTACAACCATATTGTGGATCAGCGCACGGTACAGACCGTGAAGTGCGCGGTGCTCACGGTCATCGCTGGGGCGGGTAACATATACATGGCCGTCCTTGACTTCCACTGCGATGTCGGGGTTGATGGCCTGCTGGAGGCTTGAATTCTTACCTTTTACGGTCACTACATGGTCCTTAACCTCTACAGTGACGCCGGCAGGAATTGCTATGGGAGCTTTACCTATACGTGACATTATTCTGTGTTTTTTTGGGTTAAAGATTAATAAATGTAGCAAAGCACTTCACCACCTACTTTTTCTTCGGCGGCTTTCTTATTTGTCATCACGCCACGAGAGGTTGAGAGGATAGCGATACCGAGGCCATTGAGCACGCGGGGCATATCCTTGTAACCAGCATATTGGCGCAGGCCCGGACGCGAAACACGACGCAGGCCCTTGATGGCGTTAACCCGATCTACGGGATCATACTTGAGGGCTATCTTGATAGTGCCGGCGGGATTCTCGCCTTCCTCAAACTTATAGTTGAGGATATAGCCCTGTTCAAAAAGAATCTTAGTGATTTCTTTCTTCAAGTTTGAGGCTGGTATCTCGACCACACGGTGGTTGGCCTTGATAGCGTTCCTCAATCTTGTGAGATAATCTGCTATAGGATCTGTCATTGTAAAAATAGTTTAAATTGATTGGGAAATATTCCCAACAATATTTAAGTCTCAAATGTTAAAAAGATGGGAGCGACCCCTGAGCGGATGCTGAGAGAATCCGCGCGGGGCGGAGAAGGTTTGAGTCTTGGCTCGAGGCCGTCTCCCGATATTGTAGCTTATAGTATGCGTTGACAAAGCTGACCTTACCGTAACCGTAACGACTGGTTACCAGGAGGCCTTCTTCACACCCGGGATCAGACCGGCTGATGCCATCTCGCGGAACTGAATACGCGACAGGCCGAACTCACGCATGTAACCCTTGGGGCGCCCGGTGATCGAGCAGCGGTTGTGCAGACGCACACGCGATGCATTCTTGGGCAGCTTCTGCAGCTCCTGATAAGCTTCATAGTCACCGGCGGCCTTGAGAGCAGCCTTCTTGGCGGCATACTTGGCTACGAGCTTGGCACGCTTTACCTCACGGGCCTTCATTGATTCTTTTGCCATAGTTTACTTCTTTTCGTTTTTGAAGGGAAGACCAAAAGCTTTCAGCAGAGCGTAACCTTCTTCATCGGTGGGAGCCGAAGTCACGAAGGTGATGTTCATACCCATCAGCTTGTTGATGTTATCGATGTTGATCTCGGGGAAGATGATCTGCTCGGTTATACCGAGAGTATAGTTGCCACGACCGTCGAGCTTACCCTCTATACCCTTGAAGTCACGGATACGGGGAAGAGCCACACGGATGAGGCGTTCCAGAAATTCATACATACGCTCGCGACGGAGTGTCACACGCACGCCGATAGGCATTTTCTTACGAACCTTGAAGTTCGAGATGTCCTTGCGCGACAGAGTGGCTACTGCCTTCTGACCGGTTATGGCAGTGAGCTCGGCGATTGCGGTGTCGATGAGTTTCTTGTCTTGGGTAGCCTCACCGATGCCCTGATTGATGACAATCTTCTCAAGGCGGGGGACACGCATTACAGTGGTGTAGCCGAATTCCTTGGTCAGGGCAGGCACGATGCGCTCCTTGTAATCTTTGCTGAGTGTTGTTTCCATTATTTAATCTCCTGTCCTGATTTTTTAGCGATTCTCACCTTTTTACCCTCTGCATCAAGTTTCATGGCGATGCGAGTGGGCTTTCCTGACTTAGGATCGATGAGACTGAGGTTGGAAATATGGATGGGAGCCTCCTTCTTGATGAGGCCGCCCTGAGGATGCTGTGCGGTAGGCTTGGTAGCCTTGGTGATAATGTTGACGCCCTCAACAATGGCACGCTCCTTCGAGGGTTGAACCTCGAGGACGCGGCCGGTTTTGCCGCGGTCTTCGCCGGCGAGGACATAAACCATGTCACCTTTTTTGATATGCAATTTCATTACTTTAATAAATTTTGCAGGTTATTGATTTAGAGTACCTCGGGAGCGAGTGATACAATCTTCATATTGGTGGCGCGGAGCTCGCGGGCCACAGGGCCGAAGATACGTGTGCCACGCAGTTCACCAGCGTTGTTGAGCAGCACGCAGGCGTTGTCGTCGAAACGGATATAGGAACCATCGGCACGACGGATTTCCTTCTTTGTACGAACGACGATAGCCTTCGATACAGTGCCCTTCTTTACGTCAGAGCTTGGGATAACACTCTTTACCGATACGACGATAATGTCGCCTACCGAAGCATAACGACGGCCGGTGCCTCCGAGCACGTGGATGCACAAAGCCTCCTTGGCGCCGCTGTTGTCGGCCACAGTTAAACGTGATTCTGTCTGTATCATAGCTTACTTAACTTTTTCAATGATTTCAACTAAGCGCCATCTCTTGGTCTTTGACAAGGGACGGGTTTCCATCAGGCGCACGGTATCACCGATGCTGCACTCGTTATTTTCGTCGTGAGCGTGGTATTTCTTGCTCTTGTTGACAAATTTACCGTAGATAGGATGTTTTTCCTTCCATTTAATGGTTACGGTGATTGTCTTGTCGCCTTTGTTGCTCGACACTACCCCGATGCGCTCTTTTCTTAAATTTCTTTTTTCCATTTTTGTGCTGATGGGGATGTTTATTTATTAAGTTCGCGCTGACGCAACTCCGTTTTCACGCGGGCGATCATACGGCGGTCGGCGGTGATTTTAGCAGGGTTGTCCAGAGGGGAAACGGCATGATTGACCTTAAGCTGAAGATATTCCTTCTCCATCTGGGCCAGACGTTCCTGGAGGTCGGCGGTCGAAAGTTCTTTGATTTCTTCTTTTTTCATAACTGCTTAGACGTTTTGAGAGGGATCATAGTCGCGACGTACGACAAACTTGGTCACAACCGGCAGCTTCTGAGCAGCCAGGCGCAGAGCCTCCTTGGCTATATCGTAGCTTACGCCCTCAACTTCGATAATGATGCGGCCCGGAGTTACAGGAGCTACAAAGCCCTCGGGTGAACCTTTACCTTTACCCATGCGGACTTCGGCAGGTTTCTTGGTGATAGGCTTATCGGGGAAAATGCGGATCCATATCTGACCCTGACGTTGCATATAACGTGTCACCGCGATACGGGCGGCCTCGATCTGGCGACCGGTGATCCACTTGGATTCAAGGGTCTTGATGCCGAACGAGCCGAAAGCCAGCTGATTGCCACGCTGGGCGATGCCCTTCATGCGGCCTTTTTGCTGGCGGCGGAATTTTGTTTTCTTTGGTGCTAACATTGTCCTTTAGTCGGCTTTAGAGGTTTAACGATTGTTTTTAGCCCTACGGAAACCGCCACGGCGGGGAGCGCCGGGGGCTGCGGCTGCACGGCTGTCCTTCTGTGTGGTGGTGAACTGGGGAGCGAGATCACGCTTACCATATACCTCACCACGGCAGATCCAGACTTTCACACCTATCACACCAACCTTGGTATGAGCTTCTACCAGGGCATAGTCAATATCGGCGCGCAAAGTATGCAGGGGTGTGCGGCCTTCCTTGAACATTTCGCTTCGGGCCATTTCGGCGCCGTTGAGGCGGCCTGAAACCTGCACCTTGATTCCTTCAGCGCCTGCACGCATGGTGGAGGCTACTGCCATCTTGACTGCACGGCGGTAAGCCACCTTGCCTTCAATCTGACGGGCAATTGTAGATGCTACGATTTCAGCGTCGAGTTCAGGACGTTTTACTTCATATACATTAATCTGAACGTCTTTGTCGGTAATTTTTGAGAGCTCTTTCTTGAGAGCTTCCACGTCTTGACCGCCCTTGCCGATGATCAGACCGGGACGCGATGTGCATACGGTTATTGTGATCAGCTTGAGGGTACGTTCAATGACAACGCGCGAGACACTGCACTTGGCCAGGCGGACGTTGAGGTATTCGCGGAGTTTGTAATCTTCAAGGATGTTGGCGGGATACTTGCCTTTTTCTGACCAGTTTGAATCCCAGCCACGGATAACACCCAGACGATTGCTAATTGGATTAACTTTCTGTCCCATGGTTTATGCTTTAGCGTTATCAATAGTGTCAACGATAATGGTGACGTGGTTCGAGCGCTTGCGGATGCGGTAACCACGACCCTGGGGAGCGGGGCGGAGACGCTTGAGCATAGGAGCGCAGTTTACATAGATAGTGCTGATGTAAAGCTCACCGCTCTCGGCTTTGCGTTCGTTCTTGGCCTCCCAGTTGGCAACGGCGCTGCGCAGAAGTTTCTCCACACGGGCAGCTGCCTCTTTATTTGAGAATTTAAGGATGCCGAGCGCGCGGAATACTTCCTTGCCGCGCACCATATCGGCTACCAGGCGCATCTTGCGGGGAGAAGTGGGAACGTTATTAAGCTTTGCGAAAGCAACGTTCTTGAGCTCCTCTTTGCGCGAGTTGGCTGCTGTTCTTTTTCTTACACCCATTTTATTATTTTCTTTTTATATTCGAAATTTGTTAATTGGGCCCTTGTTATTTCTTCTTATTGCCTGAGTGACCGCGGAAAGTACGGGTCGGGGCAAACTCGCCGAGTTTGTGTCCTACCATATTCTCGGTTACATACACAGGAATAAACTTGTTACCATTGTGAACTGCGAAAGTGTGGCCTACAAATTCGGGGGCGATCATAGAAGCACGGCTCCAGGTTTTGATAACACTGCTTTTGCCCGATGCATTCATCGCCTCGACCTTCTTTTCGAGTTTGACGCTGATAAAGGGTCCTTTTTTTAATGAACGACTCATAATTACTTAATTTATCAGATTACTTTTTACGTCTTTCGATGATATACTTCGAAGAGTGCTTCTTGGGTGCACGAGTCTTCAGGCCCTTAGCATAAAGGCCCTTGCGTGAGCGGGGATGGCCACCTGATGCGCGACCTTCACCACCACCCATGGGGTGATCAACCGGGTTCATAACAACACCGCGGTTGCGGGGGCGACGGCCTAACCAACGTGAACGGCCAGCCTTGCCTGAGCTTTCCAATGAGTGCTCGCTGTTACCTACAACACCTATCGTAGCCTTGCAGGTAGCAAGCACCTTGCGGGTTTCACCCGAAGGTAATTTGATAATAGCGTAATTTCCCTCACGGGAGATGAGCTGAGCGAAAGTACCGGCTGAACGTGCCATAAAGGCACCTTGACCGGGACGGAGCTCAATGTTGTGAATTACGGTACCGACAGGGATCTTGTTCAGCGGAAGAGCATTGCCCACTTCGGGTGCAGCTTCAGGACCGCTTACTACAGTCTGGCCTACTTCGAGACCGTTGGGTGCAATGATGTAGGCTTTCTCGCCGTCTACATAATAGAGAAGGGCAATGCGGGCCGAACGGTTAGGATCGTACTCGATTGTCTTCACTACGGCAGGAATGCCATCCTTGGTTCTCTTAAAGTCGATGAAGCGGAATTTGCGTTTGTGACCACCGCCAAGGTAGCGGGTAGTGAGATGGCCTTCGGCATTACGGCCGCCGGAGGCACGCTTACCGCCAGTAAGAGCTTTTTCTGGTGCATTAGCAGTAGATGTGCGCACGATAGTGCTGCCGTCGACTTTCACGGCTTCGGCGCGCTTGAATACACCAATAACTTTGTGACGTTGCCCGGGGGTTGTGGGCTTGAATTTTTTGACTGCCATTTCTTATTAGATATTGCTAAAAAAGTCGATTGTTTGACCTGCTTCCACAGTAACCATGGCCTTTTTCCAACGGGCTGTCTTGCCACGGAGAAGGCCACTCTTGGTCCAACGCGATTTGTTTTTGGCGCGCATTACTGCGGTATTCACTTTAAGCACCTTAACGCCATAGAGTGATTCAACCAGGTCCTTGATCTGGCCTTTGCATGCTTCTACAGAAACTGCAAAAGTATAGCAATTAAGCTTCTCTGAGAGCTTAGTTGCCTTCTCTGTGAGGATGGGTTTGATTGAGATTTCCATTGCGCGTTGCGATTAAAGCTTGTTAACGACTTCAAGGCTACCCTCTGTAAAGACGATAGCATTGTTGTCCATGATTACGTATGTATTGAGGTCGGATGCTGAGGTCAACTTAGCATTCGGCACATTACGGACAGACAAATATACGGAGTTTTCTTTGCTTGACAAAACCAAGAGCACCTTTTTGCCGTCGACTTTAATATCTTTAGCAAATTTTAAGAATTCTTTAGTTTTGGGGGTTTCAAAAGTGAAATTCTCTACCACTACAATCTGACCAGCAGCTGCTTTTACTGACAGGGCTGAACGGCGGGCGAGAGCTTTAAGCTTTTTGTTGAGCTTGAAGCGGTAATCACGGGGACGGGGACCGAATACACGGCCGCCACCCACGAGCACGGGCGAATTGATATCGCCGATACGGCTGCCGCCGCCACCTTTTTGCTTGTGGAGCTTACGGGTTGATCCGCTCACCTCGCTGCGTTCTTTTGATTTATGGGTACCCTGACGGTGGTTGGCCAAATACTGCTTAACGTCGAGATAGATGGCGTGCTCGTTGGCTTCAATGCCGAACACCTCGTCGTTGAGGACTGCCTTGCGGCCTGTGTCCTTACCTTCTTTTGTTAAAATTGCGACTTCCATTTTACTTCTCAATTAAGACGATTGAACCTTTGCTTCCGGGAATTGAACCCTTGATCATTAACACGTTGTGTTCAGGAATCACTTTCACAACCTGGAGGTTCTGAACAGTGACACGCTTGTTGCCCATCTGGCCGGCCATACGCATGCCTTTGAACACCTTTGCAGGGTAAGAGCAGGCGCCGATTGAACCGGGGGCACGCAAGCGGTTGTGCTGGCCGTGGGTAGTCTGCCCTACACCACCGAAACCGTGGCGCTTGACTACGCCCTGGAAACCTTTACCTTTTGATGTGCCGACGATGTCAACAAAGTCTGATTCAGTGAACAGGTCAACGGTGATTTTGTCACCGAGCTTGTAATCTTCACCAAAACCTTTGAACTCGGCCAAGTGGCGCTTGGGAGTAACACCTGCTTTGGCAAAGTGACCCATCTGAGGCTTTGTGGTATGCTTTTCTTTAGCGTCCTCAAAGCCGAGCTGAATAGCATCATAGCCATCAGTAGCCACGGTCTTTACCTGTGTTACTTCGCAAGGACCTACTTCGATAACAGTGCACGGCACATTTTTGCCGTCGGCACTGAACACGGATGTCATTCCGATTTTCTTTCCAATTAATCCTGGCATTTCTTTAATTTTATATTGGTTGAAGTGTCTTTTATGACTGGGGAAATTTTGAGGAGAGAGGTATTATACCGTTGTTACAGGCGTTATCACACTTTGATTTCAACCTCCACACCACTGGGAAGCTCGAGTTTCATCAGAGCGTCTACAGTCTTGGCTGTCGAGTTATAGATGTCGATCAGACGCTTGAAAGATGAAAGCTGGAACTGCTCACGCGACTTCTTGTTAACGAAGGTCGAGCGGTTGACGGTGAAGATGCGCTTGTGAGTGGGCAGGGGAATTGGGCCCGAGATTACAGCGCCGGTAGCCTTCACGGTCTTTACGATTTTCTCAGCCGACTTATCGACGAGATTGTGATCGTAAGATTTGAGTTTAATACGAATTTTTTGGCTCATATTGTGATTCTTTTATTGTTTACTTAAGCAGGTCTACTCGGCCCTGGCACTCGGTCAGGACATTGCGGGCGATTGATGTAGATACTTCGCTGTAGTGCGAGAACGACATTGTTGAGGTTGCACGGCCTGAGGTGATTGTACGCAGGGCTGTAACATATCCGAACATTTCGGCAAGAGGAGCCTTGGCCTTTACAACACGGGCGCCAGAGCGGCTTGTCTCCATACCTTCTACCTGTCCGCGACGTTTGTTAAGGTCACTGATCACGTCACCCATTGATTCTTCAGGAGTAACGACCTCGATCTTCATGATAGGCTCAAGAAGCACAGGGCCGGCCTGTTCGCAGGCTTTCTTGAATGCCTGGATGGCACACAACTCGAATGACAGCTGATCAGAGTCAACGGGGTGGAATGAACCATCAATCACGGTAACCTTAAGTTGTTCCACCGGGAAGCCCGCGAGGACACCATTCTTCATCGCTGTCTGGAAGCCCTTCTGTATCGAGGGGATGTATTCCTTAGGAATGTTACCACCTTTGACCTCGTCTACAAACTGCAGATTACCGTCAAAGCCCTCGTCAACAGGTTCAACGCGGACAATTATGTCAGCAAACTTACCACGACCACCGGTCTGTTTCTTGAACACTTCACGGAGCTGAACAGGCTTTGTAATCGATTCCTTGTAAGTAACCTGAGGACGGCCCTGGTTACATTCTACCTTAAACTCGCGACGCAGACGGTCGATAATGATATCGAGGTGAAGCTCACCCATACCTGAGATAACTGTCTGGCCGGTTTCTTCGTTAGTTGCAACGCGGAATGTAGGATCTTCTTCAGCAAGCTTCTGAAGGCCAACACCAAGTTTGTCAAGATCTTTCTGTGTCTTGGGTTCCACAGCTATACCGATAACAGGATCGGGGAAGTCCATAGCCTCAAGCACGATAGGAGCGTCTTCTGCACACAGTGTGTCACCGGTACGGATATCTTTGAAACCTACACCGGCACCGATATCACCACAGCCGATACGTTCCTTGGGGTTCTGCTTGGAAGAGTGCATCTGGAACAGACGCGAGATACGCTCTTTCTTTCCTGAACGTGAGTTAAGAACATAAGAACCGGCATCGATATCGCCGGAATAAACACGGAAGAAGCACAGACGACCTACATAAGGATCGGTTGCGATCTTAAAGGCGAGAGCACACATAGGAGCGTCGCTTGAAGGTTCGCGTGTTTCAACTGTGTCAGGATCACCCATTGCGTGACCTTCAACCGCACCGGCATCGGTGGGAGAAGGCAGATAAGCACATACTGCATCAAGCAGGCATTGAACACCCTTATTCTTGAACGAAGAACCCAGAATCATGGGAACGAGGTTCATTGACAGAGTAGCCTTACGCAGGGCGCGCTTGATTTCCTCAACAGTGATTGTAGAAGGATCGTCAAAGTATTTTGACATGAGATCATCGTCAAACTCGGCGATTTTCTCAAGCATCTTGTCACGCCATTCCTCAGCTTCATCCTGAAGGTTGGCGGGTATTTCTTCTATAGAATAGTCAGCACCCATTGCCTCATCATGCCAGAAGATAGCCTTCATGGCAATGAGGTCAACCACACCCTTGAATGTCTCTTCAGCACCGATAGGTATCTGAATAGGGCAGGGATTGGCACCGAGTACGTCCTTGAGTTGGCGCACCACCTCAAAGAAGTTGGCACCCGAACGGTCCATTTTATTAACGTAACCGATGCGGGGAACGTTATATTTGTCAGCCTGACGCCATACGGTCTCTGACTGGGGCTCAACGCCACCTACTGCGCAGAATGTAGCGACTGCACCGTCGAGCACACGCAATGAACGTTCAACCTCTACAGTGAAGTCAACGTGCCCCGGGGTGTCAATAAGGTTGATTTTGTATTTTTCGTCGTTATACTTCCAAAACGCTGTAGTGGCTGCCGAGGTAATGGTAATACCGCGTTCCTGCTCCTGTTCCATCCAGTCCATGGTGGCAGCGCCATCATGCACCTCACCGATTTTGTGTGTGAGGCCGGTATAGAAAAGAATACGTTCCGAGGTTGTTGTCTTACCGGCATCGATGTGAGCCATGATACCGATATTACGGGTATATTTAAGTAGTTCGTCTGATTTAGCCATTTTCTCTTATATCTTGAAAAATTAGAAGCGGAAATGAGCGAATGCACGGTTAGCCTCAGCCATCTTGTGCATATCCTCCTTACGCTTGAATGCACCGCCCTGGCTATTGAAAGCATCAACGATCTCAGCAGCGAGTTTATCGGCCATCGTTTTGCCACCACGTTTGCGGGCGTATATAATAAGATTTTTCATCGATATAGACTCCTTGCGGTCAGGACGGATTTCAGTAGGCACCTGGAAAGTCGCACCACCAACGCGGCGTGACTTAACCTCTACCTGAGGAGTTACATTCTCGAGGGCCTTTTTCCAAATCTCGAGAGCGGTCTGTTCTTCATTGGGGAGCTTTGATTTCACAATCTCAAGCGCTCCGTAAAAAATGGTGAATGCGGTATTCTTCTTGCCATCGTACATCAAGTGGTTAACAAACTTGGTTACGCGCACATCACCGAATACGGGATCGGGAAGGATCACACGTTTTTTAGGTTTTGCCTTTCTCATTGCAGGTTTTTTACCTTTGTGTTTTTGATTGCTTGGTTGCTTGCGTCTGTTCTTCAGCCTAATTTTAATCCGGAGGACAATTCCTCGTTCCTTTATCAAGACCTCCGTCTTGAAGTCCGGGGCTTACTCAACCTTCGTGTCAGCTTTTCAAGAATTCAAAAACGAGTTTAAATAATAATTGATTTAATCTCGCGGTGCTTTTAGTTTTTTCTTCACCTATATATATTATATAGATTACTTCTTGGCTGCACCAGCCTTGGGACGCTTGGCACCGTACTTGCTACGACGCTGAGTGCGATCTTTAACACCTGAAGTATCAAGTGTACCACGCACAATGTGATAACGTACACCGGGGAGATCCTTAACACGGCCACCACGCACCAGAACAATTGAGTGTTCCTGCAGATTGTGACCTTCGCCGGGGATGTAGGAGTTGACCTCCTTGCCATTGGTGAGACGCACACGGGCGACTTTACGCATAGCCGAATTAGGCTTTTTAGGGGTAGTGGTGTAAACACGCACACACACGCCGCGACGCTGCGGACATGAGTCAAGCGCGGGCGACTTGGATTTGTCGACCATTGCCACGCGACCTTTTCTTACTAATTGCTGAATAGTAGGCATCTTAGTTTTTTAATTTGTACTTAATTTTATATCTCTTGTCTTATTTATTTTCACATTCAACAGGAGGCCATACACACCACTGAAACATCTAATCCACAAAGGATTAGATGTTCAAGACGGCGCACAAGCCTTCTATTCCACCGCAAAGGTAGGAATTATTTTATTAACAACCAAATATTTGCACTATTTTTATCCCGCCGTTCAACAATATTTTTACTTTTCAAAATCCACAGTCCGCGGCAAGCTTCACCTATTGCCGACTCGCATTTTTTTGCGTAATTTTGCCGACATATGACAAAAACCGATCACACAACCTCACCGGTAGGGCGATTCGCCCCATCTCCCTCAGGAAGGATGCATCTTGGCAACATGTTCACAGCCCTCCTGTCATGGCTGTCAGTAAAATCACACGGAGGCAAATGGATTTTGCGCATAGAAGACCTTGACCCACAGCGCTCCCGAATGTCACATGCCCACATGATCGAAGAGGACCTCGCATGGCTCGGCCTTACATGGGATGAAGGCGGCACCGAGGACAAAGGGCCTCACCGGCCCTACTGTCAAAGCGAACGCCACCACCTATACAGCGAAGCCCTGGCCAAACTACACCACACGGGCTATACCTATCCGTGCACATGTACCAGGGCCGACATACTTGCGACACAGGCACCCCACCAAAGCGATGGCCGCATAATCTACAGCGGCAGGTGTCGGCCCACTTCACTTCCCCACCCCCTCCCGACAACGCGATTCAACAACACCGCAGTACGGTTAGCTGTACCCGACAGCGACATCGTCATCAACGACATGATACACGGACCACAGCGAATCAACCTCGCGCGACAGTGTGGAGACTTCATATTACGTCGCGCCGACGGCGCCTGGGCATACCAATTGGCCGTGACCGTAGATGATGACGCCATGGAAGTAACCGAAATAATGCGAGGCAACGATCTGCTTCTTTCCGCCGCACAACAAGACTACATACGCCGACTATTAGGCCTTAGAACAGCCACATACGCCCACTTGCCTCTGATCTGCAACAAACAAGGAATCAGACTGTCAAAACGCGACCATTCCCTAAACATGGAGACACTGCGCAGCCGTTACACGCCACGCGAACTAACAGGCATACTTGCACAAATGGCCGGCATATCAGCCGACCCGAACCCATGCACGCCGGAAAGCCTCATATCAGTATTCAGCACAAAAAACCTGAGGGCGCTTTCCACCAAAAAAAAGATTATAACCCTGCTACCATAACAAGGAATCGGGAAACACCTCTCATGCTGAGAAATATTTCCCGATTCCTTATATTTAAGATGAAAAGGAGGGTCTTACTTTACAATTATCTTGAAAGTATTATATTTCGCTCATTGGCCATACGGCGCATATTCATTATCGCATAACGCATGCGACCCAATGCGGTATTGATGCTCACATTTGTCTTCTCGGCAATTTCCTTGAATGACAGATTCCTGTAATAACGCATAACCAGCACCTCGCGCTGAGAGCCAGGAAGCTCACGTATAAGGCGGCGGACATCATCACGAATCTGCAAATCAATCAGGTCGTCTTCTATAGTATCATCGCTAAGTTCACGACGGTTAAGTATATCCACCTCACCGTCATCAGTTGACACTGTCGGCTCACTCTTCTGCTGTCTGAAATGATCTATCACCAGATTTCTTGCAATGCGGCTTACCCACGCCGCAAACTTGCCGCTCTCGGCATAATTGCCTTGACGTATGGTAAGAATCACTTTCACGAATGTCTCCTGAAAGATATCCTCAGATAGCTGCAGATTACCTGTCAGCTGCATGATACCACTTAAAACACGGCTTTTGTGACGTTCGAGCAACACATCAAAAGCCTCGTTATTGCCGTTAGCATAAGATTGCACCAACTTATCGTCGGAGAGTTGTGCTAAAGTCTGCATATCTATTTCTCTTTTTTTAATTTAGAGTAGAGTCAAGCTATAGGCAAATAGTTTTAGTGAATAATTATTGTTTTAATAAATTTGTAATGCAAAATTACGATTTATTGCCCTAATGAGCAAAAAAAATAAGAAGTTTCTGTATTTTTAACATTCCATTCAGTCCCGCGCATCTTCATACATCAATAGCGACACCCCGGCAGATCACAGCGCCACCGTATGTTAAAGTAGTTAAAGCAGGCAACCTATTTTTTTGCACTCTCACCTATTTTTCGTAACTTTGTGGCTCGAAAAAGAATATAGTTAACCAATTTACAATACTTTTATGAGTAAGGACAAAAAATTCCTGACTTGTGACGGCAACCAGGCAGCTGCACATGTGAGCTACATGTTCTCAGAAGTTGCTGCCATATACCCCATCACACCATCGTCCACCATGGCCGAATATGTTGATGAATGGTCAGCCGCCGGCAGGAAGAACATTTTCGGAGAAACAGTTTTAGTACAGGAAATGCAGTCGGAAGGTGGCGCTGCAGGCGCCGTACACGGCTCGCTGCAGGCCGGTGCCCTCACCACAACCTATACCGCTTCGCAGGGACTCCTGCTTATGATTCCGAATATGTACAAAATCGCAGGCGAGCTTCTCCCCTGCGTTTTCCATGTTTCAGCCCGTACAATCGCCTCTCACGCCCTTTCAATCTTCGGTGACCACCAAGACGTAATGTCAGTGCGTCAGACAGGCTTCGCCATGCTTGCCGAAGGTTCTGTACAGGAAGTCATGGATCTCGCCGGCGTAGCCCATCTTGCAACAATCAAATCAAGCATACCCTTCGTCAACTTCTTCGACGGGTTCCGCACCTCTCACGAAATTCAAAAAATCGAAGTGCTTGAACAAGACCAGCTTGAACCCCTGCTCGACCGCGACGCACTCGCTGCTTTCCGAAGCCGCGCCCTCACCCCCGACGCACCTGTTGCACGCGGCATGGCGGAAAACGGCGATGTATTCTTCCAGCACCGCGAGGCTTGCAACAAGCACTATGACGCAGTACCCGACATAGTAGAAGATTACATGGCCAAGATAAGCGACATCACCGGCCGCGAATACCACCTCTTCAACTATTACGGAGCAAAGGATGCCGACCGCGTGATAATCGCCATGGGCTCGGTAACCCAAGCTGCTCAGGAAGCCATTGACCACCTTATCGCTGCAGGTGAGAAAGTTGGTCTCATTTCCGTTCACCTTTACCGCCCCTTCTCTGTAAAACACCTCATGGCCGCACTGCCTTCTACAGTAAAACGTATTGCAGTGCTTGACCGCACCAAAGAACCCGGAGCAAACGGAGATCCACTACTGCTCGATGTCAAGGAAGCATTCTACAACAAAGAAAACGCGCCCCTCATCGTAGGCGGCCGATATGGCCTCGCGTCCAAAGACACCACTCCCGCCATGATTATCGGTGTATTTGAGAACCTCGCCCTGCCGATGCCCAAAGACAACTTCACCGTAGGCATCATCGACGACGTCACATTCACCTCACTCCCTCCCAAGGAAGAAATCGCCCTCGGCGGCCCCTCAATTTATGAAGCCAAGTTCTATGGCCTTGGTGCAGACGGCACTGTGGGAGCAAACAAGAACTCAGTAAAAATCATTGGCGACAACACCGACAAATACTGCCAGGCGTATTTTGCCTATGACTCAAAGAAATCAGGCGGCTTCACCTGCTCACACCTGCGTTTCGGCGATGACCCCATTCGCTCTACCTACCTCGTAAACACCCCCAACTTCGTAGCTTGCCACGTTCAGGCATACCTGCATATGTACGACGTGACCCGCGGCCTGCGTGACGGCGGCACATTCCTGCTCAACACCATTTGGGAAGGGGAAGAACTCGCCGCCAACCTCCCCAACAAGGTTAAACGCTACTTTGCCGAGCACAATATTACCGTTTACTACATCAATGCGACAAAGATAGCTCAGGAGATAGGACTCGGCAACCGCACCAACACCATTCTCCAAAGCGCATTCTTCCGCATCACCCAGGTCATACCTGTTGATCTTGCTGTGGAACAGATGAAAAAATTCATCGTCAAGAGCTACGGCAAAAAAGGCCAGGACGTTGTAGACAAGAACTACGCAGCAGTTGACCGTGGCGGCGAATTCCACACTCTTGCAGTTGATCCCGCCTGGAAGAACCTCGCCGACGAAAAGGCAGAACCCAAGCAGGAACCGGCATTCATCACCGAAATCGTGCGCCCAATCAACGCACAGGATGGAGACCTGCTCAAAGTCTCAGACTTCGAAGCCAACGCTGACGGCACATGGCATCAGGGCACTGCCAAGTTCGAAAAACGCGGTGTTGCCGCTTTCGTACCTGAATGGCTCGAAGAAAACTGTATCCAATGTAACAAGTGTGCATTTGTTTGCCCTCACGCTTCAATCCGCCCGTTCGTGCTTGACGCCGAGGAAATAAAGAATGCCCCATTCGCCGAAGACGCTACAATTCCCGCAATAGGCAAGACATTCACCGGCATGCGTTTCCTCCAGAGTGTCGACGTACTTGACTGTCTCGGATGCGGCAACTGCGTTGATGTTTGCCCCGGCAAGAAGGGTGTAAAGGCACTCGAGATGAAACCTCTCGAAACACAACTGGAGAAACAGACCGAATGGGACTACTGCGCCGAGCATGTTACCTCAAAGCAAGACCTCGTTGACATCAAACTCAACGTAAAGAATTCCCAGTTTGCCACTCCGCTCTTCGAATTCTCAGGCGCCTGCTCAGGCTGCGGCGAAACCCCGTATGTGAAACTTATCAGCCAACTCTTCGGAGACCATGAGATGGTTGCCAACGCCACAGGTTGCTCCTCGATCTATTCAGGTTCAGTACCATCAACTCCCTACACCACAGATGCAAACGGCCGCGGTCCGGCATGGGCTAACTCACTCTTTGAAGACTTCGCTGAGTTTGGCCTGGGCATGAAGATCGCAACAGAGAAGATCCGCGCACGCGTGGCAGATCTTTTCACCCAAATGCTCACATGCGACAAATGCTCTGAGGAAATGAAGGCACTCGCCCAACAGTGGCTCGACAACCGTGAAAGCGCCGGAGTAACACGTCAGATTTCCGCACAGCTCGCCCCCCTCTGCGAAGCCTGTGGTTGCGACATCTGCAAGGCTCTCCTCGAACTGAAAGGTTATTGGGTTGCACGCAGCCAATGGATCATCGCCGGCGACGGCGCTGCATACGATATCGGTTTCGGCGGCCTTGACCATGTACTTGCTTCAGGCAAGAATGTCAACGTGATCGTTCTTGACACAGAAGTATACTCCAATACCGGCGGTCAGGCATCCAAAGCCACACCCCTTGGCGCGATTGCCAAATTCGCAGCCTCCGGCAAGCGCATCCGCAAGAAAGACCTCGGCCTCATCGCATCAACTTACGGATACGTATATGTGGCACAGGTTGCAATGGGCGCCGACAATGCACAGACTTTAAAAGCAATCCGCGAAGCCGAAGCCTATGACGGTCCCTCACTCATCATCGCCTACTCGCCCTGTATCAACCACGGCCTGCGCGCCGGTATGGGCCATGCCCAACAGGAGCAGCAGCGCGCTGTTGAATGCGGCTACTGGCACCTGTGGCGATACAACCCCGCCCTTGAACTCGAAGACAAAAACCCCTTCACCCTTGACTCAAAAGCTCCCGATTGGGACAAATTCGACGACTTCCTTAAGGGAGAAGTGCGTTACGCATCTGTCTTGAAACAGTATCCTGACATAGCCGGTGAACTTTTCGCCGCCGCCAAAGCCAACGCAATGTGGCGCTATAACAACTACCGCCGCCTTGCCCAACAGCAATGGGGTGTTGATCCCGACATCAAATAATATACATTCCAACGTATAGACAACGGCGCCTCAGAGTCCAACTCTGAGGCGCTTTTATGATTCATCAACAAAAAAAGACGGCGCCTTGGGCACCGTCTTTTTATATCATGAAATTCTTATCTGTAACTTAGAGCTGTGTAGCAGGATCGATATTGGCATGCTCAATATCCTTGAAATACTTATAGGTCTGAACTTTAAGTTCACCGCAAGCATCTTCATCTGCAACAATCAGAGCCTTGGGATGAAGTTGGAGTGCCGATATGGTCCACATCTGCGATATACCGCCTTCGACGCCATGCTTTAAAGCACGTGCTTTATTATGGCCATTCACGATAAGAAGAACACTCTTGGCCGAGCAAATTGTACCGACACCCACAGTCAGAGCTGTCTTGGGCACAAGATCGACGTTATTATCAAAGAAGCGTGAATTAGCTATTATAGTATCCTGCGTGAGGGTCTTCATGCGAGTACGTGAAGATAACGACGAACCCGGTTCATTGAATGCAATATGCCCGTCGGGTCCTACACCGCCAAGAAACAGATCAATACCACCGTACGACGCTATTTTCTCCTCATAGCGTTTGCATTCGGCCTCAGGATCCGGAGCATTGCCGTTAAGGATATTCACCTGCTCGGCAGGGATATCTATCTGGTTGAAGAAATTAGTCCACATGAAAGTATAGTAGCTCTGCTCATGATCGCGAGGGATTCCGCAGTATTCGTCCATGTTGAATGTCACAACATGCTTGAACGACACTTTACCTTCCTTGTTAAGCTTGATGAGTTCACGGTACATCCCTAAGGGAGAGCTTCCTGTGGGGCAACCGAGCACGAATGGTTTTTCTGCTGTAGGCTTGGCCTCGTTGATGCGCGCAGCTACATAATTGGCCGCCCAGCGCGATACCTCATTGTAATTAGGCTCGATGATAAGTCTCATTTCTTTTTATTTGGTGGATTAGTTGTTTAAAGAATATGCAAAGTTAACAATAATCCATTTCATTCCAACTATATTAAAGACAAAATTAACTGCCGGCAGCTAAACTGTTGCCAATTGAGTTGTGTTAATTCAAAATAAAATCGTATATTTGCCCAATAAATAGACTTATTAACTGACATCCTTAGCCTGAATATCAATATGACAGACAACACTGCCCCTCCCACAGGCAACTATGTTATAACTATTGGCCGTGCATTCGGGGCCGGCGGGCGCGAGCTCGGACAGATACTCGCCCGTAAGCTCGGCATCGGCTACTACGACAAGGAGTTGCTCAGCGAAGCTGCCTCCAAGGCAGGTATGAGTCCCTCGCTTTTTGAAAAAAACGACGAGCGAGCCCCAGGATTGCTTGACGGACTTCCGCCACTTAGCCTGGGCTGCAATCCGCTGTCATGGTATTCAGGACCTGGCGGAGCGTCAGCCGAGCGTGTTTATAACGCACAGAGTGACTTCATTCACTCAATCGCTGACAAGGGCCCATGCGTTATCGTGGGCCGCACAGCCGACTATATTCTGCGCGACCGGCCCGACGTGTTGAACATCTTTCTGCACGCACCTGAGGAAGAATGCATCAAGCGAATCCTGAGACGAGACGATTGCGCCTGTGCTGACAAAGCCCGCGCCATGAGGCGCAAAACAAACAAGATGCGCGCTGAATTCTACAATTTCTATACAGACCGCACCTGGGGCGACGCCTCAACTTACCATCTGTGCCTCGACTCTTCGGCGATGCCCATGGAGAGTACCGCACTATTCATAATTGATTATCTAAAAGCTTTTCTAAAGCACTCCGAATGACATATGACAACAGAAGACTTGAAACGCCTCAATGAGGATCCTGACGGACTCATATCATATGAATACATAGCCAACAATATAGATTCGATTGACAACGACCTGCATCATTTGGTTGACAACATCATGAAAGTCGACCTTACGGGGCAGTTCACGGCTTCCACAGCCCGTTACCTACACGCGATTGACCCGATTAAATATGCCGAAGCTGTACATAGTCTTGTAGCAGCTACAATTGAAAAGGACCGCGAACACAGATACCTGCCCGATGTACTGTCCGGAATATACGGCACTGACTATGAAAAAAACCATGAGGCTCTCGCAGCTACCGACGATAATTTCCGTCGTATTTATAAACGCCTCTTTCCCAATCCCGAATCGTTATGAACCTTATTAAAACATTTACCGCCGTCGCTACAGTCATGCTCATAACAATGATAAGCGCATGTAACAAAGCAAGCGCCGGCACTGAGAGTTCTCAGACTAACAACACTTTAAAAACAGATTCAATGACTGCAACCGATACTACATCAGTCAAGGTGCGCGTGGAGACCTCGCTCGGCACCTTCACGGTGTTGCTCTATGGTGACACACCGCGACACCGCGACAACTTCGTAAAACTCGCAAACGAAGGTTATTACAACGGCACACTTTTCCACCGCGTGATAAGCGACTTCATGATTCAAGCCGGTGATCCCGATTCAAAGACCGCAGTCCCGGGGCAGCGCCTCGGTGCCGGAGATCCAGGTTATACCCTTGAGGCTGAAATACTCTTCCCCCGTCACTTCCATAAACGCGGAGCATTAGCTGCGGCACGCCAAGGCGATCAGGTAAATCCCCAGCGACGCTCTTCCGGTTCTCAATTTTATGTAGTTACCGGCGACAAGCTGCCAGAAGCCGCCCTGCCTCAGCTCGAAGCACAACTCAAAAACGCACAGATGCAGGCTATCTTCAATGCTCTGGCAGCTTCACATGAGCAGGAAATCCGCACGATGCAGGCTTCAGGTAACGCACAAGGACTTGAAGCGCTGCGCCAGCAGCTGATTCAGGAAACAGAAGCGACAGCCGCAGCCAACCCTATGACACTCACGCCTGAGATGAAACAAGCCTATGTAAACGTAGGTGGTGCACCTCATCTTGACAACCAATACACTGTGTTTGGCGAAGTCATTGATGGCATGGATGTTATTGACAAAATAGAACAAGTCAAGACTGACGGCAACGACCGCCCCCTCGATGATGTGCGCATCATCAAGATGGAAGTCCTGAAATGATAGAATTCCGACGATATACGCTACCCAACGGGTTGCGCGTGATACACAACTTTGACCCGGCCACATCAATGGCCGCGGTCAACGTTTTATATAATACAGGCTCCCGCGATGAGAGAGAAGATCTCACAGGCATAGCACATCTTTTCGAACACCTGATGTTCGGAGGCTCCGTCAATGTGCCCGACTTCGATCTTGAGCTGGGAGATGCAGGAGGCTCGTCAAATGCCTGGACCTCAAATGATTTCACCAACTTCTACGACATCCTCCCGGCAGCCAACATAGAGACCGCCCTGCACCTTGAAAGCGACCGCATGTTATCCCTCGCCTTTAACCCCAAATCGCTTGAGATACAACGCAACGTAGTGACAGAGGAGTTTAAACAGCAGTGTCTCAATGCGCCTTACGGCGATCTGATGCACTATCTACGCCCGGCTATATATGGCCATACACATCCCTATTCATGGCCTGTGATCGGAAAAAAGCCTGAACACGTCGCAGGCGTTACTGACGCCGATATACGCCAATGGTTCTACACCCATTATGCACCCAACAATGCCGTATTGGCTATTGCCGGAAACATTCCCTACAACGAGGGGAGGCGTCTTATTGAAAAATGGTTCAGCGACATCCCGTCACGGGTTATACCGCCGCGTATATTACCCGAGCCCGATTTTCCTGACCAAGATATTAATCTGTCTGTCAAAGGCAATGCCCCAGTCCCTGCTGTAGTAATAGCCATACCCATGGATCCCTACGGCACCCACGACTATCGCGTAGCTGACTGTATCACAGATATACTCTCAGCCGGGCGTTCTTCCCGTATCTTCCGCGACATCGTGGCCGGAGGAGACGGCTCTGTGATTGCCGCAGACGCCTCCATCATAGGGAGCGAGCACCCTGGATTCATGATGTTTACCGCAAAAATGTCAGATGATTCCACAAGTACTGCCGAAAACACCGCTAAACTACTATGCGAGCAGCTTGAGGCTCTCGCCGGACTTAGGCCGGTAGAAGATCATGAACTTGAGCGCACCCTAAACCGCTTTGAGTCAACATTCGCGTTAGGTAACCTTGACAATGCATCCAAGGCTTTCAACCTTGCACTTTCCGATATGCATGGTGAAGACATCAACGACACTGTAGCACGGCAACGCCTTATAACTAAAGATGATATATCACGCGTGGCCGCAATACTGTCAACACGCCCTAAGGTCATTCTACACTATCACTCATGACAGATATAAGGAAGGCACCTACAGTAGGTGCCTTCCTTATATCTGTCATGTTGAGCGCAGGCCGAATATCCGGCTCCCTACCCTTATTGCGGTAGAACCATTTGCAATAGCTATCGGATAATCATCACTCATCCCCATTGACAACGTATCAAAGCCTCGCAGATCAGGGCACATGCGACGAATCTCGTTGAATAACCCGGCTATAGCCTTAAAATCGGCATTTATACGAGATTCATCATCTGTATTGGAAGCCATACCCATAATTCCGCATATGTGCGTTGCGCGGAGTTTCTCGTAACTTCTATTCTCGAAATACTCTAAAATTTCCGCGGGCTTAAAACCGGTCTTTGTATCCTCCGCCGCCACATGTGCTTCAAGAAGAACGTTTGTCACTATGCCGCGGGTAGCCGACACTGAGTCTATCAGCTCAAGCAGGTGTAGTGAGTCAACACTTTCGATCAAAGCTATATTGCCAACAAGAGACTTCACCTTATTGGTCTGCAAGTGACCTATAAAATGCCACTTGATGTCATCAGGAAGGATAGATCGCTTTAGGAGAAGTTCCTGCACACGGCTCTCACCAAACACGCGCTGCCCTGCGGCATACGCCTCAGCTATGGCCTCGGCCGGATGGAACTTCGAGACAGCCACCAACTTTACCCCAGGCGGCAATGTCGCCCGTACCTCGGCCAATGCCCGGGCCACCGCTCCCATCAGTCCTTGACTTTCATACGGTAAACATCCATCAGCGGAGTCTCCGAGATGGATACAATTTCATAATCTGCGGCCGAGCCTTTCATAAACTCCTGAAAATTGTCAAAAGCATTCTTGAAATCTGACGCTTGCACCAAAATTTGTGACACCGAACGCTTTTCGGCTCCGCTCTTTTCGTCAACAGTTATGAATCCAACCTTTACAAGATACCATTTATCACCACAATCATTGAAAGATATCTCAGCTATCTTTGACCTTTTTACCGCTGCGACATCAAACTCACCCGATATAAAGGGGCGCTGCTCCTCGGTAATACGGGCTTCTGCCTCTGTAAAGGTAAGCGCATCCACAAGATAAGGTTCCGTTACTTTCTTTGCCGCTCCATTTTCCTGAAGCTTATCATATCGAACTTTACATTCAAACCAGTTTGCCATTATTACATATGTGTTATAAGTATTGAAAATATGCCGCTGCGGCGGCAATGCAAAGGTACAAAAAAAGCAAAAAAGTCGAACCTCACGATTCGACTTTTTTTTAGGTTCTAACACTAAATACCTAAAACCATTTAAAAAATCCTTGTTCTTATCTTTTTCTGAATAATCCTAAATAATAACCTTGAATCTTAGACCTAAAATTATTTACACTGCAAAATTACATCACATGCGGCATGTTTTGATCATTATTGAGGTATAATATAAATATAAAATACAAAAATATTAATCTATATATCTAATTTCCTTGTATTTATATTTACAATAGGCCATATAAAATATAAGGTATAGTATAATGTTATTTTTGAATATTCATTATATTCTTTTCAAAATTATCTCTATCAATCGCTCTACTTTTGATACGGTTGCGGTATGTATATACAGTGTTAAGTGACAACCCGAGAAATTTTGATATACGCGTTGAATCTGAGACGCCAAGCCTCATGAATGCAATTATGCGTTGCTCAGGTGTAAGCTTCTCACCGGTCGACGGCTGTGCAATCTGCTTATCAGGCCGCAGAAGTTTATTAAGCTCACTTGTGAAATTTGGGAAAATACGAAGTACAGCGGAATCAAATACTGTAAAAAAACGATCAGTCTGTTCCTGTATTATTTTCCCACTCTCAATAGTATTCAGCAGATCCTTGGCCTGCCCGGCTTTAAGTTTCCGGCCTACGAGTCGGTTGAAATCCTCCACTCCTTCCACATACACAGCACATATATCAAGCAACTGGTTTATATACACCTCCCGCGAGGTTACTGAGTCATTCAAAGAACATATGCGGTCACGCAATGCCGCACATCGACGCCGCTCCCTCACCGCAAAGGCTGTCGCGGCAGCCATAACAACCACCAAGGCAAGAAATCCAAGTCCATAATTACGCTTCACCGCATTCTCCTGCTTGCGCAACGTGTCATTGACCATTGATACAGATTCAAGCAAGTCATTACTCAAAAGCGTTGATTTAGACGAATTTATAGCCTCACTTGCGGCCGACACGTATTCATAAGCACGGTCAATCTCACCGTCCTTGAACAATTCACCGGCAAGTGTAACGATTGATGCCGGTTCACCATTTGCCGTCATCACATCACTGATAGCTGACAAGGTCAGATAATAAAGATATTCATCCCGCTTGGTTATATTGTCCTTATAATAATGAGCCAACATGCCCGTAACTATAGCATATCCGGGATAATCAGGATCTATGACATCAAACACCTCTATTAGTTCACCGGCTCCGAGAGTATTGTTCCCGTTCATATAATGAATCTGCGCACGCGCGAGCCGCTGCTCTCTGGAGTCAACCGGAAACTGTGCCGCAAGCGAATCAAGGGCCTCTTTTGCCCGATCATAAAGCGCTTGATGACCGGCATGAAAGCTATATATTGTCGCCGCCCCTTGCAATGCCCGGCTCAGAGCACTGTAATAGTCAATACGAGCATAACGGTCAAGTATAGAGATGTCAATTGAATCAAGCATCCTGACCGCATCACCGTAAAGCATCTTACGAGACAATTGGTCTGCATGATCGATCAATACATGGGCAGCTTCTGCCTCATTTCCGCATTCAACAGCCTTTTCATAACTCATAGCGAAATAATGGTGAGCAGAATCTGCATCAAACCGGCGGTACTCGCGCCCTATAAGGCGCATCAGTTCCGGCACGCGGCAAGGGGCCACAGTGTCGAGCAGACTTTTCATAGAGTCGACCCGGGCTTTCTGAGCCGCGCTATATATATCACGTTTTGCGATAGCCCGGTCAAGTCTCTCTATTGCTTGTGCAAGCCTCTTTGGCCTGGCGCCAGCCTTAACCGTAATAGCGCCAACTATCAAGATAAGTACGACTAACAGGTGTTTCATCGGATTATATAATGGTTTTGGCTGCAAATGTAGTCATTTTTCTTCAATATGGGGTTATATCTACCTAAAATTTTATTTATATTATACAACATTTAATCCGCAATGAATCAGAGATATGTTTTTTTAAGCGATTTATATTGCATGTGATTTTGATAATATAGAGTGGCAGGAGCTGTGCACAAACCCTAACTTTGTAGTGAAATCGAGATTCAGGTACAATTTCTAAGGTCAGATTTTTAGGTTTTATCAGATTTAGGTTTAGGATACAACGCAAAGCGCCATTTCGCGAGAAACGGCGCTTTTGCATATCGGGAGGACACAAAATATCAATCCTCGCTTTGTTCTGAATGATTATGAAGTAGTGCCAGGAGCATGCGCCGGTCTGTAACCTTGATACTGTAAGGCGTATAATCCACCAAACCGTCATTTTTCATATTTTCCAAAGCAGCTTTCAATGATGAACGCGGCACGCCGAACAGGGCCGCCAAATCCCGATGAGTGCACTCTAGCGTGATATCTGTACTGCGTGGCTGTGTAAGCGCGCTGATCCAATAAGCTATACGCTCTGGTATGTCACCGGTCGACACGGCGAGAATTCCTTCGACGGCTTTCTGCGCATTCATCGACAATAAATTAAGATAATTAAACAGGAATACGGGATCACTATGAAGTATTGATATATAATCGCGTTTGTGTATGCGTAATATAGACACAGTGTCAATTGCAACAACATTGCCGGGGTAATTGGTGAATCGCCCGAACAAAAATTCCGGAGATATAACATCCAACCCGCCCAATGTCTGACTGACGGTAAAGCGGTTATCTGTATTTGAAATACTTATTCTGACATTACCTGAAATTATAAAAGCGATATCGTCACATCGGTCACCGGCATTGAATATGTTGGAACCGGGCAGATATTTAAGAAAGTGAAACTTGCATGAACCTACGGTCGAGGCCATGCGTTCCTGGCTCACACCCTTGAAAAGGGGCAATCCCATTAGTATTTCAAACATTGAGTCCATTTCTATAATCTATTAATGCGCAGGGCCGATAACAACCTCGCTATTGTTTAAACGCTTCACAGCTTCTGTCTGTTCGTCTACTGCCTGATTTTCGATGATGAAGGCCGCATCTTATAATATATCTGTAAAGAGTTGATGGTATTCTGCCACAATATATAGGCGGCCGGAGCAATAGAGCATATGGGATTTAGATAAGTAATAGCCATCCAAACAGCCAAGACTGTGTTTTTTTGTCCAAGGCCTTGAGCCCCTGCTATTTTATCACCGTAACGGTTGCCGGCCCTACGGCCGATCCAAAACTGAAGCAGACACACAATAAGGGCCACCAGTGCAAGAGCGGCCATCTCGGGGATACGCTCAGGCGGCTCCGCCATAGCGAATGAAACAGCCCTTCCGACCACGATAATCAATGAAACAGCCCATATGTAAAATGATAACGATTGATGACCGGCGATGGAACGATGAATCTTTGGTGCGGCGTACATCAGAACCAAAGCCAATAACATCGGAGCTATAATGAGCGGTGTCACTTTCGACAATATTGTCACGAATGCCTCTGTAAATGAAATATGAACAGCCGACGATGAATCAATAAACGCAAAGAATGCAGGCGCCACCACAGCGGCTCCAAGATTGCTGAGCACCGATATTGCAACAAGTGACGTGATGCTTCCACCAAGCATACCTGTAATTACGGGAGCCGCAGTAGCAGTAGGACAAAGCACGCATATCATCGCGCCTCCTGCAATGTCTGAGCTAAGAGGATAAAGCATGTAATAAACCGCTACCGCTCCCACAATCTGAATGCATACAAGAATCCACGTCAGACGCCCTATACGGAATTCTGAAGGATTTAGGCGGCAGAATGTGATGAGCAACATCACGAAAATAAGATATGGGGCCAAAAACTGAATACTGTCTATAGCCGAGTGAAACAGTATGCCACACAACATGGCGAAAGGCAGCATCCATGGTTTGACGCGTGCCTTCCAATCGCTTAAACTCATAATTGCAGCAGTCTATATGAATCAGCGCTTGCCGGCAGAAGTTCCATCATCGGCAAAGCGGTCTGGATATTCAATTTTAATACGTTTGTGACTCATGGCGTATATTATAAGCCCAAGGCCAAGCAAAACGAATGGGATACTCAGCCATTGGCCCATATTGAGTGTCATATCCGCCTCAAATGCCACCTGATCATTCTTGATGAACTCAATGAAGAAGCGCGGCAAGAAAATACCTATAAGAAAGGTACCGAAGATCAGCCCCGGCCGTTCTCCGGCATTCCGTTTCCAATACATCCACATAAGCAGACCGAAAAGAGCAAGGTAGCATAGAGCTTCATAAATCTGTGTCGGATGGCAAGCCTGTCCATTATACAAGGCATACCACTCGGCCGATCGCACGAATTTGAACCCCCATGGCAGATCGGTCGCATGTCCGAATATCTCAGAGTTCATAAGATTACCTATACGGATCAGGCAACCTACAAGGGCTATAGCAACCACAAGGCGGTCAAAAGTCCATAGAGGATTTCGCTTTGAGGTAAAAACAGAGAAGCATATGACTCCAAGAATCACTCCGATAGCACCACCATGGCTTGCAAGTCCACCTTCCCATGTATAGAGTATCTCAACAGGATGCTGAGAGTAATAATCCCATTGATAAAAAAACACATGGCCGAGGCGTGCGCCCACTATAGTTCCGGCAGCCACCCACAACAGCAGAATTCCCAACCAACGTTCCGGGGCACCTTCGCGCCTGAACATGCGGCTGACTATATTGAACCCTATCCAGAAGCCTATTGCAAACATCAACCCGTACCAACGGACAGTCACTGGCCAGGTGATTAATTCGGGAGTCACATCCCATGTTATAAATCCGAGCATCTTATGCGTTAATTTGTTTTATTTTCATCATTGGCCGTAGCCACCGTACAGGAATCCTCACCGTGGGTAAAGAAATCGTGCGTGGCACGGCGCACACGTGGCGAAAGCAGCAGAATGGCAATCATCGTGGGTATTGCCATGAGTGCATAGAAAAGATCACACATACCAACTGCCGCCTCAAGAGGCACAACCGCAAAAATCACCATTGTGCCTAAGAAGAAATATGAGTACCATCGAGATCGCTTGCGTCCGAACAGATATGAGGCACAGGTGGAGCCGTAAAACGAATATGAGAACATCGATGACAAAGCAAAGCAAGCCACGATAAACATCAACAGATACTCACCATAAGGAATTCCACGGCCAAATGCCGTCATGGCAACCTCAAGCCCCTTGACTCCATCCACAGAGCTTAGATCAGGCACACACAAAAGTATGGCGACAGCTGTGAGTGTACACACTAACCCGGAGTCAATAGCCGGACCAAGCATAGCAATCAACCCTTCGCGCACAGGTTTATTGTTACGCGAAGCTCCATGCATTATTGAGGCTGTGCCAATTCCGGCATCATTGACCAACGCCGCCCGACGGGCGCCGATTATCGCTATACCGGCCAAAGCCCCGAATCCGGCACGAAGATTGAACGCCTCACTCACTATGCGCGCGAACACTCCGGGAACATCTCCCAGATTCGTAAGTATGATATACAGGACCATAAGGAAATATATACCTACCATAAACGGCACCATAACTGAAGCGACATTAGCTATACGTGTAATACCTCCCAATATGACGACAGCCACCACCGCAGCTACTGCTATACCGAAAAGCAATTTATAGGTGTGCAGGTTATCAAGTCCTACAATATCGCCGATTGAACTAAGAAAGCTTGAGCCGGATATTCCTTCAGGCGTAGAGAATGTTGTCATGAAGGCCTCGGTAAGCTGATTGGCATTCATTATGCATAATGTTCCAAAAAGGCCTGCCACTGCAAAGAATTTGGCCAACGGAGTCCATTTCGGACCCAATCCACGGGTAATTATATGCATCGGTCCGCCTTGCGGGGCACCCGTATCGTCCTTGCCTTTGTACATAATGGCGAGAACTCCCTCATGATATTTGGTAGCCATACCGACCAAGGCACTTATCCACATCCAAAAAATCGCTCCGGGGCCACCCATAACCAACGCGATGGCCACGCCGGCTATGTTTCCAAGTCCAACGGTTGCGGCAATGACTGAGGCAAGCGCTTGAGCCGACGAGATCTGGCCACTTCCACGATCATTCTTTTGCCTGACCTCCTTCAGCGCAGCGGGTAAACGCCGCAACGATACCATACCCGAACTTATAAACAGGTATAGTCCGCCACCTATCAAGAGGAAGAACAATGGATAACCACACAGGAAATCGGCTATTGTCGTTATATATTTTGTAATTTCTTCAAGCATTCTCTGCCCGGGAGTGCGGGATATTATCGCCACTCCGGAAGCGCAAAGTTACGAAAAAAGAACAAAATGACAGGAAAACAGACGCCCTTAAAAGTTATAATGTTGTAAATTATCAATCCCTACCTGTTAAAAAAGATACTCAGGCAGTAGTGAATGTCACAGATGATGCTGTAGATGCGGTTGCCATCATAGATGCGGTTTCAATCATGGCAGCCGCTTCCGCTGAGTCAATATTATGGACTATTATATGACGCAGAAGTTCGCCACGGAGAACTTTCAGGCGGTTGGAGGAAGGTGTACGTGTTACATGACCGGAAACAACTTCCACAAAATCGGCGCGCCACACCCGCGCATGTCGCTCTACGCGAACCCAATCCACCATACGGGCGGCGTCAGCCGGCAGCATGTTCAACACCTCTGCATGACCGGCAGAACAAATGTCGGCAACCAACGCATCTGTAACAGAATCACGCCAATAAGCTGCTGCCGTTGTATCTCCGGGCGCGACACGACTCGTGAAATCAAGCCGGTAAGGTTTAACAGTATCACCGGGGCGCAGCCATCCGTATAGGGATGACAGTAACCTCACATGCCTCTCAACTGCGTCTTTTTCTGCACTTTCCAGTGTTTTATAATCAAAAGACTTGAACACAACGCCGGTATAAGCCTCTATTGCAGTGGATCCATGATTTTTATCGCCAAATGCAACCGCCATGCCGTGCATCTTGACAGCCATCGCGACACTGATTTTTATCAACGACGCAAAATCTGTCGGAGACATCAATGCGAGACGCTCCATTATCTCACCGGCTCGGCTATCGTAAACAGGTGCCACAGGCGATATTACCTGTGAGTCACAAAGCGACATGGTTTTTGATTCAGCTATTAATATAAGCATACTGCAAAGTTAATAAAAACTCGCCTGAATACATTGCATCGGATGGCAGTTTCAAGGAAAAATCGTAACTTTGCACCGCAATTCACACAGAATTGCCATAAAATGTATCACATATCCCTACCAAAGCCCCATAGGGCAATCGCGATCCAAAACTTTGCTTTTAAGGAAAACTGGAAGAGCACCCAATAACGCACGGATGCCCCGAGACCCACATACTTCCAAGTTTTTCAACACTTACCCCTTACTATAATATTTATCCTATGAACAATCAACGATTGCTCAGGGGTGCGCTTGTCATGGCGCTCCTGGGCAGTGGGGCGATTGCCGATGCACAACGACCTGTGGTAATGTCGCTTGAGGACATCTTCGCTACTGCCGAAACAGCTTCGATTCAGCTACATCCGGCGCTCACTGCCATTGAAGAAGCCTCACGCGAGATTGATGAGGCCCGCTCGGGCCGCCTACCCGACATCACAGCCAACCTGTCTTTAAGTTTTATCGGCAACGGCTTTACGACCCGCCGCGATTTCTCAGACTACCAAATTGCTCCGATACCTCATTTCGGCGAAGGATTGAGCATCACTGTAACTCAACCGGTGTATACCGGAGGTGCTATCACCAACAGCATAGCTTTGGCAGAACTCAAATCAACAGCAGCCCGCTATCAAGCCGACTTCCAACGCGACAACATACGGTTCATGCTCGCCGGATTTTACCTTGATCTATACAAGTTTCACAACCTTCGGCAAGTGATGACAGGGAATATAAAGGCTGCAGATATGGTCCTCGCAGATATGCGCGCCCGGCACGAACAGGGCACAGCCCTGCTCAATGACATCACAAGATATGAACTATTGGTGTCGAATCTTGAGTTACAACTGGTTAAGATCAATAATACTATTGACATACTCACCCACAACCTCACCACAGTGGCAGGCCTTCCTGAAGGCACGGTAGTTGAACCCGATTCGATGATTTTAAATCGCTCTCTGCCTCGCAATGGTGAAGGATACTGGCAATCTGAGGCAGCAATCCATGCACCGTCATTACAGCTTGCCCATAACGGAGTGGAAATGAGCCGCAGAGCCGAACGCATGATTAAAGCCGAACGCCTCCCTAAGATAGGTTTACAGGCGGGATGGACTATCGACGGACCTATACTGGTCGAGGTTCCGCCAATCAACCGTAACCTCAGCTATTGGTGGATAGGCGTAGGTATGAGTTACAATATATCGTCACTTTTCAAGACTAATAGATCTGTGGCACGCAGCCAAGTGACTACATTTCGGACAGAACAGCAGCTCTATGCTGCCCGTGAGAATATTGAACTTGGCGTACGCGCCGATTACATCCATTACCTTGAAGCATATGAGGAATTAAAGACTCAGGAAAAGAGCGTGGAACTGGCCGAGCGTAACTACAACACGACATCAACACGGTATAACGCAGGTATGGCCCTTATTACAGACATGCTCGACGCCGCTAATTCCCGACTTGATGCGCAGCAACAACTCATAAACGCCCGCATCAACATTATCTATTATTACTACAAACTTCTTTTCACTTCAGGAACAATATGAAACACAAAACAAAAAAAATAATATCATACGTACTGTCAGCCGCTGTAATAGCTGCTGCCGTAGCATGGATCTGCCTAAAATTCATACATTTCGGCAACATTGAATTCACCGACAACGCCCAGGTTCAACAGCAGGTAGTCCCGGTACACAGTCGCGTGCAAGGCTACATAAAGGCAGTCCGCTTCAATGAATTCCAACCGGTAAAAGCAGGAGATACCTTGGTAATCATAGATGACGCTGATATGCGCTTGCGCCTTGCCCAGGCCCGTGCCGACTATCAGAATGCACTGGCATCGCGAGGTGTGACAGCGCACAGCGTGGATGTAGCCACCGCTAATGTCGCCGTGAGCGACGCTTCTATCGCCGAAGCCAAGGTGTTGATGGAGCATGCAGCTATTGAGCTTGCAAGATATGAAAGCCTGCTTGAGAAGGATGCCGTAACCCGGCAGCAATATGATGCGGTCAACACTGACTATCTGGCCAGGAAAGCGCGGTACGAGATGTTATCGCGGCAACGTTCGGCATCAAACACTATGGTCACCGAGATCCGTGGGCATATCGCACAAAATGACGCAGCCCTCGACCTGGCCGCAGCAATGATAGAGACAGCCGAACTCAACCTGTCATATACCATAATAACCGCTCCCTGTGACGGGTACACCTCAAGAAAGGACATCCAGGTGGGACAGTTGGTACAACCCGGACAGGCCTTACTTGACATCGTTGACTCAAGCGATATATGGGTGATAGCCAATTACAAAGAAACACAACTACCCCACATAGCCCAGGGCGCCTTGGTAGACATAAAAGTCGACGCCATTCCCGGTGTCACTTTTCACGGCACGGTTGAGTCCCTGTCAAATGCCACAGGAGCGCGTCTGTCAGTGCTTCCACAGGATAATTCCGCCGGGAACTTTGTAAAGGTGCGCCAACGTGTGCCAGTACGCATTGTATTCACGGAAGACAACAATTACGCCGACATGGACAGACTCCGCGCGGGATTAAATGTAGAATGCGAGATAAAATATTGATATGAGTGACTGGCATGGCCCCAGGGGGCCGTTTGACATCCCTGATGTACCTGATTATGTGCCAAGGCGGCTTAAACCGTGGCTGTTCATATTTTTCGTGCTTATAGTACAGTTTTCGGGAGGTGTCTATCTTGCCGCTGCATCCGACATGGTAGGAACCACAGGACTTATGCATCAGGACATTCTGATGGCCGGATACGCGTCATTGGTAGGCATGGCTATTAATTTCGCAGTTATGTTCCGCCTAAAGTTCAGATTCTCAAACCGTGTAGGGCTTCTGATATGTGGCGCGGTATTGATAACCGCCAATTTCGTGTGTGCCCACACCACGTCTGTCCCCCTACTGATCGTCACATGTTTCCTGGCCGGATGGTTCAGAATGTGGGCTACATTTGTATGTAACTCTACCATTCAGCTGTGGCTAACCCCGGTACGTGACATGTCTATATTCTTCTGCTACGTATATCTTGTAGTCGACGGAGTAATCCAACTAAGCGGCATATTCACGGTTTACACCACATTTTTCAGCCAATGGGAGTACATGCATTGGATTATGACAGGCCTTCTCGCATTCATGATGGTTTTAGTGATCATCTTCGTCAAACCAGTAAAAGGACCGATGCAAATTCCTCTGCTGGGTATTGATTGGCTTGGTGCTCTGCTTTGGTCGATATTTATGCTTTGTTTTACATTTATCTGCATATACGGCAACTTCTACGATTGGTGGGATGCCTCCGAGATACGAGTCGCCACCGGCATTGGCATGGCATGTGTGGTAGTGAATCTGTGGCGCGCGACATTTCTGCACCACCCTTACATATCTTTCACTGCACTTACCAATTATAACGTCATACGTGCGACATTCATCTATCTGGTATTCTTCACGCTACTTGGCACCGAGCATGTTTTTGAACACAGTTATGCAGCCACTGTGCTGGGATTTGATGAGACAAATCTCATTGACCTCAATATCTATGTACTTGCCGGCATTCTCACTGGCGTGCTTTTCACATATCTCACGTTTGCCCTTAGACGATGGCGATACCGGACCATGACAGCTATCGGATTCGCTTTGGCTGCGGGATACTTGGCTTACTTCTACTTTCTTATTGACTATGAAGTGGAAAAAGAAGCCCTTTTCGCACCACTGTTCCTACGCGGAGCTGCATCCGTCATCATATCGATTGTATTCCTCACCTCGATACTTCAGGGTGGCATGCACTTTTTTGTATTTCCGCAAGCACTCACTATCAACGGATTCACCGGCGCCGTAATGGGAGCCTCTCTGGGTCCGGCTATCATTGGTGAGGCCCTCAGTCATACGATGGCCAGGAATGCCTCATTATTGGGCGCGGCATTCACCGACACGTCTACCATAATGCCTTTGGATCAAGCCTACGGGATGGTACAGGTTCATGCTCTGATTGTATCAATGAAAGAGATATATGGGTGGCTACTCATAGCAGCTATAGTGTCGTTGCTTGTGATTGTGATAGGTTACGGCCCGGTTAGACCAGGAGTTATTTTTCCGAAATGGCGCACGATTCGTAAATTGCTCCGGATACAGGTCCGCCAAACCGAATGACGAACAATTACACCCCATCGGGCATTATAATAATATGTTGCATATTGCACTGTTTATTTCCTATTATCAAAAGATTAAAATTTATGAGATACAATGCTTTCAAGACTCTCATGATAGCTGCACTGGCAGTTATAATGCCTTCGTTAGGTTCCTGCGGCAAGAAACAGGAAACAGGGACAGAAACACGCTCAGCTACCGCTGATGCTCCGCATCCCGGCGGGCCTCAATTGGGGAAGCCGGGCGGTGGCGGCCTTGACAAATCATCTGACTCAACCCTACAGGCGATGATCAAGGATGTTGTTCCCAAATTCAAGCAGTTTGAATTCAAAGATTCTGTCACAGGAACAACAATGAAGTATAATCTTTACTCTCCAGCCAATGCAAAGAAAGGCGCTAAGTATCCACTCGTGATGTTTATCGCCGACGCCTCCACTCCCGGTCGCGACGTAACTCTTCCGCTTACCCAGGGTTATGGAGCGTTGGTATGGGCCACAGATCAATGGCAAGCTGACCATCCCTGTTACGTGCTCGTTCCACAATTCGACGGTGTTGCCGTAAATGATGCATATGAGCACACGCCCGAGGTTGATGTAGCCATAAGACTGCTCGACAATGTAGCAAAGAACCATGCTGTAGATTCCAACCGTATATACGCTACAGGACAGTCTATGGGCGGCATGATCTCAATGTACTACAACGTGGCCTACCCTGACACATTCGCCGCCTCCATATTTGTTGACTGCCATTGGGACACCGCGACATTCGACCAACTTGTAAAACACAAATTTGTATTCTTCATAGCCGGCGAGGAAGGACGCGCCTATGCCGACCTCGAACCGATTCAGGAAGCCTGCCGCAAGGAAGGTGTGCAATACACCTTCGCCTCGTGGGACGCGCAACTACCGTCAGCTCGCCAAAGTGAACTCGCCGCTGTAATGCTCAGTAAAGGAGCGCCTGTCAACATTTTTGAATTCGAGCCAAAGACAGTACTGCCGCCCGACGGCAATGGAAGCGAACACATGTATTCTTTCGACTACGCCTACAAGATTGTGACCGTAAGAGAGTGGTTATTCAACCAGTCGAAGTAAACGTATATGAAATAGCATATGGCCTCGTCATCACACATGGCGGGGCTATTTTTTACATTTTTCATAGCGGGTGAAGTCAGGGACTAATCAATTTACAGACCTCTTATCTTATTTTATTTTCTTAAAAAGTTAAAATCCGAGGCCGAATTTCGATAAAAAGTGATTATCTTTGTCAGTTATTAGCGAAAAAGCCCCGTAATGTCCAATTTATTATATAAAACACTGATTCTATTGCTTGGTACCGGCCTTTTCTATGCTTGCTCAACCGGTGATGACGAGCAAGCAGAACCTCCGCACGCAGTTTCCCTCGAAAGCATTCTCGCCATAGGGAACGACATAAATCCATTCGATGCCCACCTTCCCGAGGCTCCTGATGCGGGCTGCATACGTTTCAAAGTGAAACATCTCGGCCCACTACGCAAAGTGTTCAACGACAGCAACCATATACACCTCGAAGCGGCCACAGCTCTTGGTATAAATCCTATAAAAACCGATGCCGACATAATAAATCTGTCACGACCATTGGTAAGGATATCTTCATGTCCTGAATATTTCCTTGACGAGCTTACACATTCTTATCCCTATCTGGTACCGGAGGCCGCACAACTGCTGCATGACATCGGCAGCGCGTTCAACGACTCTCTTGTGGCGCGCGGAGGCGGGAACTACCGCATAAAAGTAACAAGTGTGCTGCGGACTCCCGCAACCGTAAAACGGTTGAGACGCGTCAACCGCAACGCCACCGAAGTTTCAACCCACAATTTCGGCACCACATTCGACATCAGTTATTCAAAATTCATATATGACAGCGCAGAAGGGCCATCCCGCACCTTCGAAGACCTCAAGAACCTTCTTGCGGAAGTCCTCGATGACATGCGGGCCAAAGGGCGATGTTTTGTAAAATTCGAATACAAACAAAGCTGCTTCCACATTACTACCCGCCCTGCGACAACTCAACACATATGAAACATACCTCCACGCCAATTTGGCGCCGCATAATAAAAATTGCAGTCTGGACACTAATGACCGCCGTGCTTACAGTGGCCGCTGTCGTGATATGCGCCGCACGTCTGCTCAGTCCACAACAACTCACACCTTTGGTAGAAAAAGCAGCTAACTCTATGTTGGATGCAGATGTGTCAATCGGGCGCGTGGAATTATCTCTGCTTGGGAAAGCTCCGTTCGTGAGCCTGCAGGTCGACTCGCTCACCGTAATTTCGACTCCAATGCGTCGACTAAGGGATGACGGTGATAAACGAATACCTATCAGTGCCGACACATTGCTCACGCTCACTCGCTTTGAGGGCAGTATAAATATAGTCGCATTACTTGGCAACAGGATAGACCTGCGCGACGTAATCTTCACAGAGCCTGGTGTCAACCTGTTTACGGTAGATGAGCAGCACAGCAACTACCTGATATTCAAAACAACTTCCGACACCATTACATCAAGCGGACCTACCGTGTTACCATCGTTCTCCATCAACCGGTTCATGTTGCTTAAGCCCCGACCGCTTAAATTCACCAATTTATCCACAGGTACCCACGTAACCATCGCATTGAACACTCTTGCAATCAATAGCGACGGCAAACCTGTATATTCGGTTGAAATGGGCGGTGACGTTGACTCTCCGGCACTTGGTGTATATAATCTTGACAACGTTAATTTCGGACTCGACGGCGGCGTGGGATGGGACTCGGAAAGCCCTACCGAGTTATCACTTGACAACTTCAAGATGACAGCCGACTTTCTCGAGGCAACCGTTAATGCACACGTCGATTTCGGGCATGACATTGTGGTTCGGGATTTTGACCTGTCGCTCGGTGAGATGGGCATAGAGCGTATACTTTCAATAATACCGGACTCAATCAGGCGAGTTTATGACGTAGTGCCCGGCAAATTCTCTACCGACATGGCTCTGAGTTTCACAGCCCGTAGTACCGCTCCGTTCAATATAACCACTGATTCAATCCCGCATGCCGTTATGGAACTGCGACTGAGCGAAGGTGCCTTGAAAATAGGGCCGGCAAGCTTCCGCAGAGTGGGAGGCGTGGTGCAAGCCACCTTGAATGGCAACAATCTTGACTCCGCCATATTCAACATCAAGGACCTTATAGTTATGGGACCCGCCACCGAATTACTTATAAACATTAAAGCATCGCGTGTGCGGCACGACCCTCTCATAAACGGTTGCATTAAAGGCCATACCATGCTCAACAAGCTTCCGGCCAGGCTCATGGCACTGATACCGGGAGCCGTGAGCGGCCACGTGACGGCCGACATTGATTTCTCTCTCGCCACATCAATGCTAAGTCCCGACAATTTTCACAAGATAAATATTAACGGCGATATTGACGCCGGAAAACTCTATTTCCTTACACCTGACACAGGCACCATGATATTCGCCAACAATGCCTGCTTCAAATTCGGAACCGGCGGAAATGGAGCCGTCATAGCTGACAGTCTGCTCACAGCCGTTCTTACCGTTGACTCAACCGAGGTGATCACCGGAGATGCTGACATAACTCTCACAGGCCTTAAACTTGGAGTTGGCACCCTCAACCGCCGCAGAAGTGCAGATACCACAATCATCAATCCTATAGGTGGCGGATTGCAGTTAGAGCGCCTTAATGTAGCCCTTCTTGGACACAGCACTACCATAAGGATACGCGAAGTTGACGGAAAAGTAAGTATGCGCCGCTACAAACACAAGGCTCGCGTGCCTCAGTTCAATCTTGACCTGGCGGTCAGAGCTATGTCTTTCGGCTCGCCCACAGCCAGAATGATGCTCAACGGCTCAGAGCTACACGTAACAGCACACAAGTTACCGGTTCCGCCCGGACACCGGCGGATACGAAGATCGATCGATTCCCTGACACGTGCTTATCCCGACCTTCCCCGCGATTCTGTTTTCGCCCGCGCCATGCGTCTACACCGCCCGAATCCACGGCACCGCCCGCGTGTGCACCCGATGTACACCGACTCGGCCAGTGAGATAATCTACTGGGGGACTGCCGACGGCGTAAAACGCATTCTTCTCGATTGGGATATACGTGGGTCAATCACGTCCCGTCGAGCCGGACTTTTCACCACTTCTTTTCCTGTCAGAAACCGGGTGCGCAACTTTAACGCGACGTTCAATACAGATTCCGTGGTGCTTACCAATGTACAATACAAAGCCGGTTCAAGCGACTTCCTGATCAGCGGTTGTTTGTCAAACATGCGCCGTGGATTCACCGCGCCCGGATTCTCACATCCGATACGTATCAATTTCTATGTCGTATCAGATACCATTGACGTAAACGAACTTGCAGGCACTGCGTTCAAGGGAGCAGCCCTGACCGGTAGCGTCAAGGCTGACTCAACACACCATCACATTGACCTTGCCGAGCTTGAAGAACACGAGGAAGAAGCAGACTCATTGCTCGAGAGAGAACTCGGGCGCATGGTGGCTAACGCGCCAGATTCGGTAGCCCCGCTGCTTATACCCACCAACATTGACCTGCGCTTTGATATGAAAGCCGCCAATGTGCGCTATTCCGACATGCTTTTCCATGACTTCGGCGGCCAGCTTCTTGCCTATGGTGGAGCATTGAATCTACATCACCTGACAGCCACAAGCGAAGCCGGACGGGTGAATCTATCGGCGCTGTATGCCGGAGCCCGCGCCGATGACCTGCATTTCGGATTCGGTCTTGACGTGAACAATTTCAATATCGCACGATTCATGGAGATGGTACCCGCGCTCGACTCCGTGATGCCTCTGATGCACGACTTCAGTGGAATAATAAATGCAAACATAGCAGCTACATGCGATATTGACCGCCGCATGGACTTTGTGCTGCCTTCGCTGTCAGCCGCTATTCATCTTGAAGGCGATTCACTTGAACTAATCGACCCGGATACATACCGCACCATTGGCAAATGGCTGCTTTTCAAAGATAAGACTCACAACATAATCAATCATCTTGATGTGCAGATGACCGTTGACGATAACCGTCTCCTCATGTATCCATTCATCTTCGACATCGACCGATACAAACTTGGCGTGCAAGGCTACAATGATCTCTCCATGAACTTCAACTACCACATAGCCGTGCTCAAATCTCCTCTGCCTTTTAAATTCGGCATCAATATATCGGGGAATCCGGATAAATACAAGATACGTCTTGGCAAAGCCAGGCTTAAAGAAAACCTGCCTGTCAACATTGCCATTGTGGATACTACACGTGTCAACCTGCTGCGAGAGATTGAGAACATATTCCGGCGCGGCGTGACACGCTCCCGATTCAGCAGGTTGCGTATTGATTCAATCCCTGAAGCATCACATATTGATCTCAATGCCGACACTATATCAGCTGCCGATTCAGCAGTCTTCATCCGTGAAGGATTGATACCCGCTCCTTCCATCCCTCCCTCCGACCCGCAGAAGCCATCACGCCCCGGCCCCAAGGCATCTACAAAAACGCCTACAACCGAAGCCATCGTAAACAAAGAAAAATGACACATCAACGAATTATCAAAGCCGCTCTCATCGACATGGACGGCACACTCTACAATTCCATGCCAAACCATGCAAAAGCGTGGATGAGACTTATGAGAGAGAAAGGACTTGAGGCCCGCGAGGAAGAATTCTTCCTATACGAAGGCATGACAGGAGCAGCAATCATTGACAAAATGGTGCGCCGCTCACTGAACCGCCCTGCCACAGACATTGAAATGAAAGAATTCTACGCAATCAAGGCAAAATACTTCACTGAAATGCCGCCGGTAAAGCCCATCCCCGGTGCACGGGAGATGGTTGATGCATTCCACGCACGCGGCATAATCACAGTGTTGGTAACCGGTTCAGGACAAAACTCGCTGCTTAACCGTCTTGAGAGCGACTTCCCGGGAGCTTTCCCAACCGATATGCGGGTAACATCGGCGTCGGTGAGCCGCGGCAAGCCGTTTCCCGACCCGTATCTGCGAGGGCTCGAACTGGCCGGCATCACAGCCCGTGAGGCTGTTGCGATTGACAATGCCCCGTTAGGCACCCGCAGCGCCAACGCCGCAGGCATTCTCACTGTGGGCGTCGTAACCGGACCTCTCGCAACAGATGATCTTGCGCAGGCAGGATCACAAATAGTATATAATTCAATGGCCGACTGTGCCAAAATGCTTCCTGATTTGTTAGATAAGATAGAGGCTATTGCCCGTTGAACAGGGCTATAATGGTCGTTTTATTAAATCTAATCTTGATTATCCTATGGAACAGAAGCTTATATTCACCAACCTTGTAGGAGAGGCCGTAGATACCCTTATCGCCGACCTCGGAAATCCGCCTGTGTATGTGATTGTAGATGTTAACACAGCCCAATTTGTCTTGCCCGTACTGCAGGAGCAGTCACAGGTCGTGCAAGGCGCACATGTGATAAAAATAAAATCAGGCGAGTGCTTCAAGGATCTTGACGCCGCCCAAAACGTGTGGAAAGCACTTGCCGATGCCGGTGCGACCCGCAACAGTGTCATTATCAACGTAGGCGGGGGAGTTGTGACGGATATAGGCGGCTTCGCCGCTTCGACTTTCAAACGCGGCATGCGCTTCATCAATCTGCCCACGACCCTGCTCGGGGCGGTGGATGCATCAGTAGGTGGCAAAAACGGCATAAATTTCAATGGCGCAAAGAATCAGATAGGAACTTTCACAGAACCTGAAGCGTCTATCATATCAACGGCTTTCTTTGTAACATTGACCCAACAGGAATTACTGTCAGGCTATGCTGAAATGCTCAAACACGCCCTGCTCGACAGCAAGGAAATGCTCGGGCGTCTGCTCAACTACAGTGTAGTCTACCCGATATTTGATCCTGATAAGCTTCTCACCCTGCTTCAGGAGAACGTTGAAGTAAAGAAGCGCATAGTTGACACCGATTTCCGAGATACCGGTATACGCAAAGCTCTGAATTTAGGGCACACCACCGGGCATGCTTTCGAGTCGCTGGCCTTGAAGCGCCAATCACCCCTGCCTCACGGATTCGCGGTGGCCCAGGGGTGTGTGGTATCTCTTATACTAAGTCACCTGATGTTAGGATTCCCAAGCGAAACCTTACATACATTCGCAGCATATATACGTAAGAATTACAACGCTTTCGACTTCACATGCGACGATTATCCCATGTTACTCGACTTCATGGCATGCGACAAGAAGAATACTGACGCCTTAACCCTGAACTTCACACTGCTTGAAGATGTGGGTAAAACGCGCACTGATGTCGCCATTACGCCCGATCAGGTCAAGAATGCCCTTGACATATACCGCGATCTGATGGGTGTCTGAAAATCAACCGATCTATGGAAAAAGTCAACAAAACAAATGCGGCACGACTTCTCGACCGTGCCAGAATCGCCTACTCTCTCATCCCATACCAAGTTGATGAACATGACCTGGCGGCTACACACGTAGCCGCCGAATTGGGTGAGGATATTGCCACGGTATTCAAGACACTTGTGCTATCTGCCGGGGCACACAATTATCTGGTGTGTGTGATACCAGGCGACAAGGAAGTCGATCTTAAGAAAGCAGCCAAAGCTGCCGGAGCAAAAAAAGTTGAGATGATTCCAATGAAGGAACTACTGCCATTGACCGGGTATATACGCGGCGGATGTTCACCGATAGGAATGAAAAAGCCATTTCCTACTTTTTTTCATACTACAGCCCGGTCCCACCCATTTATATACGTGAGTGCCGGCGTGCGCGGACTACAACTAAGAATCAACCCGACCGACCTGATGGAATATTGCAACGCCACAGTTGCCGATCTAATTAAAGAAGAATGAATAGCATAGGTAATATTTTCAGGCTCACCACGGCCGGAGAAAGCCATGGCAAGGCTATGACCGGCATAATAGACGGCATGCCTGCCGGCGTACATATCGACATTGACGATATAAACCGCGAGTTGGCAATGCGGAGCCCGGGGCGCAATGAACTCTCAAGCCGGCGTAATGAACCCGACGAAATCAACATATTGTCAGGAGTATACAATGGAGTAACAACCGGCACACCGATAGCATTCATGATTCCGAACCTTGATGCCCGCCCTGAAGATTACAACCACTTGCAGGATATATACCGACCGTCGCACGCTGATTTCACCTACCAAGAGAAATATGGTGTGCGCGATCATCGCGGGGGAGGGCGAGCCTCCGCCCGGGAGACTTCACTACGCGTGGCCGCCGGAGCGATGGCCATGCAGGCGTTGTCGACAATGGGCATCCACGTAGCTGCATATACATACCGCATCGGAAATGTTATTTTCAGCAATAATAATTTTGACGGTGACATGGAAAGTGTCTACGGGCGCCCGATGCGTTGTCCCGACGCTGCAACAGACGAAGAGATGGCACGTTTGGTAAAACATGTACTTGAGGCGGGTGACTCAATAGGAGGTATAGTGGGAGGTATAATTTACGGCCTGCCAATTGGCCTTGGCGATCCTATTTATGATAAATTTCAAGCAAAGCTCGCTGCAGCCATGATGAGTATCAACGCAGCCAAAGGATTTGACTATGGCATGGGATTTGAAGGAGTTTGCCGGCTCGGCAGCGAGATGAATGACCCGTTCACACTGCTATCCGACGGGCGCATATCCACAGTCACCAACCACTCAGGAGGTATCCAGGGAGGAATAACCAACGGTCGCGCTGTGAACTTCAGGGTAGCGTTCAAACCGGTAGCTACCCTTATGCGAGAAATGCTCGGCATAGATTCCGACGGGAAACCCGTCATCATAGAACCACGCGGGCGCCACGATGCCTGCATAGTTCCACGGGCCGTTCCCGTCGTAAGGGCCATGGCTGCTATTGTGGCACTTGACGCAGTCCTGTTAAACCGCACGAGCCGTCTATAACACTCACCACACACATAAACCGCAATCCCGCTTCTATTGGTTATGAAGCGGGATTTTTTGGTGTATCCGGCTTGGACTTTGCACGGTTGTGATATTTTTTGTATTTTTGCCAAAGTAACTGAAAACCCTGCACTTATTATGCTTGTAAAGACTTACAGCGCCGCTGTGTGCGGCATTGACGCCATAGTGGTGACCGTTGAGGTCTCTGTTAACCGAGGCCTGCAATTCTGTATCGTTGGATTGCCCGATACGGCTGTCCGCGAAAGCCATGAGCGCGTATTGTCAGCCATCGCCCAATCAGGGTTTACTTTACCACGCAACAGCGTAGTGGTCAACATGGCTCCCGCCGACGTTAAGAAAGAGGGCGCGGCCTATGACTTGCCTATAGCCATAGGACTTATGGTTGGTGCGGAACTTATTCAAGCTCCTGCACTCGACCGTTACATGATAATGGGAGAACTGTCTCTCGATGGCTCGCTGCGCCCCGTCGGTGGCGTTCTCCCGATGGCTATAGAGGCCCGTAAGCAAGGTTTCAAAGGATTCATCGTACCCGAAGCCAACGCTACGGAGGCCGCTGTTGTAAACAACCTCGAGGTATATGGATTCAGGAATTTACGTGAGGTCGTGGAATTTCTCACAGGTCAGTCACACCCACAGCCTGTATATTTTGACACCAGGGCAGAGTTTGCAGCAGCACAATATGACTTTGATTTTGACTTCAATGAAGTAAAAGGTCAAGAAGAGGTGAAACGGGCATTCGAAGTCGCATGCGCAGGCGGTCACAACATATTGCTCGTAGGGCCTCCCGGATCAGGCAAGTCAATGCTCTCCAAACGCCTGCCATCTATCATGCCACCTCTATCTCTCCACGAGGCTCTGGAAACCACGAAAATCCATTCCGTGGCCGGCAAACTAAAGGGAGGCTCAAAACTGATGACCCGACGCCCTTTCAGATCACCCCATCACACAATCTCGCCGGTTGCAATCGTCGGAGGAGGTACAAACCCCTCACCGGGCGAAATTTCCCTCGCCCACAACGGCATTCTATTCATGGACGAGTTCCCTGAATTTCCACGGTCGGTGCTTGAGGTTCTCAGACAACCGCTTGAAGACCGCAGTATAACCATATCACGCGCGCGTTATTCTGTAGATTATCCGGCCGGGTTCATGCTTGTGGCATCAATGAATCCCTGCCCGTGCGGCTACTATAATCACCCTACCAAGGAATGTACCTGCATGCCAGGAGCCGTCTCAAAGTATCTTGGTCGATTGTCAGGTCCGTTACTTGACCGTATTGATATACAGGTTGAGATACAGCCTGTACCGTTTGAAAAACTGTCAGAAGCGCCTACCGGCGAAAGTAGTGCACAGATACGCGAGCGGGTGATTGCCGCACGAAAAATACAGGAAGAACGTTTTGCGGCAGAGCCGCATGTGCATACCAACGCCATGATGAATTCGCGCCTTATCAGCCGTTGGTGTCACCTTGATGACAAATGTAACGAGATATTACGCACAGCCATGCACAAGTATGACATGAGCGCCCGTGCCTATGACCGTATTCTTAAAGTATCACGCACCATCGCCGACCTTGACGACTCAGCTGAGATAGGCACGCGTCACATTTACGAAGCAATCCGTTACCGTAACCTTGACCGCGGCAACTGGGGAACCACGCAGGTGTTATAGCCTGTTCAGGCCAATAACCGCTCAATATAATTAAAGCCCGCCGGCGATTAAGCGCGGCGGGCTTTAGTTTTCTATGATCGAGGGATTATTCAGCTTCGTCGATAGTCACGGCACGGTCGAGGGCTACGTACTTGTCGCTGCCGAGGTTGCAGAGGCTACCATTGTTGATGGTGGCGGTGAGCTGCGATTCGGGAACGCCGAGTTTCACGAGACGGTCGTAAACACCGTTTACACGGTTGTGACGGAGAGTTTCGTTGTATTCGGGAGTACCGGTGTAGTTATCGGCCCAGCCGGTGAGGACATACTTGGTGTTGGGGTTAGCTTTCATTACGTCAGCGATGGCACCGAGCACGTTGTTGTCTTCGCGGGTCAGACGGTAAACGTTGATGGGATAGTAGATAGTAGCGAGAGGAGCTTTTTCCTCGATAGTTTCAACAACAGCGGGGCGGTTGAGACATTCGCGGAGCGAGTTCTCGAGTTCTGCAACCTTGTGATCAGCAGTAGCGAGACGGGCAACAACAGCGTCGCAGTTCTGAGCGGGAGGACATACGGGAACAACGGGATGGCTCCATTCTGACTTACCGAAGTTGTAGGTGAAGCCGAGGTAAGCCTGCACGTCGAGATATGTGCGGTTGCTACCGCCCTGGGGCATGTGGTCAATAGTTCCATCGTAAGCAGAAGCGCGGAGGTCGAGCTGGAGAGCGAAGTGCTTGGTGATGTTGAAAGTATTGATGATACCGGCACGGAAGGTGAGGACCTTGTCAGCGTTGTGCCAGCCGCGTGAACCGTCGGCCTTGGTTGTACGTTCAAGCATGCAGTATACACCGGCACCGCCATAGAGTGTGAAACCGTAAACACGGCCGGGGTGGTAACCGCAGAAGAGGTTTGTGAGGTTAACCATGAGGTCGAATGTAGGACCGATGGCCATCTGATGGGTCTTGTAGTAGCCTGAGGTCATGTGTTCATCGTAGAGAGCACCGTCGGCACCCTGAGTACCCATGCCTTTGAGATCGAGATAATCAACACCGATACGGCCTCCGAAAACGGGAGTGAACCACTTACCGATGTACAGTGAAGCGTTAGGAGCGAAGCGATCTTTAAGAGCGCGAACAGCATCGTGACGAGAGAAGTTTACGTTGACGCCACCCTGAGCCTGAATGAACCAGTTGTCCTTGAACGAGTTCATTACATAACCCTGAGTTTCATCTTCAACGTACTGTGTTTCCTGGGCAGTCATCACAGGTGCTACGAAAAGAGCACATGCAGCTGCGAGTAGAGTAATCTTCTTCATAGGAAATTGAGTTTGTTATGATTGAATGATTAATAATTATTGTTTTTTTCTGTTTTCTGCGTTTTCGGGCGCTAAGTTACGAACATTTTATGACATTAGAACTAAAAAAGGTGAAAAATTGTTGAGTCAAATGTTCATTTTCTCTAAAATCAACCCGTTTTTTAACATTTGAGGGTCTTAACCCCTGTTTTTTAGTTGTGCCATTACGTGCTCGAATATATTCCGGGGTGTAAACCCAAACTTCTCATCAAGCACAGCATAAGGTGCTGAAGCTCCAAAGCGGCTCATGCCGAAAACCGCACCATCGAAGCCCCGTATCGCCTTGAGTGTTGACGGTAACCCTGCCGTAAGGCCAAATTGTACCACGCCGGCGGGTAACACCTGCTCGCGGTAGCTTGCAGCCTGCTCATTGAAAAGACCGATCGAGGGCATAGAGACTACACGGGCATTAATCCCCGAAGCTGCCAACATGTCTGACACCTCGCACAGCAGCGACACTTCGGAGCCATTGGCGACGAGCACCACGTCAGGGTCGGAATCGGCACCTGTCACCACATAACCACCACGACGGGCACCGGCTGCATCGGCAAGACGGTCACCGCCGGCTGATGGCAAATCTTTCAGGTCCTGTCGCGAAAGGATCAAGGCTGTGGGGGTGACATCATTGTGCATGGCCATATCCCAGCAGACTGAAGTCTCAGCTGCGTCAGCCGGGCGCAGGGCGAGAATCGACGGACGACCACTGAAATTGCGGACTTCTTCAAGAAGACGTATCTGTGCTTCCTGCTCAATGGGCTCATGTGTCGGACCGTCTTCTCCTACCCGGAAAGAGTCGTGAGTCCAGATATACTTTACCGGAAGTTCCATCAGCGCGGCCATGCGAACTGCAGGTTTCATATAATCTGAGAAAACGAAGAATGTACCGCACGCAGCTATCATGCCTCCATGCAACACGATGCCGTTGCAAATAGCGGCCATTGTAAGTTCACTCACACCTGCATGAAGGAATGCGCCCGAGAAATCTCCGGGAGTGAAAGCTCCTGTATTTTTAAGGAATGCGTCGGTCTTGTCACTGTTGGCGAGGTCGGCCGATGACACTATCATATTACCTATATTGCGGGCAAGATAAGCAAGTACGTCAGCGGAAGCAGTGCGAGTCGCAATTCCAGGCTTGTGCGCGATTGCCTTAAGGTCAATAGCCGGAATATCTCCTGCAATGTAGCTCTCAAGTAACCGGGCGTCATCGGGATGTTCGGCAGCCCAGCGTGCATGTGCAGCCCGGCGCTCGGCAACGATGTGGCGCAACTGCTCATTGCGGGATTCATAAAGCTCACGCGCCTCATCGAATATAGCCCACGGATCGGCCGGGTTACCGCCGAGATTGGCCACGGTGGCTCCAAAGTCGGCTCCGCTCTTGCTCAATGGCTGCCCATGTGTGGAGCATTGCCCCTCAAAGTTCTCGCCGTCGGCTTTGACACATCCTTTACCCATAATGGTGCGGCCGAGGATAAGAGTGGGGCGCTTGGCTTCTTTATGAGCACGTCGCAGAGCTGCATCAAGTTCTTCAGCATCATTACCGTTCACCTCAATCACATTCCACCCCCATGCATGATATTTGGCCGCATAGTCTTCCTCATCAACTGCCGATACATCGGTTGACAACTGTACGCCGTTGCAGTCATAGAACATGATGAGATTGCTGAGCCCCAGGTATCCGGCTATACGACCGGCCCCCTGCGAGATTTCTTCCTGGATGCCGCCATCAGATATGAAAGCATATGTCTTGTGGGCGATAGTCTCGCCGAAACGTGCGGCGAGAAACCGTTCGGCAATAGCACAACCGACAGCCATGGTATGTCCTTGACCAAGCGGACCGCTTGTATTCTCTATTCCTCTGCGCGGATCTACCTCTGGGTGACCGGGGGTAACCGATCCCCATTGGCGGAACTGACGAAGTTCATCAATAGAGAACTTTCCGGTAAGTGCAAGCACAGCATAAAGCATGGGAGACATATGGCCGGGATCAAGGAAGAACCGGTCACGGGCAAACCATGTAGGGTCATCAGGGTCGGTGACAAGGTATTGCGAATAAAGCACGTTGACGAAGTCGGCTCCGCCCATAGCACCGCCGGGGTGACCCGAACGGGCATTCTCTACTGCGGCTGCGGCCAAGATGCGGATATTGTCGGCCGCGCGCTTCATTACTTTGATGTCCATATATAATTAATGTGTATAAGTGGCGCCGCCGGCATCCCCGACGATACACCACTTATAATAATGCCAAAAGTTGTGTCAAAGTTCAGCCACCTGACCGTCTTCGACGAGTTCTTCTTTATTCTGCGGTTCTTTCGTGTCAGGTTTTGACAGGAAAAGGGCGTAAACAAGAAGATAAGCTGCGAGTGCCACAACAAGCCAGAAACTACCGAGCACCGATGTATTGGCGATAAAGCCCTGGATAGTCGGGAATATACCGCCGCCGCACACCATAACCATAAACAGGCCGGATGCGATAGCCGTATACTTACCAAGGCCCTGCACAGACAGGTTAAAGATCGCGCCCCACATCACCGATGTACAGAAGCCACAGCACACAAGAAGTATCGCGTTCAGTGGTACATTAACAGCACTGAAAAGCATCTTCCCTGAGTCAAAGCCCACGAAAGACACTGTTTTTTCACTTAGGATTATGCCAAGTACCACAAGCACGATAGAGCATAAAGAGGTAAACACGAGCATGGCACGCGATGACACTTTACCACCTATAAGGCCACCCAACAGACGGCCAACAAGCATAAACAGCCAATACATGCCTACGACGGTGCCGGCTATCGCAGCCGATGCCAACAACGGATTACCGGTTATAACCGCCTCACTGCCGGCGAGATACTGAAGAGTCCAATTTGCGATACCTACTTCAATACCTACATAGCAAAATATGGCCACAAGCCCCCAACGCAGATTGGAGTACTTGAGAGCGTCGGCAATCTTGGGTTCGTTGCGTGAATCTTTTTTCTTGCCGAGATCAGGAGACTCAGGCAGGTCTGAGAAATATATGATAACGAATGCGAGAGCGAATATAGCCATGGCCATATAGAACACAGGATTAGCCGAGGCAATCGTGCTGGCAGTGCCACCGATGAGGCCACCTACTATCACCGGAGCCAGTGTGGCGCCCAAAGAGTTGAATGTGCCGCCGAACTGCACCAGCTGATTACCTTGTTTCTGGTCTTTACCGAGAGAGTTCAGCATGGGGTTGACCACGGTATTGAGCATACACATTGAGAAACCGGCGACAAAAGCACCGATAAGATAAACTACAACTGCATGGGTATTGCCTTCGATAAATCCGGACATGAATGTTATAAGCACGCCAAAGAAACCTACAGTGACGGCAGATAGAGCGGTGACGCGATAACCACGTTTCTCGAGAAGTTTACCTGCCGGATATCCCATGAAGGCATATGCGATGAAGTTAGCCAATGTGCCGAGTTGCGACAATACGGCATTTCCGCCGGTCATCTTCTTAATTACTTCGCCAAGAGGGTTTTGATAACCTGTGACGAAAGCGATCATAAAAAACAGTGCAAACATGATTGCGATAGGCAATGCATAGCTGCGGTGTTGCTTTTGCTTTGACATTGAGTTTAGGGTTAGGAGGGTTTTTAAGGTTTGAAATTTTGTGCAAAGATAACTAAAAAAAAGGACAGAATGGTATAAAAAGCAAAAAAACAGTATTGCCTGATTAAAAAATCGGGAGTGTTTCTATTGCAACACTCCCGATATAAGGTATCAATAAGTCATCACAGGTTTAAGCTCTTTGGCCTGATCAATCATTTTCTGAAGTTCTTTTTCAGAAGGCACTCTTCTGGTAAGATTTTTGGCATCGTTCACTTCTATAAGTTTCTTGTGAAGGTTCACTGCCACCCGGTGGGCGAGTTCCTTGACTGTATCAACCCCCGATGCCTCAAGAAGCTCAGCGAACTGTCCGGCCACACCATTTATACGAAACAGGTCGGCATGGTTTGCCCATTTTAGAATCAATGCCTCGGGAATCCCGGTTTCTGCGGCAATTTGTGCACGTCCTTTCTTAGTAGAGGCCCGGTCAAGGAGTTCGTCTGTGGTGAAAATAGCGGCTGCCTCAAGTTTCAGTCCGAATGCCGGACCTATTCCTTCGATTTCTTGAATTTTATAGGTCATGATGTTTTGATTTTAATGTTTAAGAAATAACATCCTGACAAAGTAAATGGTTGTAAAACAAGAAAGGCGCCACTGATGAGGCACCTTTCTTGTTTTACTTATATACACCCTTGATCGGGTAACTTCTGTCAGATGTCGTTGAAGTTGCCACCGCCACCTGTGTTTCCTTCGCTTTCTCTCTCGCGAAGATTCAAGTTGGCATCATCTTCATAAGCTATCTGCACCTGCATGTACTTTGACACTTTCACCATCACGTTTCCGCCGGGTGCGTCATAGAAAGCCGAATAGTGACATTTATCGTCTTTGATGGCCGCCACCTCATTGCCGTCTCCTTCGTCGTAGGGGTCAGCGAAGAAATCATATGAACTGCGCAGCGAGTATTTGTTATCGAACTGAGCCTTGTAATTGAGATATTCGCGTTTTATTGCGTTCCATGATGAAAGCTCGGGAAGATATACGGTCACACGCCACACCTGATCCGTGACAGGAGTACCAAATACATATATCTCACAATCTTTACCTGTAAAGGTTCCACGCATCGAAATACTGTGGTTCTCGGCGCTGCGCGACACAATCCGGCATCCTTTCTGGTTCACAAGCTGCTGGGCAAATGAACTGATATTGCCACGCATGGGTATTCCCATGAACGCCATAGACTGTCCACCTGAATATGATCCACTGCCCGAGCCTGTGCCGCCGACACCACCGACAGATGAGCCTCCGGATGTTCCACCGGTTGATCCGCCGGTAGAAGAATCATCATACGGATAGTTTTCCGCGTCAATAAACGACAGCTGCACCTGCATGTAAGTTGATATTTTCACTACCAACAGACCACCGTCGGTAAAAAAGTCGGTATGATAATTTGTCTTGCCGGCTTTTACGGCTGCGACCTCATCACCGTCACCTTCGCGGTAGGGTGATTCGAACTCTGTCTCGGCTTCGTCAAAACGGAAACTTGAATTCGAGCGGTAGTCACGTACAAGCTTGTTGTACTGATTCTTGATGGCATTCCATGTCGAGCATTCCGGCAGATATACATTCACACGGTATACCTGCTTTGTATCGTCATTGTCAAAAACATAGAACTCGCAGTTATTGTAACCTGCAAAACGACCCGAGAGGGTATATACCCCGGTTTCATCATTTTTTTCAACTATGCGCAGGCCTTTCTGTGACACGAGTTTATTGCAGAACTGCGACAGTCGGCCATTCATTGGAATTCCCATGAAGGAGATGTGATCTGCCGCCTTGGCATTTGAGATAGCCATGGCGAAAATCAAGACCACGATGGAGAAAATTTTTTTCATGATCTGCTATATTTTGAATTATTTAACATACAAAATCGACACCACCGATTGTAAACCTGACGGATGGGTAGCCAGCGCACGCACCTCCGTACATCCGGCCGGTAGTGTCACAGGCTCCACATAAACAGGAGAGGAGCTGTCAGGATTTGACCCATCGGTAGTGTAATGTATCTCAAGAACCGGTTCGCCGCAATCATATTGCGTATTCATCTTAAGCAAGCCGCCTTCAATCTCAATACCGGGTTGGGGAACATGGAATGTGTAGCCTTCCCTGACCCAATATGGTATTTCACGTGATTTAACCACAGCATTGAAATCGGGATCTGTATATGTTGAATCGGCGTTCCATGCACGTTCTGCAAGTCCAAGCATTTTGGGAAGCAAGAACGACTCAAGCATCTGGGGTGAACGCATCGTCTCGGCAAAGAGCTGCCCCTGCACGCCTATAACATTGGTAAACGCGCTGTCATCAACAGCACATAGGCGGCGTGGGTAGCCATGCAGTGCATCAAACTCATCAACATATCCACCCCACGATAACCCTCGCTCATAAGGATGCGGAGAATAACACATGTCAAGATAGAAATGATCGACATTGCTAAGCACTGTGGGATACCCTGCACGTGCGCTTTGGGCTGTCACTGAGTTCTGATCACCCAATGTGCTCCAGCAGTTTACACTGAATACATGCGGGCGCACGGCGCTATTGTAATCATCATCATGTCCCACTGCTATTTCTTGCCATCCTGACACCGGAATATCAAGGGCATTAAGTTCTTCAAGCAATTCTCGCACATATTTCAGATGCAGCAGGCGCTCATTGGTCATCCCCACCGAATCCATATAAGCCCGGGCAAGCGGACTGCCTGTCCACGCACCTTTGGCAACCTCATCTCCGCCGATATGCAGTGCGGGCATTGATATTCCGGCCTCCAGGTACATTTTTTTCAGTTCAGAGGCAACATGTGTCATGAACTTTACAGGCCCGGGTAACACAGGATTCATCACATTGTCATGAAATGACTGTGCCGAAGTGTAAACTGACGTGTCGGCCCGATCTATCAGGCAATATGTATCATCTCCGGTGGCACGGAATCTCTTCTCCATTGCCTTGATGGCGGCACGGGCATGACCGGGGGATTCCACTTCCGGGATTACGATGATTCCGAGGCTGTCAGCCTTGGCGAGCATTTTCACAAAATCAGCGCGGGTAAAAAATCCGTTGGCCGAACCTGCCGCAGAGTCAGGGTTACCGTCACCGGCAAATATCTGAGCCATATAATCATGCTCGTTCATAGTATATCCACGCCGTGCACCTACTTCGGTCAGTTCAGGAAGACCCGGGATCTCCAGACGCCATGCCTCATCATCAGCAAAATGGAAGTGCAACACATTAAGACCATAGCGGGCCATCAGATCAAGCACTCGGTCAAGCTCGGCAGGGGATTGGTAATTCCTGGCGATGTCAATCATAACACCACGGTAGGGAAAATCAGGCCAATCTTCTATGACAGCACCGGGCACGGTTGTTCCCGGTTTAAAATCAAGGGCCTTAAGACGACGCAGTGCCAGGGGCATATCCTCCTTCGAGGCCTCTACAGTTACCACACCATCGCTTACAATGGCTCGCCACTGACCCGCACGACTGAATTCATCGGTCTCGACACATTCAATCCGACGGAATGGCGATGGCATCTCCCTCGTCATTTTCACGCTTTTAAACGAAGGTATCACACTGTAGAAAGTAACCTCTCCATCAGCCAGAGCCTGATTACGACCATAGACGGAATCACCATATGGCATGACGTCCTCACCCCAGGGAGCGACCCATTGCTGCGGTGATGCGGTTATATCGGACCTGAAGAACGTAGTGGATGCCGGCTTGCCGGCTTTAACAGCATGAATGCCGTCGGGAGCGTAACATATACTGCGCAGCACCCCGTAGGTCTCAACCAATAATTCAACCGTATCAGCACCCTGACCGAACCGCGGGGAGTCAATGCGATAATATCCCGGAACAATTTCTATCAAAGAGTCACCGGACGACAGCATTTTCATGCGACGGGCAAACTGATTGAAAGCGACTCCGTCAATATCGGTATCTCCGGTCACTGTGAATTTCTGCACATAGGCAGGCTTGCCGTCAGAGCCTATGATATTACCTTGCGAGCTCCACGATACAGTTGTGTGAGCCGACATATGCATAGCTGCCGCAGCAATTGTTAGGAATGTTAGGATGCGTGATAATTTCATGATAAAAAATGGTTTGACGCTTACAAAGTTAGTAATAAAGTTGCAAACCACAGCCAACCAGAGTACATTTTTGACGAAAAGGGCGGTATTTTTGACCAAAAGCTTCCATTTCATGACCAATACGTCAATAACCATACACAGCAACCATTACGCACAGCCATGTTAATAATTATTAATTATACCTGGCCATATGATGATAGATTCATATAAATCATTAACTTTGCAAGTGTGTTTTTTATAGTATTAGATTAAGATAAAGGTTTAATGGAGAAGTCAAGTTGTGAAACTTGGCTTCTTCGCTTATATATACGCGAAAAGAGGCAGTCTCACGATTGCCTCAATCCGTAAAAACCTTAAAAATCTAATCCTATGAAAAAACTAATTCAAATTGTACTTCTTTCTGCTGTTGCTTTGTAAATAATACGCTTAAGAGAGGTAAAAGTTGCCAAAAACGGAGGCATTACGACGAATTTATTGTTTTTTTACCATGTTTAATGCAGGCTTTAACAAATGCTTACATATCGACGTGTTTGTCGTTATTTTCATACCGTTTGTCTATAAAACTTGCATATGCCCGACAAGGTTTTTAACTTTGCGGCATGAAACGATTATCCACGACCATATTAACGCTCAGCGCCACAATAGTCGCAATGGCCTACTCCATAAAAGGCATTGTGACCGACACTGCCAGCGAACCACTCATCAGCGCATCGGTAAGACTATTGGCCGCGCGCGACAGTGTGGTCGTGAACGGCACGGTGACCGACGCCAACGGTAATTTCTCATTACCCAATATCAAAACCGGGCGTTTCATCCTTGAAGTAAGCTACATAGGCTACACTCCACAGATGCGTGACATAAATGTGCAAGCCAATGTAAACCTTGACACCATCAAGCTCAGCGAGGATGCCATAATGCTGCGAGAGACAACTGTCATAGGCATCAAGACCCCCATAACTGTAAAAGAAGACACCATAGAATACAACGCCGACGCTTATCACACCGCACCCAGCGCCGTTGTCGAGGACCTGCTCAAGCGCCTCCCTGGCGTGGAAGTCGGCACCGATGGCTCAATCACAGCCAACGGACAGTCTGTGACCAAGATCCTTATCGACGGCAAAGAATTCTTCAGCGATGACCCCACTGTAGCCTCGCGTAACATCCCAGTAGACATGGTCAAAAGCCTGCAGGTTGTCAACCGTAAGAGTGATCTTGCCCGCATAACCGGCGTAGATGACGGAGAAGACGAGACCGTAATCAACCTCACAGTCAAAAAAGGGATGCAGAACGGTTGGTTCGGCACTATAGAGGGCGGATACGGCAGCGATGACCGATACCGCGGCCAATTCAATGTCAACCGTTTCTGGAACGGCAATCAGATAACACTCATCGGCGCCATCAATAACGTCAATGATCTCAGTTTCAACGACGGCACCGCATCCCGTTTCAGACGGTTCGGCGGCTCGAACGGCGTCACCACATCGCAGGCATTAGGGCTGAATTTCAATGTAGGCAACGGTGACATACTACGCGTAGGTGGCGACGTGATGTATTCCCGAAGCGACCGCGACACACGCCAACGTTCATCACGTCAATATCTGTTGCAGAATTCCACCCCCTACTCCACAAGCGGCAAAGTCGCACGCGATATAGGCAATAACTACCGCGCCGACTTCAGAGTGGAATGGAAGCCTGACTCACTGAACACACTTGACTTCCGCCCACGCTTCAGCTACAACCACAACAATTCATGGAGCCGTGACTCCTCACTAACATCAACCGCAGCCGACGGATCAGGAGCTATAACACGCTCACGCAATCTCTCGGCATCACATGGTGACTCATGGGAATTCTCAGGTGTGCTCATCTACAATCACCGCTTCGCACATAAGCCCGGGCGTTCAATGTCGCTATTCGTAAATTACCGATACAGCAACGTCAGGGAACACAGTGACACCTACTCGTGGAACCAATTCTACCAATACAACGACTCACTTGACGTATATGACCAATTCTCGACCAACCGTACCCTTACCAACAACATATCCGCGCGAGTAAGTTGGACTGAGCCTCTCGGCAATCCTTCAAAAGGCAATTTCCTCACTGTCGCATACCGGTTCCAATACCGTTGGAACGACGCAGACAAACTTGTCTACGATCATCCGGTATCATATCCCGATGGATGGAACGGTCCTGTTGTAGTTGATCCTGACCTGATATTCAGCGATGATCTTTCCAACAAATTCCGCAACACATACATGAATCAAGACATCCGGGCCGGATTCAAACATGTATCACGCCAGCAGTCAATTGACGTTGGAGTATCATTTGTACCCCAAAGTTCACAAAGCACCGACCTTATCAACTCACTACGCAACATACCGCGCCGCAATGTGCTCAATTACGCGCCATATCTGCGTTACCGTTGGAAACCGGGCAAGACCAAATCACTCAACATAGACTACATGGGGAGGTCAAGCCAGCCAACGATGGCACAACTGCAACCGGTAGCCGACATGAGCAATCCTCTGAATATTGTAACCGGTAATCCCGATCTCGACCCGACATTCACACACAATGTACGCGTAAGGTTCAATGACTTCAATCAAGAAGCACAGAGATCAATAATGTTCATGCTTGACGCCCGCATGGAGCAAAACTCCATCGTGTCAAAAACCACCTATGATACTTCGACCGGTGGACAGACAACCACATACACCAATGTAAACGGCCAGTGGAACGTGCGTGCCATGAACATGATATCATTCCCATTCCGCGACAAGCGCTGGACATTCAACAACCATCTGATGCTCTATTTCGCTAACTCTGTAGGCTTCAACAACGGAGTCCGCAACCGGTCAGAATCTTTCAACGGCACCATATCTCCCGGATTGGCATTCCGTCCCGATAATTTTGAATTCGAGATACGCCCGCGTTACTCACTTCAAAATGTACACAACACAGTGCAGCTTACAGGCAACCGCACTGTTCACACTTACGGCGGCAGCGCTTACGTGTCATACACATTGCCCTTTGGCCTCATCATCAACACCGATCTCAACTATTCGGCCACACGCGGTTATTCAGAAGGCTATGATGAAAACCGATGGATGTGGAATGCAGATATATCTTACCAATTGCTACGCGGCCGCAATCTAACACTGTCACTCAAAGCCTACGACATCCTGGCACAGGAATCCAACATTCGTCGGACAGTCACCGCCAACTACATTGATGACATTGCGACAAACTCGCTTGGCCGGTACCTGATGTTCACGGTAAGTTATAAGTTCAACACTTTTGGCAAAGGCTCCATGCCGGAAGACCGCAACTCTTTCCGCGGTCCCGATGGTCCCCCGGCCGGAGGAAGGCCAGGAGGTCCGCCTCCAGGTGCCCCGCGCCACAGATTTTAAAGAATGGAATAGAAGACAAGATAAAAAATGGGAGAGTCCCTATGATTCATATTTTTCCTCATGGGATTTAGGTTATTACTCAAAAAATGGCTCTCCAAAGATAGGAATAAGTATTTTTCATAAGTTGATTTGTGTGAAAGAGCCGGCGTTCGTGAGAATTCCCGGTTCTTTTTTTACACAAAAAAAGTCTGACAGCCGCCAAGCGGCCAAAGTCAGACTAATTATAGGATGAAGAAAAAAGACCTTATGTCCTTATTCAGTAATAAATTCAAGAATTTTGGATTCCAGGGCCGCTGCCTGCTGCACACCGACCGCACGCCACACAGGCTTGCCGCTCTTAAACAGTATAAGCGTAGGCACGCTCTGCACCTGATAATTGGAAGCCAATGCACTATTGGCATCTATATCTACCTTAACAATATTTGCCTTATCTCCTACCTTTGACTTTACCTGCTCAAGAATAGGTGACTGCATCTTGCATGGGCCACACCATGTGGCGAAGAAATCGACCAGTGTGGGCTTGTCTTCTTCTATAATCTTAAAAAAATCACTCATATCGTTAATTATAAATTATCTAAATCATATATTCTAAAACAACGACTGTAGCCGTAATGTTCAGTCCTCAGTCACGTGTCTAACCTCAGGCCTGAGATCATAATGGTTGCGCAATGCCTCAAATGACTGAGGTTCGGCACGCAACGCCTCATCATCAGCCATCGGATCATAGGAAAGCATCACAGCCCGGGGTGTAACCGCTTCGGGGACCGATGCTATCTCAAGCCCAGTATCAAGATGCGGCAACCCAAAGTGGGAAGTAAAGGCATCAATCACCATCTGCGACGCACGCTTCTTTCCGTCTGATGAATAACCAGCGATATGTGGCGTAGCAATATCCGCCATTTCAAGAAGCTGTGGATTTATATCAGGTTCTCCTTCCCAACAGTCAACCACGGATCCTTTGATCTTACCGCGCTCTATAGCCGAGAGCCACGCCGAGGTATCGGCCACAGGTCCTCTGGCAGCATTGATTATTATAGGCGCCCTCCTCAGGGATGAGAAGAACTTATCATCGGCCAGATGCCATGTGGGGCATTCACCACCTCTGGTAAGAGGCGTGTGAAATGTTATGATGTCGGCTTTCGCAGCGATGTCATCAAGAGAACTCCAGCAATCTCCACCTTCAGCAGCCTGCCGTGGAGGATCGCATAACATCACAGGCATGTTCATCGACCGGGCCCACTCTTCAACTATACGTCCCACATTGCCAACTCCCACAATACCCAAAGTATAACTGCGGAGCGGGCGGTTTATAAGCCTGAGAGCCGTAGCGAACACATACTGAGCCACAGCAGGGGCATTGCACCCGGGGGCATTGACCACCTTGATACCTGCATCGGCACACCATGACCGGTCAATATGATCAAGACCTATGGTAGCAGTGGCGACAAACTTTACAGACGAACCGCCAAGCAACGCTGCATCACAGCGGGTACGTGTACGCACGATCAACGCATCTGCGTCGGCAACAGCCTGAGGTGTGATTGAAGAAGGATCAAGCACCTCTACCTGAGCCACCGATCCCAATGACTCCAAATAAGGGATATGAGAGTCTACAATGACCTTTAATTTTTTCATAATGTAAGTCGCCACATATACATTGACATATATATTCCGCATATAGCCAACACGGCGATATATTGGCGGTCATAGCGGTGATTAAGGAAATAATGTGTTATCTGATACGCAGCTGAGAAATTCAATAACGGAAGATATGCCAACATGTTGCCGTAATCGAAAGTCATGGCCACCATACACACCACCGATATGACAGTCAGCGCACCATTATATCCTCTGGCCTGTGCGTTATAGGCTATAGTCTTCAGGAAATTGGCTAAAATAGAACTCAGAAGCATAAAAGCCGTTATGCCAACCACCGACAGAAGATAAAGCGCCTTATAAAGGTCTATCTCACCGAAAATGCTCGTGAACTCAGGCAACCTTAATGATGAAATATCCACTATCCCAAATCCCAAAAGAATGATCCATACAGTGAGTATACCCAACAGGGATCCCACAATGCACCTCGGAGTGAAAGCTCTCATCTGTAAACTTATCACCCAAAAGACAGGAATGAAGAATGCGAAACAATACTCCACTGCCACGCCAAGCGACAACAACATAAATGTCAAGAATATAGTACGCACATTGCCAGGTGAATCGTATACGCTGAACATCATATATAGGCCTATAACAATCACGAGGCATACAAGCGTTCCTGAATTCAGCCACAGTACCTGCGTGGGCACAGCTGCCTGCATAATGGCGAAAAGGCCTATTGGCAGCCAGGATATTGCCCTGAGAATATTATAGGCGCGGTTAAGCACACTCATCATAAGCATTATCACAACCGTAAAACCGATGTTGAGCAATGCCGACGCCATGGATGACAACGGCCAAACAGATGGAGAAAGCAGACCTATGCCCTGATTATCATAAGGTGGTGACGATACACCCAGATATGACGAAAGCACCAGATACAGAGCCGCTATCGCGACCATGATCACGGCAGCAGGACGGCTGTGAAACTTTCGGCTTAGCTGGGCTGATTTCATCAGGAGACAATTACCGGACTGTCCGGACTCACATCACGTCACGACCGATATCGCGACGGAAATACATATCATCAAAATGAATTGCGTCCAAAGAGGCATAACTCTTTTCGAGAGCTTCTGACAAAGTGGGCGCAAGCGAAGTTACGGCAAGCACCCGACCGCCAGAAGTCACTGTTGTACAATCAGGTCTCACCATTGTTCCGGCATGAAAGACAATACTGTCGTCAGGGTGCAAGTTCCCTGTGATTTCCTTTCCCTTTGAATAGTGGCCGGGATATCCACCTGACACCGCAATCACTGTGGCTGCCGCCTCAGGCACAGCCTCAGCCTGAAGATCGCCGAGATTGCCTTTGGCTACAGCCTCAAGCAAATCAACAAGATCAGATGCCAGGCGAGGCATGACTACCTCTGTCTCGGGATCTCCCATTCTCACATTGTATTCTATCACCTTTGGATCTCCACCCACATTGATTAGACCAAGGAATATAAATCCGCGATAGATAAGATTCTCATCAATCAGGCCATTGATTGTGGGCAGAATGATACGCTCCTCCACTTTACGCATGAAATGCTCGTCGGCAAACGGCACCGGGCTTACAGCACCCATGCCGCCGGTATTAAGACCCGTGTCACCCTCTCCTACCCGTTTATAATCTTTAGCCACAGGCAAGATGCGGTAGCCTCCATTACCATCGGTAAGCACGAACACAGAGCATTCTATACCGTCAAGGAACTCCTCTATCACCACCTTGGCCGATGCCTTTCCGAACTGACCTGCCAACATTTCACAAAGCGCTTTCCGGGCTTCATGAAGAGTCGGGAGTATAAGCACTCCTTTACCGGCAGCAAGGCCATCAGCCTTGAGCACATAAGGAGGCCTAAGAGTTTCAAGGAATACCTCACCTTGCGCTACTGTATCAGGGGTTACTGTGAGATGGGCAGCAGTCGGAATCCCATGCCTGTTCATAAATTCCTTGGCAAAATCCTTGCTTCCTTCAAGAGCGGCAGCAGCTTTCGACGGTCCAACCACCGGAATTCCCTTAGCTGCAAAAAAGTCATAGATACCGGCCACCAAAGGATCCTCGTTACCCACGACCACCAAATCTATGTCATGAGACTTTACAGCCTGCTCTACGGCATCGAAATCAAGAGGATTTACATCTGCCAGATTTGTGCCGTATAAAGCAGTACCGGCATTACCGGGTGCCACCCATAGAGATCTGCATCGCGGGCTTTGGGTAATTTTCCAAGCCAAAGCTGACTCGCGGCCGCCCGAGCCAAGTAGTAAGATATTCAGTTGGTTCATGAGTAAATATATAGCGGATTATAATTAATTCGTCAGTATCTGATATGTCGTGGCTCTTTGTGGCATTCAGCGGAGAATGTATTTTACAACCATCCACATACTTGCAATAGATTTATCAGTCATTTTTCTTTTTCCATCCACGTGATCGCATGAGCGGCCCCTGCATGGGCTTAAGCGATGGTTGCTTACCCACGATCATCTTAAGGGCATGCGGGTTGCGACGTTTTGCCAACGGGTTTTCCGAATCAGTTTCGGGTATGGCGCGTGATGTATCGGACTGCGAATCGCCACGGCGATTAAAAGGCTTGCCTGATACTCCGGCGTGACGGTCATCACGGCCATGATCAGGTCTGCTGCCACGTCGGTTCTCACGCCGGTCCGCGCGGTCGCGACGGTCATTCCTATCGCGTCTATCCTCGCCACGACCTATCTTTCCACCCTTTCGCACAAATTCCTTGCGGTCACCTTCAAATATGATATATTCACGCAGAGAACATTCAAGAGCGCCGTTATAAAGAGGAACCTTGCTACTTGGAGCAAGACCTATACGTTGGAAATATTCGTCACGATATCCTATTATCCACGCATGATAGCCGGTGAACACATGTTTGAGTTTTGACCCGATAGTTTGGTACAGGGCGTCCATATCGGGGGCGCTTATACGCTCGCCATAAGGAGGATTGGTAACCAGTATACCTGCGGGATGAGGTGCTTCTGTCCATGTAGAAATTGCACGACAATCAAGATCAATATATTTACCCACACCTGCCGACTTTATATTTTCGGCCGCGATCTTGATAGCCTTAGGCGATATGTCGGCCCCGTAAATCTTGAATTTAACCTCACGCTCGCCTGAATCGTCATTATACAAGCGGTCAAACAGGTCGGCGTCAAAATCTTTCCATCGCTCAAAAGCAAATCCCTTACGATAAATGCCAGGGTTGATATTGGCGGCAATGAGAGCTGCCTCTATCAGAAATGTCCCCGAGCCACACATGGGATCGACGAATGTGGTGTCGCCGCGATAACCGCTCATAAGTATTATACCGGCGGCAAGTACCTCGTTGATGGGAGCTTCTGTCTGAGCCAAACGGTAACCTCGCTTGTGCAATGATTCACCTGACGAATCAAGCGACAATGTCACATCTGTGCCATTTATATGGACATTGATCATTATATCGGCATCAACAAGTCTCACTCCCGGGCGTTTATCCTCTCCATAGCGATCCTTAAACCAGTCCACTATGGCATCTTTTACCCTATATGTCACAAAACGTGAATGTGTGAATTCATCACTGTTTGTAACTGTATCTATCGCGAAAGTCTTATCAATGGACAACATTGAGCCCCAGTCAAACTCTTTCACGAACTCATAAAGGCGGTCTGGATTGTTGGCTTTGAATTTATAGAAAGGCTTGAGGATGCGAAGGGCTGTACGGCATGAGAGGTTTGCGCGGTAAAGTGTCTCGAGCGAGCCTTCGAACGAAACCATCCGCCGGCCGGGCTCTACATTGACTGCGCCAATGGCGCGCAATTCTTCGGCAAGCACATCTTCCAATCCCTGGAAGGTCTTGGCCACCATTTCAAACTGATTGTCCATATCTTTGAGTAAATATTGTGCAAAGGTAACAATTTCCAAGCGAAAATCGGCGGTACAAGTCACATTTTTTAGGTTCTAAAGCGCTTCTATATCTCGTCTCTATCATATTGCTGCCGTATCAATAGAGAGAAGTGCCATCCGAAATGGGCGATCAAGCCTCATCTCAAATGGCACTTCAATACTATAGATTATCCAATTTTCAGCGCACTATCACTTTCGAAACTTTACCGGATGCTTGCCGCACGATATATACGCCGGGAATAATTGTCTGACGATTAACTTTCATGCCTTGAAGATTATAATATGCAGATTCTCCGGTAGGTTCTTGTCCGATAGATATCACACCGTCAGTCTCAGGCAATTCTATCGAGAATCCTGTACCGCAACACAGAAATTCTCCATCATAAAAATCCTTTTCACTGAGCATCACTGTATAATCTTCAAAAGTTATAATATTTCCTTCACGTTTTCCATAATATCCGGACTCTTCTATTTCCGCAGGTGTCACGCCTTCCATAAGGCAACTTCCGGCACGAGACCATATTGCGGCTTCGCCGCATTGGTACTCTACGCCGACAGCAAAAGGTTCAATATACACTCTCTCAGGATCAGAAGCATTGATTACCATATAATGTTTATGAGAATGTACTGATGCGGATTCTCCCAGCACACTGTGCCCGGCATAGGGATCAACCAATCTGTACAGTCCGGGAGTATCGTTGGATTCCTCTATCTCAAATTCCATTATCTCCGGATTCAACTCGTTGTAGACTGATGAAAATACACTTTCGGCCATTTTTCCCTTTCCAATGCCATGCCATTTATCCGAGTCATCAAAGACACCTATCATACATGTGTGGGTAGCATTGATAAGTTCCCCATCAACATTTACTCCGGCGAACTGTGCGGTATAAATACCCGGGATCTGCGGTTCGAAAGTGAATATGCCCGATTTTGCCTCAACCTTTTCTCCAAAGTCTATTATATCATATGGGTCATAATATTCGATAGGCCATTCGCCTTCTATCACCTGCATGTACAATTCTTTTATATCTCCGCCTACCTCAACACTGATTTCAAACTTGTTGTCGTCTGTGCAATAAGGGGCCGAAGCTATCAATGTGTTGTCAGGGAGGGAAGCACCTGGAAGCGCGAGCTGGAACCCATTGAACAAGGAGGTCGTTTTCCATCCTTCGCCGATGCCTATACCGAACGAACCTAACTCAAACGATATAATACCATCAACAAGTTTACCGTATCGCTGATACTCAGGCAGATCCGGCCATCCGGTTGCAGGCACTACATTAGATATTTCCTCTTGATAAGGAAGGAAATCTTCCACATACACCTTATCAGGATCTGTAGCATTGATATAAATATATGTATTGTCCGGACTGCCATAATACTCGGCTATTGGAGAGCCGGCATAGTAAGGAATAAAACGGTACCATCCTGACGTTTCCTTACTTTCTTCAATATCGACTTTCCATTTCAGGTTGAGCGGAACGTCCTGATAGTATGTGAGAAGATCCTCAAGATATGTGCCCTCTCCAATTGACTCCCATGTTCCTGCCGGTGGCGATTTAAATTTTGTTCTCGGGCCGCAAGACTGACTTACAGGTTTACCTTGCAATGGCTCACTCTCAACATTCAAATACCTTGGAGAGTCACCGTCACGGACAATTCTTGTTTTACCGACAGTTGCACCAGATGATAATGAAGCGGACATCAGTAATGTTAGTGGAATAAACACGTAATGCTTTTTCATAGAAATTGTATTATGATATTTGTGATGGTGCAAATTTAGTCATTATTTCAATAAAACAAGTAATTTTATATCAAAAATTTAAAAAACACTCCCAAATAACTTACATTTTGCCCATCAACCATATTCCGTAAGAAACAGCCCGCATCAGTTGCGATGCGGGCTGTTTCTTACGGAATATGGCATTTGAGTCTTTACAGGGAACCTGCCTTCATAATTTTATTCAGGCGACATCTCGAGTTGTATGCGATTGGCAGGCACAATTATCTCCTTAACAAATGCTGCAATATCAGCAGGAGTGAGGCCTTCTACTATATCAATATAGCCATTATGCATGTCACGGCCAAACTTATCATACATGTGCAGTACAGTCAGCCAATAATTATTAGCCTTGAGATTCTGCTTATAGGATTTAACCATGTATTGTTTTATCTTAAGCAGGTCTTCATCTGTAATATTCCCTTCATCAGAAAGGCTGTCTACAGTTGAGGCAACAATGGCAAATGTTGAGTCAGCATTTTCAGGAGAAACCCGAATGTATACCGGCATAATGAAATTCGCTGGATCCTCACCATTCATTCCAGCACCCACACCTCCATGGGCTTTGATCGAATAAGTCCATCCGCGTTTCTCGCGGAGGTCATTTAGGAGTGCTGACTGGATCAGAGATCCGGCCGCATGCGCCTTTACAACATTTGTCAGATTATAGTCACACGGAGCATTGTAAAAGGTATAAGCTATTGTCTGAGGCGTTTCCATCGGAGTGGTGAAACGCTTGGCTGAGCGCCCTCCTACATAGTGATAGCCAATATCCTGAGGCTTTTCACGACGGCCGGCAGCAGGTAATGAGGCTATATATCGCTCAACATAATTGCGTAGTGAGTCCACATCAAAATCTCCCAATACATAGAAGTCAAAATCAGTCATATCACCGAAACGCTCGCGATGCAGGTTTATAATGCGGTCATAGCTGACTCGGTCAAGGTCACCGGCCCCGAGTTTCGCGCCCAATGGATGCCGGTCATATACATAGAAGTGTATAGAATCAGCCATTGTGAATGTTGGATTACTGTTTTGTGAATTGAGACGCATGCGTTGGTTTTCCATAATCGAATTGAACGCCTGATCATCGTGTCCTGCGTCTGTAGCCTTTAGGTAAATCAGGCGGAAGGCTGTTTCAAGATCGGCTGGCGATGTAGAGGCGGTTATACGTTCTTCCATGTTATCGATCGAGATATCAACACGCACCCTTTTACCGGCGGTCATACGCCGCAGGTCAGTAGCCGTATGACCACCAAAGGCACTTGCAGCAAGCACTTCGTTGGCAAGATGATACTCAGGAGCAAGATCAGGGTCATATGCGGCAGAGAAACCGCCTGGAGAATAGCCGGCTATTATAATTTGGTCGGGAGAATAGTCTGTTTTCATATAGTGCAGGCGTATCCCGTTGGACAGGGTCAGTACCGTGGAGCCGAACAGATCATCGACCTGCTCGCTCACAATTCTGCCGGGGAGTGGTTCTGCGGCAAGAATTGGATCGGTTATATCCTGGGGCACATAAGGTTCCAAAAGGGTCCGATCCACAGAAGTGTAGGCCGTTGCCAACTTGTCATCTTCCAACGTGGAATCATTCCCTCCGGGCAAGAAGGCCATAAGCACCACATTACTGTTATCCGCCTTGATTACTGACCGCACATATTCATTTACCTCATCAAGGCCAACCTGACCAAAAACACCTTTCATCATTTTGTAGTACTGCTCCATCGAAGGGAGAGCTCCTCCGTCAAGATAGTGACGTACATATTTTCTGGCATACTGCGTGTTAGTTGTTCTGGAGCGTTGGTTAAATGCAGCATCAAGGGCGGCTCGCTCGTTAAGACGGGCTCGCTCAAGCTCTGTCTCGGTAAAACCATACATGGCCGCACGTTGCAATTCGGCTGCGATGGCAGCGAGGCATTCTGCCTCGCGACCTGTAGATGTCATAGCACGCACAATGAGGGCATCGCGCGATCGCGAAAGCATAAATTGACGGTCTCCAATCGCTACATTCGACATCAATGTGCCTGTAGAGGTCTCCAGGTCGGTAAGTCGTTCGGCAAGCATATCCACCACAAGATCACGTGCAAGATCACGTCGCAGTTCCACTATAGTGTTTTTGTCATCCGGAGCGATATTGTCATGCTTGATAAAGATCTGCACTACGGGAGTAACCTGTTCAGGATCTGTCTGTACTGTTGCAATAACCTGCTGATTGTCGGGGACCTCCACCACGGGAGGAGTCACATCAAAGTCCGGGCGTTCAACATCAGCCCACAATGACTTAATTTTGGCTTCTATCGCATCAGGGTCAACATCTCCCACCACTATCACGCATTGATTCTCCGGATAATACCACCGATGATAATAATCACGCAAATCATCATAGGGGAAATTTTCCACCACTTCCATCAATCCTATAGGCATGCGCTTACCATAAAGTGATGAACCGTAAATCACCGGCATTGCTTTCTCCAACATGCGATTGTTGGCCGTTCCCTGACGTTGACGCCATTCTCCTTTTATAACACCGCGTTCTGCATCTATATCAGCATCGGCAAGGGTGAGATCATGGCTCCAATCGCGCAATATGAGTAGGCATGAATCAAGACTGGTGGTGCGTGTAGTGGGGACATCGCATATGTTGTATACAGTCTCGTCAGTCGAGGTATATGCGTTTAGATTGGCTCCGAACTTAACTCCTATCGACTCCAGATAAGATATAAGTGAATTACCCGGGAAGTGTTTAGTGCCGTTGAAACACATGTGCTCAAGAAAGTGAGCAAGGCCTCGTTGCGCATCTGTCTCATTCACTGAACCCACGCGCTGTGCGATGAAGAAATCAGCACGGTTGGCAGGAGTAGTGTTATGGCGTATATAATATGTAAGACCGTTGGGAAGTGTTCCGATACGGACATCCGCATCAACCGGCAACGGATTGGACTTTGCAGCCACCAATGCAGGAAAAGCAATAATAATGGCTGAAACTATTTTTAAAATTTTTTTCATCTGAATGTAATTCTATACGTAGACCTTAAAATGGCTATGTACGAGTATGACTGTTAAAAAATAAACGAAAGTGCGACATCAGCCTCATCAGAATGGATTCCCGCCGTGTAACCACATCGCCGGTAACCTGCCGCTAATGACAGAGCGAAGCGCTCACCAAGAGCCCTGGACACAGCGGCCCGCACCCCGGTCTCCGTATGCGTATGCGACAAGACCTGATATCGATGAGCTGTCACCTGCTGCATTCCCAATGGATTGGAGCCATCGAAAGGTAAGTAGTCAGAACATCCTTTGGCTATTGAGATGGCAAAACCGGCCATGACACTTGCCAGCCAGTTACTACCTACCGTGTGTGAGACTTTGGCACGGAGGCCCGGCGTAATACCTCCAAGATACATGTGACGGGCAGGCGTAACATAATCCTCACGGCTGCGAATATACGCTACCCGCGGATTAAGCGCTATTGTCCACGTATCAGGATGCCATTGGCATAACACATCGACATTAGCCTCAGTAAATGTGTGTGAATACATATCCAGCGATGCAATCATGGGATATACATTTGCCGAAGCATCACCGAATATATTTTCGGTTCCGGTACGTTTTCCATACATAAAAGATGCTGTAACAGCTAAGTCATGCATGGAACCCTGAGCAAGCCAACCAACCATCACTTTCATCTGCGTGTCTGCGGCGGATTGCAGCGGTAATTTGTTCAACGAGGTGAGGATATGATCGAATTTAAACTTGGTGAGACCGACCGTAGCTACAAATCCACGGCCGCCCGACGGATACATATCCAAAGTGGCACCGTAACGGTTTCCATTATAATAATGAGTATAGCCACTTCCGGCAAATCGCTCATAATGCGTACCCAGTCCGGTAAGATGCCAGATGCGTTTATCTGCCAACTCATTTACGAACTGAATATCACATGACTGTTTATACTTGCGGTAGCTCAATGATAAAGCTGCGTAATAATCGCCATTCCCCACGCGCACTGCAGCTCCAACCTTCAGATCAAGCCGAGAAGTTGAATTACGGGGCCGGGGGTCGACAGAGCGGTAATACAGGCCAGCATTATAACTGATCTCGGCTCCCCATGCCCAACGATCGGAAAGATCGGCATAGCCACCACATAGGCTGTACGTTTCCATCTTCATATCTCCCCCGACTGAATCGGCGGTAAAATATGGATATATGATAGAGGCATCGGAACTTTCGTTCCAATTGACATCACTCTGCACTCCATTGCGGTACGATGCAACGCCCCACAGAGTCGAAGTCTTATGCTTCATATAGCTGCGTGCCTGCACGCCCCACAGTCTTGAGCCAAGACCCTGCTGCACGTCAACAGCCTCGTTCTGTTCACCATAATCATAGAATGCTGTGACAGAATTTATTGATACAGGCAACTTCCACTGCTTCAGCGCCGGATTGGCAAAGATTGCGGCAGGCATGCGTAACAACATATTGTCAGCACTGTCAACGCGGTTAATGACCTGAGCGACTCTTACGCTGTCAGTGCCGGCCGAGGAGCAATAGCCCGTGGCCGACACTGTCATAGCAATGAAAAATATTGCGTAAGATTTTATCATTGAAATATTTCCAGTTATTTTATTCTACCGGTGTGACACCATCATATGTTATAACTGTGGCATTATTGCCATCAATATCCATTGCTGTGCCTTGAATTTCAATTTCCGATGCCACTACATGTGTGTTGAAATCTTCGGTAGAGTTATTGGTATCTTTAAACACTGGATTACCATCTTCATTAACATATAGCATTTTTCGGCGCATACTGTGGAAATATCCTGTTTTATCTGAAGTAGTGGTGATATTCCATGTCCAACCGCAGTCAAGAGCAGGAGAAGTCACATTCCATACATAATTGTCGCGAGGTGCTACATTCACCACGTCTACAACAGCACTGTTTGGAATGTAATATACGTCTTTTACGGTCATGTTGAATACATTTCCATTAGGAGCTGTGAACTCGTAGGTAGCTGTGTAGGCGTTATTGGCAAGGAAAGATTCCGCATCGGTACCAAGACGTGCGATCCCGAATGCACGCTGAGCCTGGTCAAGCATGGTTATCGACTTTGAATATGAGAATATCTTATCCATATTCGGCACGTTTGGATTATCGGTATCTTGCTGCGAAGCTACGCTCGACTCATCGTACCACTCCACATCGGCATGTGTCAGATCAAAACCAAGCTCGCTGGTAAGACGGTTGTCATTGGCGCGGTCAACCATGAGAAAATATTCGCCTGGTTGAACCGGGAACTGTGTGCCATTTCCGGGCACAGTATATGCGAAACGCACTACGACAGCCTGATCCATGATGTCGGGAGTGTAATCATATTTCTGTGTCGTGGCGAAATTGCTTTCAAATAATGTGAGTCCATCGGCATAGATCACATGATCAGTGTTGTTGTAAAGTTTTATATAGGAATCACGCACCTGGGCACCGGTGGAGGTACAGGTGCCGTTATTGAATACTTCCACAATAATAAGATCATCAGACTCTATGGTATTGTATGCAGTCAGCACGATGCTATTCTCTCCCTGGTTAATCCGCACACTTTGACTCATGGCACGCATTGTCGATGTAACACCGTTGGATAGCCGGACATGTGCGGTGTATGTTATGTCATAGAGCCCGGGCACAAGTTCTATTCCATCTTCACTTACAAATTTAAGAGTTTCATTAGTAGATACGTTTTTGAAGAGATACTCTTCATCAATTATTGATGCGTTCTCAATTTCAGCGGGAAGACTGATACTAAGAGTCACCGGATAGTATACCACCGGCGCATCGTCATCAGAACAGGATGTCAGTTGCATTGAAAAGCCGGCCATCAGAGCCGCTGCAAGAATGAATTTTGTGATTTTCATAATGAATTTTATATTTATTTATATTATATTGTTATCGTAGCTTCCATGCCAAAGTAAGCTTCTGCCGTACGGCGTATTACAAGGCCGTTCGATTTGTAATCAGGCATATAATCAAGTATTCTGTTCACAAAGGCCGATATACGCAGATATGAACCGATCTGCTTGGTGGCTTTAAAATTGAGATACATGGCCACAGGTATTGTCATCATGTCAAAAACCTGATCGCTGAATCGCCTTACAAGGTGCTGAAGAATGGTATCGGAGGCATCTGATTCGGTATAAGGATGCAGCTGCCCATCGGCAGCCGACAGATAAGCTACCGGCATTTCGGCCTCTCGCAGGCGCTGTGTCTTGATCCACCAAGTCCATTGAAAGGTTGTGGTGAACACGAGTCCCCATTTAGGAATCTGTGTATCAAACATAAAGTTGGTGCTGAACCGGTCGTTAATTCGGCCGTCTGTAGTATCATAAATTCCTACGATATTATCACTTACCGGTGTATTACCTATCACCGTTCCTACAGGGATAAACAGCATCTGCGAGTTTGAATACAAGGTGTGATACCATGCTCCGCTCACAGTGAGTGCCGTGGCAACAGGTTTCCATCTGGCAGTTGTAACCTGAAGTTCGATACCCTGCTTGTTTATGCGTGTGCCATTAGTCACCTTATCATATCCGTCGAGAATTGAGATATCTTTATAAGGCAGACCATCTGGAACAGGAGGAGCCGACAGGGTCGAAGGATCAATAGAGGACGTATCGTAGCGCCTGAACGTATACACTTCGTAAACAGGAGTATAGCGGTACCCTGAGTTCATATTTTCCCGGAAGTAGGTGAGCGACAGACGGTTCTTCCCCCATTCCGCTCCTATGCGGACCTCCCACTTGCGATTACGGGCGGCATGCAGATCATAGTTTACCGGATCTGTGATATATGTGCGGAGATTCACAGCCGATAGATTATACGGATCATTTATATCATAGTAACCAAGCTGCACGAAGTCGGAATAATGCACCTGGGGAAACAGGTAATCAAGAGTCGGCATTCTTGTTGTAAGGCCATATCCACCTCCGATGCTGAGTCGTACCGGTAGTCCACCGAGTATCATAGTGGGGAAATCCCACACCACGTTGATTCGTGGATCAATATATGGCCGTCGTGCCAGATAGTAACGGCTGTCAAGCCCCGGGAGCATCTGCATCCTTACACCTGCCTGTGCCTCAAGTTTGTTATTACCTATCAGTGCAGTGACTCCGTCTTCAATGAATGCTCCGAGAGTGTGAAGTGCATTTATATCACGGTAAGCACGTGGGCGCGTGGTCCATCCCCCGCTGAGAGGCCGGTCTAGATCATAAATTTGACCGCGGCCATAGTTTTTCGCAAAAGTCCATTCCAATCCGGCCTTATAGGAATGGGTGAACACTCCGGCAGTCACAGCACCGGCAACACGGGCTTTCATAAATATATCTACCGGGCGGCCGTCACTGACAAAGTCTGCAAGGTATGTCCCAAGCAGATATTTTCCATCATGCACACCTTCCTCCATAGTCGTTGGCGCGAGGGGTGTACCGTTGGCCGTAACTTGTTTGCGCCGGATGAGCCGGTCGTTGACAAAAGCTGCCGAAGCAGTTATTCCGGCTGACTCTATCCAAGACGACCCGGCGAAGGTAAAGAGCACATCCGACCCGAGGGCATAACGGTTATATCGGCTCTCGTACTCATCTATTTTACGTTGGTTAAGATCCGGATCGACTTTTGCGTTATCAAATGATCCTGTGTAATCAACCGACAGGTTCCATACTGCTGTATACATGGAACGTATCCAACGGAACTGACCGCGGCCTGATGCTGTGACACGTTTATAATTTTCCAAATTATTTCGAGGATCGACTTTTGAATCAAGATAACCCAAATCAAAGTTGAGCACATGGTCAGTCTGTCCTATAGCAAAACCTTTTCCGGCCGAGAAGAGTTTGCTGTATTCATCGGCCTTGAACCGTGCAGTCCAGGGAGTGGCTCGCCGGATACGTTTTATATTAACCACCCCCGAGGTGAGGTTGCCGTATTCGGCTGATGGTATACCTCGGACTATCTCGACGCTTTCAATATTATCGGTTGAGATGGTTCGCATGTCTACACCACGGTTTACTGTGGAACGTAATGTCGAAGCATCACTACCGGCTACCCCGGGCACCTCTCGCATTCCTGCATCATTATTGATCGGTGTACCGTCTATAACAAAAGGTATGCCGAGCGAACTGATAGCATAATCAGGATTAGTGCTCAATCCGCCCGATGCTGAGATATTGCCGGTCTCGCGGAGTGATATACTGTTTGTCCGGCCCATATCAGGGGTCTGGCTCACATTACCGGGAAGTAACTCAAGCAGATCAGTGAAACTTGTTGGTTGCAAATGTGACATTGCATCCCGGTCAATACGAGAACCCGATGAAAGACCTGTATTGTCGCGGGCAGTGACCACAATTTCTTGCAGTTCTATATTTGAAGGTCGCAACGCGACATCAAGCGTCTGGTCACCTATAATATCGACCTGTTTGACAAAGATGGAAAAACCTATAAATGAAACAGAAACAGCATGCTTGCCTGAAGGTATTCTGAGCAACCAACGGCCGTCAAGATCAGAAAGAGTGCGATATTGGCCATTATCAGCACTAACCAGCGCTCCGGGAAGCGTCTCTCCAGTCACAGAGTCAGTAACTATGCCTGATATGACATAGGGGATGGCAACAGCCTTCACAGCCGGCAGTATGGTAAGTAACAGAATAATCAGAGTTCTTGTCATCTATTTGCAAACCTTTTTTTAGGGCTTGCAAAATTAGATAATCGCCTCCGGGTATGAAATCCTCAAATTTTGGTATTTTGTGGCAGCTATCTACTCAATATGTACCTAAAATGTATTAGGCCGGACCTTCCGATACCGGTCGCACACCGGCAACGGCACCTCTCACAGCTAATCGCCGGCGCCAAGTGGTGTCTCCGGCGGATATTGTAATCACGCCTTCACCGATATTTATCCGGGCAGTATCAGCATCGCAGTCCCGCGGTAGGCGTAGAATACCACGCACACGCCCGTTTTGATCACAGATCTGGATACCAGCGCGGGTTACCACCCACAGATAACCATCACCGTCAAACATAAGCGAACCGGGATTAAGCGCTGCATTATCATAACTATGCAGCCAATAGAACCGCTGCCCGTAATGACGTTCGCCACCCGGAGACAGAATATATTGGTCAATGTAATTTGTACCTTGTGATGCCACGGCTATAAGAGAGCTGTCGGGATAGATTGCATCAGCCATACCATACTGTTCTACTATAGTATCACATTTCTGCCATCCTGTATCTACAGCAAGAAGACGCTTCAATAAATCATTGCCATCGGTACGAGAAACGGCAGGAGAAGGTTGATCTCGCCATATCCATGTCATTACCTGAGGAAATATCTCCGATGTGCGTTTAACACTGTGACCACCCTCTGCCCAATCAAAGGCACAGTCGTAGCCGCTGAACTCAAGGGCTGACGCAAGCATTCTGTTATGCTCATACCAACTGCCGAATATCGGGTTCCATGTATCGCTGTAACCATCTTGCAGATACACCCGCAATGGTAATGGCTCGTGCTTACGCACAATGGATTCAAGGTCGTTGCCACCACGCATAGGTACAAAAGTACCACATCCGCTATATACTTTCGAAAACAAGTCGGGCCGGTGCCACGCTGCATTGAAAGCGGCGATACCACCGCTACTTAATCCGAATATCATGCTCATGGCCGGTTCATGGCTCAGGCGTATCTGTCTTCTGTCAGATGTTGACATGGATTCTACGGCAGGCAGCAGTTCCTGTTCTATGAAACGGGCGAACCGATCATCTGTAGCATCGAACTCATTGCTGCGGTTGTAACGTATCACCTCTCCGGAGTCGTCAACTATGTAACCAGGATCGAGGAATACTCCGATCGTTACCGGCATAAGTTCTGCCCGTATAAGCGAGTCTATAACTTCAGGGGCATTGCACAGCACACCGTCAAGCCCCACATAAAGTGCCGCAGGGTCTGTAGGAACATAAACATCGGGAACCATTATCCGGAATGTGTGCACCGTACCGGGATAAATGGCAGAGTTGTCAAGCCGGCCCTGCAACATGGTATAGCCGGCTGACATGGTTGATACAGCTGCCACCACAGCGGTTATAAGCAAGAGGAGACGTTTCATAATCAGCAATCGGCGGTGAAAGGGAGTGTAGGATGGAACGTGTCTATATGCCGTCGTTTTTTGGCATCAAGGATCTCATCGACTGCGAAGAATATTCCACTCTCCTCCACATTGCCGAATTCGTCGTTTATAGCAGTTCCGAACATACGCATCGTGGGAGAGAGGCCCATATATGCATTCACCAACGGCGGTATATTGTCGCCGTGCGAGCGCACCAAAGAGTTTAGTATCACATAATCCTCCTTGAAATCGCTGCCGGTGAAAATCTTGTCCATCTCAAGCGGATCACTGGTGAAAGGCAGAGGCTTTATGGGGCGGACCAGGTGATCGGGATCCGGGAAATGCTTGTGCAGGAAAAAAAGTATAAGATCTCTGCAACGTTCGGTATAGTTGGGGTACATGGTTACTTTACCGAACAGATAACGTATCTCAGGATGTACTACAGTGAGACTGCCAAGGCCGTCCCACAAGTTATCAAGAGCATAAAGAGCTTTGGCTCCTGCACGCGATGACTGATATTCAGGTCTCACAAATGAGCGTCCGAGTTCAATTGTATAGGGCAGATATTCTTTTATGAATTTATCCGAGAAATTGAACATGTGTCCTGTAGCTATGCGCGGTGAACCGTCGGCCGTCATACGTATATCCTTGCCGCATATATAGCGGTAGCCGCCAAGAATAAGTTTATTATCAGGGTCCCACACGAAAAGTTGGCGACAAGGTGGATCCATGGTGTCGAATTCATCTATGTCACATTCCTTCCCTGACCCGCCGCCGGCCATACGGAATGATATTTCACGTAAGCGGCCTATCTCGCGCATGATATTTGGCGAGTTTACGGCATCGGCGATATATATCTTGTTGCCACCTTTATTGGTGTCGCGCAGGAAGCGGGCGGGAGTGAGTTCTTTTTCTATCAGCTCGGTCGGTACCGGCTCTATGATCTTTCTGTTCATTTGCTGTTGGATTCTCGCAGGGATGGTAGTTGTGTATCATGGACAAGATCATCGGCTATGCGGCGCACCTCGGCTGCGGCACCTCGGGCATCGGCAGACAGAGATGAGGGATCTACCGGAGCGCCGCAGATGATTTCAAAATGCTTTCCACGGGCTTTGAAAACTTCTGAGGGCAACAGCACCATCTCCATATTAAACTTTATACCGAGGCGCTTGCGCCACCGCGCTAAATTGTAGAATCGGCCGGTGTTGTGTCCTCTGAAGTACAACGGCACTATGATACGTCCTGAATGACGGGCTTTGATAATAAACATCTTCTGCCATTCCAGATCAGTCACGCGCCCGTTGATCAGCCGGGAGCACAGCCCTGCCGGAAAGATTATCACCGGGCGATCCGATGCCATGGCCGCATCGATTCCGGCCACTGCGCCGCGGCTTTGGCTGCCATGCTTGTTTATTGGCAGAAACACGTCGCTCAGCGGCTCGACGGCCATCAGCAGATCGTTTACTACAAACAGTGGTTCCACCCCATGCCGGCGGGACACATATTCTATCAACGCCATTCCGTCAAGCCCCCCCAGCGGGTGGTTGCATACGTATATTACAGACTTCGAGGGTAATGGCAAGCGGTCAGCATGGCTAACTGCAACTTTGATGTCAAGATGGTCAAGCACAGCGCGGCAGAATTGTGCTCCGCGGCGAGGGTAAGCCACCTGCAACATCTCGTTTAGGCTGTCCTGACAGATCAGACGCTCAAGACGGCGCACAACAAAGCCGGGGATGCGCGCAGTGGCTTTCCTCGACTTTAATATTTGCGACAGGTCAATTTTTATAGGCCCGTCATGACCGATGGCGGTGTCTTTATCCATTTCAGATGCAAATTTATTAATAATAATTGTGTAAATCTATCGTCAGCGCTGATTTTTTTAGTATTTTTGCATCATGAAATTCACGACCAAAGTGTTCGCCGGGGCACTGATGTTGTGTTACGCCCTGATTTTAGGCCTTTTGGCTTTCTTTCCGAGCGATGACACCGCCTCAGTGGCTATTGGCTTGTGCTTTGTGGGTATCTTTTCGTGGATACTTTTCTACCGCAGACCCTGGTTTTCAATGACCGGCGCGTGGATTGTACTCACCGCCGCTACCCTGTCGCTGTGCGCCGTAGTGATTAACCTGAATTATTTTACAGTCGCAGCCGGTGCAGATGTATCATCACCGGTTTTGCTAAACTATGATGCATGTCGCGATTGGTCGTGGGCACAGTCATTGGCGTTCGGCGCCCCGGCACCTGATGCTCCTTTACGTGAGTTTGCATATCCTGTCGCAGGTCTTCTATGGCTCTTTGGCCGCTCGGTCGCCGTTCCGCTGTTATTCTGCAGTGCATGCTACATTGGCACGATTATCATCACCGGAGGTATCGCCTGGCGACTGACAAACAACAGATACGTAACCAACGTATCCATGGCATTCATGGCTGCAATGTGCTTTTTATTCGCTCAGAGCGCAGTACTCATCAAGGATTGCCCGGTCACATTCTTCCTCGCTGTCATTATATACACCTTGATATGGTGGATTACATCTCCACCTTCATCACGCAGCCAATGGATTACAACCGGGGCAGTGATGGCCGTAGCCTGCACCGCCCTGGCATTCTCGCGCGCGAGTACATTATTAATGGTAGTTGCAGCTTGTGTCATATATGCCGCAGCCAGCGGCAGACAGATATTTATACCATTGGGTATCACAGCCGCAGTTGCCTTGACGCTTTGGGCAACCGTCAACTATATCGTACTACCGCAAAGCCTATCGGTAGCCCTGACGATGGAGGCTCATCCGGCATCGATGATAATTCTTCAAAGTGAGACATCCGCACCGCTTGACAACATCACAGGCAACTATACCACGCTTCCTTTCTACCGTAAATTATTACTTTTGCCACTCACAATGGCTGTTCAGTTCCTTCTGCCATTTCCATGGGGGTTCAGCCGTCACATCATGTTCGGGCCGTCGCAGGCTGTCGCACACTTCGGCTTCCCATGGTATTTTGTCGGAGCACTGGCCATTTACTGGCTTTTCACACGCAGTGCCTGTGATAACCGGCCCATGATGGCCACATTGATACTGGGAATAATACTCTCAGCCCTCACGGCTTACATCTCATCAGGGCGTGTAGCACGTTATTGCCTGCCGTTTCTCCCGATGATTGTTCCCGCAGCTGCCGCAACCGCAGTATATTACCGCAGACATCGCTCGCTGTGGATTTGGCTGGGCGTCTTTTCAATACTCCTTGCCGCCACGTTGGTGGTGTGCTATAAAATGCAGATGGCTTCATGAAAATATCTATTGTAACAGTGACCCTTAACGAAGCCGATGCCCTGCGACACGCATTGTCAACTGTAGCAGCGCAGCATTATCCCGATCTCGAGCACATCGTTGTCGACGGGCATTCCCGTGATCACACCACATCCGTAGTAGCAAGATACCCACACGTAAAACTGATCCAACGAGCACCGGTAGGTGTCTATGATGCGCTTAATTACGGCATGTCAATGGCAACAGGAGACATCCTCGGCTTTGTACACGGTAATGATGCCATGCCACCCGGAGTACTCGCCACTGTAGCCGGTGAGTTTGATGCCGATCCTGACCTTGACTTCATATACGGTGATCTACGCTATATCAAACCGGTGACAAGGCGCCACGTCCGCATATATTACGCAGGCAAGTTCAATCCCCGCCAGCTTCCGGGAGGAATGGCCCCCCCCCATCCTACACTGTTCATGCGACGGCGGGTCTTTGAGAAAATCGGACCTTACAGGCTTGATCTGCCATGCGCGGCTGACTTCGAGATGTGGATACGCCTGTTCAGCGACAAGTCACTCAAATATAAATATATTCCGCGTGTTATGGCGGAAATGACAACCGGCGGCCGTTCGTCGTCACCGGCAGCCCGTCTGATCTCTAACAATATCGAAAAACTCGCCGCACTTGACATCCACCGGCTTCCGGCCAATCCTATAAGATTGGTGCAGAAATATTTGATTGTGCTGCGCAATCTGCTTTTCGCTCCGAAATATGACCGATAAACCAGTTACACTCAGGGTTGTGACCCCTGACTCAGATTTTGTAGTCCCATACATATCACACCTCATGCCCGAGGTAGTGATAACCGATGATGCTGACGCTGCATACTCAGTATTCATTACACAGCGCCGCGATGGTCTTCAACACCGGCCTTGCGACATCACAACGACGCTGATATGCCCCAACATCGTAGGAACCGCAATGACAGGATTCCCGATGACCTTAGCCGAGGCCATTGCCAGGGGGCGATTCTACCATATTCCCGATAATGACGCACGAATATCCACCATACATGCATCTGACGTAGCCTTGGCCGTGAAGCTTTCAATGGGTTGTGCCGGTGACTTTACCGTCACTGATCTTACGGATCCCACGATCGACGACCTTGCCGAAGCTCTCGCCCACCGGCTTCAGCAACGCCGCATCTACACCCTCAGGCAACCATGGGTACGTTGGGCCATGAACCGGAAGCTTTACAACGCCGTCACCACAGATAACCTGCACGATGGATCCCGGTTCGCAGAACGATTCGGCTTCACACCCACTCCGGTCACCGAATATCTCACCACCCACGTCTACGATGATGAAAGCCTCTGAATTCTTTTCCCTTGCAGCATCATCGGCAAAGGCTCTGGTAAAGATTGGCCTGAAATCGCGCCGCCTGCAGCCGGTCACCCCGGCTCCGACATCCGATGTGGTGATTCTCGCCAACGGCCCCTCCCTCAGGCACACTTTGACCGAACGCGGGCATGAACTCTCGGGGCGTACTACCATATGTGTGAATTTCATGGCCAATACCCCGGAGATGCAACTAATAAAGCCCGCCTACTACGTGCTCGCCGATCCTCATTTCTTCCACGGACTTGAACATGAGAATGTAGCGGAAGTATGGCGGAATATAGCCCATGCATCGTGGCCGCTCACCCTCTGCGTCCCGGCAACCAATTACAAGGACGCACGCCGCTTGCTGGGACAAAACACCCGCATAAGGATAGCGACGTTCAACTTCGTTGGCATAGAAGGATTCAAATGCATTGAAAACTACGCATTCTCACACGGCATAGCCATGCCACGTCCGCGTAACGTATTGATCCCGGCTATTATGGTAGCGCTCGCTGCCGGCTTCAAACACATTTTCATCGCCGGCGCTGACCATTCATGGATGGAAACAATTCGTGTCGACGATGACAACAACGTAGTGTCTGTGCAGCCCCATTTCTACAACGACTCCAAAGCCGAGACAGCCCGCAGCACCGCCGAATACCGTGGCTATCGCCTGCATCAGATTATCCACAGTTTCTATATCGCATTCCGCAGCTACCACTCCATAGCGCGATATGCGGCATCACACGGCATATCAATTTACAACTCCACTCCGGGCAGCTACATCGACGCCTTCGAACGCCGCGATTTCTGACGGTAATTATTCCATCACACAATCCATACACCTGTGGTTTCATTATGTCACCATAGGTGTATGCTATTTTTTTCGCAAAAAACATGCTTTACAGCAATATTTTTCAAAATAAAAATAACAGATTTTAAGTAGTTGACCTATTGTTACTTATAAATCCATATTTAAAAAATGTGTAATTATTTTAGTAAAATTTTGTCATTTTAAGTGTTAAAACCGAAAAAAAGTGGCGTTTTTTTGCTAAAAATCCTTTTAAAGTTATTATCTTTGCAAAAATTTATCTTGATGCCGGCATGGCATCTTGCTTCAAAAACCGCATATTATCACTTTATTTATTTTATGTCTAACTAATTCTTAGTATGAAAAAGCTGTTTCTTTTACTCGTGGCAGTACTGTCCATCAGCTTGTGCGCGTCAGCTCAGACGCAAACAATCAAGGGTACAGTGCTTGACGCCTCAAACGACGAGCCGCTGATTGGCGCATCAGTGACAGCAACTGGTGAGACCTTAGGTGTCACCACAGATGCTGATGGTGACTTCACCATTGTTATCCCTGCTTCGGCTAAGCAACTTACCGTATCGTATATCGGTTATACCACACAGAATGTTGCAATCACAGGGTCTAAGCTGATTATCCGCCTCCAGTCCACATCCGTCGGCCTCGACGAAGTGATGGCCGTCGCTTACGGTACTGTCAAAAAGGCCGAGTACACCGGTTCGGCTTCGGTTGTGAAAGCCGATCAGCTCCAGGACGTGCTCGTATCCAACGTCACCAACGCCCTCTCCGGCAAGATGTCGGGTGTGATGACCCAGAGCTCTACCGGTCAGCCCGGTGAGTCCGCTTCAGTCATCATCCGTGGCGTAGGCTCCATCAACACTTCCAGCACACCTCTCTACGTTGTTGACGGCATGCCTTTCAGCGGTGATATCGCTGCCATCCCTACTACCGACATTGAGGCTATCACAGTCCTCAAAGACGCCGCTTCTACCGCTCTCTACGGTGAACGTGGTGCCAACGGTGTGATCCTCGTTACCACCAAGCGTGGTTCGGAAGGCTCAGCTCGCGTTACAGTTGACATGCGCTGGGGTTCAAACTCTCGCATGCTCCCCAATTATGACGTAATCTCTGACACCCGTCAATATCTCGAAACCTACTATCAGGCCATCTATAACTCAAAACGCTATTTTGAAGGTCAGGAGCATGCCCCCGCAGCTGCATATGCCAACAGCGCTGTGTTCCCCAACCTCGGCTACCAGACTTTCAGCCTGCCAGCAGGTCAGACTTTCTTCGACACCAACGGTAAGTTCAACCCCAACGCAACCCCCGGTTACGTGCGCGGCAACTACTACTTCACTGTCGACGACATCACCAAGGCAGCCCTTGCCAACGGTCTCCGTCAGGAATACAACATGTCGGTTTCAGGTGGTAACGACCGTTTCAACTACTATGTATCGGGCAGCTACCTCGGCGACGAAGGTATCATCGAAGGTTCCGACTTCAAGCGTTTCAGTTCACGTGCTTCTGTTGACTACAAAGTTAACAACTGGTTCAAGATCGGCACATCAATGATGTATACCTACTACGACACCGGCAACCCTGACGACCAGGGCAACGATGGCGCAACAACTGTCAACACTTTCTACTTCATCAACGGTATCGCTCCCGTTTATCCTTACTTCGTGCGCAGCGCCGACGGCCAGATACTCCGCGACAAGGAACTCGGCAACAAACCAGTTTATGACTTCGGTGACGGCCACGACTACGGCCTGGGTCTCCTCGGTGCCACACGTGCCCAAAGCGGTAACCCCACCGGTAACCTCGCCTACGACACCAACCGCTACTACGCCGACATTTTCGACGGCAAGTGGTATGCCCAGCTCACCCCCATCTCGGGTCTCGTGATCACAGGTAACGCCGGCCTTTATATCAACAATACCCGCTACCACAGCCTCTCCAATCCCTTCTACGGTCAGACTTCAACCCAGGGTGGTTCTGTTTACCAGATCGCTTCACGCCTCCGCGTGCTCACATTCCAGGCCATGGCCGACTACACCAAGACATTCAACGACATCCACACCATCGCCGTTATGCTTGGTTATGAGAACGAAGACCTCAACAGCGAAAACATACAAGCTATCGGTTACAACCTCTACCAGCCTTTCGTACCCGTTGTAGACAACACCAGCGACCGCAAGAACGGCTACGGTTCCATCAGCTCACTTGTGCACCGCGCTATTATCGCCCGCGCCCGTTACAACCTCTACGAACGCTACTTCCTCACAGCATCGGTTCGCCGCGGCGCTTCATCACGCTTCGCTCCCGATCACCGCTGGGGTACATTCTTCTCGGTTTCTGCCGGTTGGGACATCGCCAAAGAAAACTTCATGCAGCAGTTCGCCGACAACGTCGACATGCTTAAGTTCAAAGCTTCTTTCGGCCAGAACGGTAACGACCTTATCGGCGCAAACTACATTGCCTACGCCGACCAATATCAGATCTCAGGCTCAGAAGGTGTATGGTCAGACGGTTCACTTTACTACAAAGGTAACCCCGACATCACCTGGGAAAAATCAAACGCCTTCAACATCGGCTTTGACTTCAGCTTCTGGAAAGGCATGCTCAGCGGTACAGTTGAATACTACAACCGTCAGACTTCTGACATGCTCTTCAACATCCCCGTGGCTCCATCGCTGGGTTACAGCTCTCTACCCATGAACATCGGCTCGATGCGTAACAACGGCGTTGAAATTGACCTCAACTACCGCCCCATCAACACCCGCAACATTACTTGGGATATCTTCGCCAATGCGACATTCCAGGGCAACAAGGTGCTGAAGCTCGCTCCTCAGATCCTCACCCATGAAGACGAATTCAACGCTGACTTCTGGAAATACTCAACAACACGTTGGTTCAAGGAAGGCGAGTCAATGTATCAGTACTATCTTGTTGAAGACGCAGGCATCGTTCACAACCAAGAAGAGCTTGACGAAATCGTCGCAGCCGGCGGTGTAGGTGAACTCGGCGGCCGCCTCTTCTGGGCCAAAGACAAAGACGGCAACTTCTACAAGACAGGTGAATACAACGATGCCCTCAACAGCCACCGCAAGGCTACAGGCAGCCTCCTGCCCAAGGTATACGGCGGTTTCGGCACCACTCTCAAACTCTATGGCTTCGACGTTTCTGCCACATTCTCATATCAGCTCGGCGGCCGTCTCATCGACTACGGTTACAACAACCTCATGCAGAACGGTACAAATGTAGGTATGAACATCCACGTTGACCAACTCAACGCATGGACAATGGAAAACCAGAATACCGACATTCCCGCCCTCTACACCAACCAGAAGTATTCCAACGCACAGGCAATAACCGAGGACCGCTTCATTATCTCGAGCAACTACCTGTCGCTCAATAACGTGACTGTAGGTTACACACTGCCCGCAAGCGTGACATCGAAGCTCAAGCTCGCTTCTGTACGCCTCTACTTCTCAGGCGAGAACCTCGCTCTTTGGTCACGCCGCAAGGGTCTTGACCCACGCCAGGGCTTCGCCTCTTCAGAAAACTACACTTACTCTCCCATCCGTTCTCTCTCAGGCGGCATCAACGTAAGCTTCTAATTTAACTTAGAAAATTTCTCACAAGATGAAAAATATCACTAAATATGTCTCTTTGGCGTTATTGGCCGCTGCCGCAGTGTCTTGCTCCGACCTTGATACTGAATTCCAGGGCAAATACGTCACCACAGGGCAGAAAGAACACACCCTCGAGCTCAACCCCGAAATGGCTACGGCAGCTGTAACCGCGATATCCTCGCAGTTCGGCAGCTACGCCGGCCAGATCTACGACCTCAACAACGGTTACCACTTCGACTTCGGCTATCCCTCGATCATGATGGGTCTCGACAGCCAGACCGACAGCTACCTGGCCAAGATCCCCTACACATCTTCACACATCTACTGGTTCGGATATGTGCAGCGCACACCTAACGGCGTCGCCACCAACTATGCATGGCGCACACTCTACAAGCAGATCTCACTCTGCAACGCGCTCGAAGCCACAATCCCCGCTGATACAGAGAATGACGAACTGAAGTTCTACCGCGCCCAGGCTCTCACAGTCCGCGCTTTCGACTATTGGGTACTCGCTCAACTCTATCAGTTCAACTATGCCAACAATCCCCAGGCTCTCTGCGTGCCCATCATCCTCACCGAGAATCTCGAGCAGGCAGCCGCCGATGGCGCACCCCGCGCCACATGCGAGGAAGTATATGCCCAGATCCTCAAAGACCTCAACGAGTCAGTTGACCTGCTGAAAGGCAACACCACCACCCGTGAGGCTGCAATGCAGATCAAGCCCAAGCGCATGGTCAACCTTGCCGTTGTTCTCGGCCTCCGTGCACGTGTTTACTTGACAATGCACAAATATGCTGAAGCCGGCGTTGACGCCGCCGACGCCATCACTGCCCACGGCGGTGCTCCTTACTCACGCGCCGAGGTTTCAACACCCTCGTTCACCAGCTCTGACGCTTCATCATGGATGTGGGCCATCTACGTAGCCGACACAGACCGCCCCGTAACATCGGCTATCGTGAACTGGCCCTCACAGCTCGGCTCATTCGACGACGGATACGCCAACTTCGGCGGCTGGCGCTGGATCAACAAGAAACTCTTCGAGTCAATCCCCTCGACCGACGTGCGTAAAGGCTGGTGGCTTGACGCCAACTACACCTCTCCCAACCTCTCAGCTACCGAGCAGGCTTATCTCGACACCTACATTGACCCTGTTGACGAAGACCTCTACGGCGCCATGAGCCAGTGGATCATGCCCTACACCCAGGTTAAATTCGGCAGCTTCGCCAGCTCATTGGGCGGTACACCCGGTGCTTATGACGTACCTCTGATGCGTGTTGAGGAAATGTACCTCATCCAGGCTGAAGCCGCAACTATGTCACAATCAGCCCAGGCAGGTCTCGACATCCTCGTACCTTTCATCAAACAGTACCGCGATCCCCAGTACGAAACATTCGCAACCACTGCAGAGGAAGTTCAGAAAGAAATCGTGCGCCAACGCAGCATCGAGCTGTGGGGCGAAGGTCTCGCTTTCTTCGACATCATGCGTCTCAACCTCGGCATCGACCGTACAGGCGGCGCCGCCATGGATGATTACAACTACAAGCTCGAGCCTGACTTCCCCGGCCTGATCTATTGCATCCCGCAGGGCGAAATCAACGCTAACCCCGCTATCACCGAGAATAATCCCTCGTCATCAACTCCCGTTCCCGTTGTTCAATAATTTAACCGTCATTAGAACACTATGAAATTTTTCAAATATACATTGGTAGCTGCCGCATCGGCAATGGCTCTCGGGTTCTCAGCTTGTAGCGATGACAACGAGTATCAGCCTGCCACAGCGACTCCTGGTCTTTACTTCTCGACCGGCGCAGCTGCAACCGAGGGTATCGATCCCGACGCAACTTCATTCACCGTCACCGTTTCACGGTCGGGCATGACCGAGGCAGCCACATACGCCCTCTCATCTACCGCAGCAATCGGTTCTGCAGAACTTGAAGCGGCAGAAAACCCGTTCACTGTGCCTGCATCAGTGGCTTTCGCCGATGGTGCCGAATCAGCTGATGTTATAATCAACATCAATCCGGCTCTCTTTGACGCCAATACAGCCTACACCCTCATCCTCGCACTTCCTGAGGATGCTCCCGCCTACAACTTCGGTTCCACTACCACCGTACTCACCGTTCAGGTTAAGGAATCATGGAGCGATTGGGAAGAATACGAGGACGGCCTCGCTACATGGAATTACGCCCAGGGCTTCTTCAGCGACCTCACCGGTGACGATCCTGACCTCCCCCTCTCGATCCGTGACAATCTCAATGATCCCACCAAGCACCAGTTCCGTCTCGAACATTGGGCAGCCAATACCACTCTTATCATCGATTGGGACGAGACCACCAACATTTGCACCATTGAGCCACAACTCACCGGTAAAAAGCTCAATGTGACAGGTATAGGCGTATGTGACTGCTATATCTCCACAATCTATCCTTTATTCGATGACACAACAGAAGCAGCCGAAGCTTCAACCTTCGATCCGGAGACCGGCGAGTTCGACCTCTACGTTCTCTACGTTGTACCTTACAACGGCGGTTGGGGAAGATTTGATGACGGTGGCTACGAATACCTCACCTGTGGCGAGTATGCTGACTACAGCATCGCACTCACCTACAACGGCTACCTCACCAAGCCCAACGAAGAAATGGCTGCAAGCCTCACCGTCAGCGTGGGTGCCCAGGCTTCGAAAGCTCTCCTTGCTATCTCGGCCGACCTCGGTGCAACAGATCTCCTCGGCGCCATCCTCGGCGGCACAGTAGAAACCGTTGAAATCGGTCCCGGCGCCAACCAGAATGTAGAGTTGCCCATCGCAACTGCCGGTGACTACACCGTAGTAGCCGTATCATTCAAGGACGACGAAGCCCAGCAGGCAGCCAAGGCTGAGTTCGCAGTTACCGCAGGTACAGGTGGCAGCTGGAAGAACATCGCTACAGTTGACTTCGTTGACGGTTGGGTAACACCGTTCTATGAAATCACCGACAAGAACGAAAATGTAATTCCCTACACCGAACTCGCATGGCAGGTACAGGGCCAGGCAAGCCTCGAGAACGACGGCGTATACCGCCTCAAGAGCCCCTGGACTAATGACGACTGCGTGCTCTACTACCTCGGAGCCAACATTAACAAGACTGCTACCGATCTCATCATCGATGCACAGAATCCCAACTGCGTCAAAGTCATTCCCCAATACAGCGGCTTCACATCAAGCAGCGAAGAATTCTACATCGCCAACATGGCCGGCTACTACAGCACTCAGGGAATTGAAGACAACGCAATTATCGGTGAAGGGTTCAATGACATCTGGGATGACGGTTACATCTACATCTCAGTACCTCTCGTAGGCTGGACAATTGACAAGTGTACTCTCATCCACCGTGATGAACCCCACACCGAAATCTTCTTCGACCTTCAGGGCAGCAGCGCAGCTCCTGCAAAAGCCAAGGCAAAGAATACTTTCAACGTTGCCCGCGTGAACGCCTCTGTCAAATCAGGCTTACGCATACCCATGATCAAGAACGACACCCGCTCACTCTACCACGGCCCTGTTACCGTAACAGAGAAGCCTTTCCGCGTTCGCTGATTCAATCATACAACCTACTATATGGCGCGACCCCTCATGCAGGGGTCGCGTTTTTTACTATAGCACAACACCTTTACGTGCAAAAAAATGCTAAATTCACGGCTACCTGCGATTTTTTTGCTAACTTTGCACTTATAAACCGAAGTTGTACCCGATCCAAAGGGATGCGCTCTTCAAATTCTAAAGATGATGGACATCAACAAAGTGCTTTTCATATCGCAGGAGATTACTCCTTACCTACCAGCCGACCCACTCTCTCTCTTCAGCCGGGACCTTCCACAAAGTCTCGCTGAAAAAGGCATTGAAGTAAGAACGTTCATGCCCCGCTACGGAGCTATCAACGAGCGACGCAATCAGTTGCATGAAGTAATACGCCTGTCGGGTCTGAACATCGTCATTGACGACACCGACCATCCGCTCATCATCAAGGTAGCCACACTGCAGCCATCGCGCATGCAGGTATACTTCATTGACAACGATGACTTCTTCTCACGTCACGCGACAGATCTCGAGATTGACTCGCACGCCCATGAGAACGATGAGCGCGCCATATTTTTTGTACGCGGCGTGCTTGAGACCGCCAAGAAACTCCGTTGGATCCCGTCCATCATCCATTGCACCGGTTGGATCTCGGCACTCTCACCACTCTACCTCAAGAAGCTCTACGCCGACGACCCTGCATTCAATCAGGCAAAAGTCGTATTCTCTCTCTTCGACCGCAACCTTCCCGAGAATTTCGATCCGCGTTTCGTTGAAAAACTGATGCAGGACGGCATAGCCCCCGAATGGCTGTCAGCCCTGGGTGACGGACCATTTGATCTCGCCGCGCTCAACCGCCTTGCCATCGACTACGCCGATGCCATCGCAATCAGCTCACCCGACATTGATCCCGCAACACTCGAATACGCACGCCAAAGCGGTAAACCACTCCTCGAATATCCCGGCGAAGAAAACTACGCCCAGGCCTACGGCGACTTCTACCGCTCGCTTTAACTCACCCATCACCCTGATGAAATCACTACTGCTGTCATTAATAGCCATCGCAGGCCTTACAGCCTTCGTGGCATGCGATGATGCCTCTTCGGTCGGCAACGTACTTGACAACGAAACTGTTGTCATTGTCATAGACTCAAACTACACCGTCACAGGCACATCAGAAGCAAATCCTGTCGTCCAGTCTCGCACACTCTCCCAGCTGCTCGGCAAAATTGAAGCGCCACGCTACGGCAATATAACCTCAAATGTCGTGGCACAATTCATGCCTTCAACCGATATCGACACCGCCAAAATGACCGCTGCCGACATTGACTCAGTGAAGCTCTTCATGCAGATGGACAACGACGCATTCGTGGGTGACTCACTCGTACCCATGGGGCTGCAGGTTTACCGTCTGACACGTGAGCTTCCCTATCCCATCTACTCCAACTTCAATCCCGACGGATATTACGATCCATCGCCTATTGGCGGCGCAGTATACACCGCATCGGTCCTCAACGAGCCTGATTCAGTGCAAAAGCGCACTATGAAAGCCGTAATAGTTGACCTTCCGACATCGCTCGGCCGAGAAATCTTCGACGCCTATAAAGCCAATCCCGCCACATTCAGCAATCCCGAGACATTCACCGCCGAGGTATTCCAAGGCCTCTACTTCCGCTCAAGCTACGGTTCGGGCCGCATCAGCGACTTCACCACCACATCAATCCGCCTGTATTACCATAAGACAATTTACAACACCGACTCGGCACGATACGAAACCACCAACTACACCGGCGACTACCTTGCCGTAACACCCGAGGTTATTGTAAATAACAATATAAAGTTCACACCCGCTCCCGAACTTGAGCAAATGGTAGCCGACGGAGACCATATCCTCGCAGCACCGGCCGGTTATCAGGTTGAAATAAAGTTCCCCGGGCGAGAGCTCCTCGAAGCATACAACAAATATCAGGGAAGCCTGCGCGTGCTCAACACTCTCACATTTGAGATCCCGGCCGACTCTATCGCCAACGACTACTCAATCGCTCCGCCACCTTACGCCATGCTGATCGTCAAGAATCAGCTCAACGAATTCTACGCTGCCAATACTATCCCTGACAACGTAACCCAATTCTACGCGCCGTACAACACAACTACCCGCTCATATAACTTCACAGCCATGCGGGGTTACCTGCTTGACCTGCTTTCAAAAGAGCAGATCACCGATGACGACCTCACATTCCTGCTCTGCCCCGTTCAGGTCAACACTGAGACTGCCGCCAACACCGGTTACGGAACATCGTCAACCATCGTAACATCGGTAGTACCATATGTATCAAAACCCGCAATGGCCCGTATTTCGCTCTCAGATGCAAAAATTAAGCTGACATTTAGCGCTCAACCCGGAAAAAATTTCTAACTTTGCACCATAAACCGGCAAAAGGACAACCTTAAGCATCAAGCCGGCATAAAAGCCGCAATAGCTCAGTTGGTAGAGCATTTCATTCGTAACGAAAAGGTCGTGGGTTCGAGTCCCACTCGCGGCTCCGACAAAAGGTATAAGATAACCATGGATGTAAGATTATCTTATACCTTTTTACTTTTCCGCCATTCAAATTCGGGGAACCAACCACCTAAGTCATTGATTACTTATAGCAATGATTTACAAGCTATAACACAGCGATTGCGGGCCATCTGCGCATGATGCCCGCAATCGCTGCATAGAGTAATCTGATGCTCTTGTCTAAGGTAACGCTCTTGAATCTCACGGGTAACTCTTGTAGCACTTTCAGCCTCAAAATTGGAATTTCAACTCCGGGTTATCCCTGAAGGGGTCACCTTCTCATTATCTTTGTGTGTTTTACTATAAAAACGCCATAGACCGAGAAAAGTTTTACAAATATTACATTACTGTTAAAATACAGCAACATTTGTTACAGTTATTTTTCTCTGACGTTTCCTGCCTCGACTATTTTTTTGCTTTTTCCGACGGAAAATATTAACTTTGCATTTATGATTGAAGAACTTGACTTTGAAGTCGACGACGAACTCACATCACCGCCGGCAGTTGATTATACCGAAGACGATATACGCACCCTCGACCCGATGGAGCATATACGCAAACGCCCCGGCATGTACATCGGCAAATTGGGCGACGGCTCAGGAAGCGATGACGGAATATATGTTCTACTCAAGGAAGTAATCGACAACTCCATCGACGAATACATGATGGGATTCGGCAAGGAAGTTACGATCGACATTGCAGGTGGCGTGGTAGCCGTGCGCGACTACGGCCGCGGCGTGCCACTCGGCAAACTTATCGAAGTAGCCTCAACAATGAACACCGGCGCCAAATATGACAACAAGGCATTCAAAAAGTCAGTAGGTCTAAACGGCGTGGGCATCAAAGCAGTCAACGCACTCTCAAGCGAGTTCACAATACGCGCCGTACGCGATGGAAAAAAGAAAGAAGCGCACTTTGCATGCGGTGTGATGCAATCACAAAGCGAGATCGAAGACACCGACGAACGCAACGGCACATACGTACAATTCACGCCCGACGCCACCATCTTCGTCGACTATGCCTACCGCGACGAATATGTAGAACAACTCCTGCGCAATTACACATACCTCAACACCGGCCTCAAGATGGTGTATAACGGCCGCACATTTGTGTCGCGCCGGGGTCTACTCGACCTCCTGCAGCAAAACATGACACAAGAGCCGCTATACCCCATCATACACCTCAAGGGCGAAGACATCGAAGTGGCCATAACCCACGCCAAGCAATACGGAGAAGAATACTATTCATTCGTCAACGGACAGCACACCACTCAGGGAGGTACACACCTCACCGCATTCAAGGAAGCAGTCTCCCGAACTCTCAAAGACTATTTCGGACGCAATTTCGAATATTCCGACATTCGCAACGGCATCGTGGCTGCAATAGCCATAAAAGTTGAAGAACCCGTATTTGAATCGCAGACCAAGACAAAACTCGGCTCGCGCGATATGGGACCCGACGGCCCCACCGTTGCCAAATTCACAGGTGATTTCATCAAAAAAGAGCTCGATGATTATCTGCACCGAAATCTTGATGTCGCCGACACCATCCTGCGCAAAATACAGGAAAGCGAACGCGAGCGCAAGGCAATGGCCGGTATCTCGAAGCTCGCACGCGAGAAAGCAAAAAAAGTATCACTCCATAACCGCAAGCTGATCGACTGCAACGTACATCTCAACGACTCCCGCGGCGATGACCTCAAAAAACAAGCGTCATCAATATTTCTCACCGAGGGCGACTCGGCCGGCGGATCGATCACAAAAGTACGCAACGCCGACACACAGGCAGTGTTCATGCTGCGGGGCAAGCCACTCAACACATATGGAGTCACAAAAAAAGTACTCTACGAAAACGAAGAATTCAACCTGCTGCAAGCCGCACTAAACATCGAGGAAGGCATCGACAACCTCAGATACAACAAAGTCATCATAGCTACCGATGCCGATGTTGACGGTATGCACATAAGATTGCTGCTCATAACATTCTTCCTACAATTCTTCCCCGATCTTATAAAGAAAGGCCATGTCTACGTGCTACAGACCCCCCTGTTCAGAGTACGTAACAGCCTCAAGAGCGGAAAAGGAAAGAAAAAAAGCGAAAGCGAAACCTATTACTGCTACACTGACCAGGAGCGCATCGAAGCCATAGCCAAGCTCGGCGACAAGGCCGAAATAACCCGCTTCAAGGGACTCGGTGAAATATCCCCTGACGAATTCCGCGACTTCATAGGCCCGGACATGCGCCTTGACAGGGTACCGCTACTGAAAGAAGACGGTGTGGATTCACTACTCGAATTCTACATGGGCAAAAACACCATGGAACGGCAGGAATTCATCATCAACAATCTTGTTATCGAAGATGACAGTCAGATCTCATGACAACCCCTCCCCCCGACGAGCGCTCTTCGCAGGGTCATTCAACCCGTTCACAGTGGGACATGCATCAGTGGTTGAACGTGCCTTGGCGCTCTTTGACACAATAGTCATCGCAATAGGTGTCAACGCAGCGAAGACCGACACCACCGCCCATGCCGAGGAACGCGCCGCAGCCATAAGACGCATATACACCGAGGCTGCCGGGCGCATTGAGGTGGTAGTCTACAACAGCGAACTCACCGTCGACCTCGCCCGCCGCCTGGACTGCCGATGGCTGCTCAGAGGCGTGCGCTCCGTAAAAGATTTTGAATATGAACGCGATATGGCCGACCTTAACCGACGTATCGCATCAATCGAGACCATTGTGATGTTCACTCTACCCGACCACGCCGCCGTATCATCATCGGCCGTACGTGAGCTTGAATCCTACGGTCACGACATATCCTCCTTTCTCCCAACCAATTATACTACAAAAAAATGAAAAAAATACTGATAGCGATATTCATTTTAATAGCATTGGCCCCGGCTGTGGCCCAATATGGCGAAATGACTTCCGACCAAAAGCTGCGCGCAGCATTGGCAATCATCGAAAGTTACTACGTTGAAGACGTAAATTCAGACTCGCTCGTTGACGAAGCCATAGTGTCAATGCTGCATACACTTGACCCACACTCAGCCTACTCCACTCCTCAGGAAACCGAAGAACTCAACCAACCCCTCGAGGGCAAGTTCAGCGGCATCGGAATCCAGTTCAGCATGGTCGAGGATACCGTCTACGTTATCCAGACGACCGGCGGCGGCCCATCTGAAAAAGTAGGCATCCGCCCCGGCGACCGCATCATCAGCGCCAACGACACCGTCATCGCCGGCAAAAAACTAAACAACTCCGGCATCATAAAAGTGCTCCGAGGCCCCAAAGGCTCGATTGTAACCCTGAAAGTGAAGCGGCAGGGAGTTCCTGAACTTATAGAATTTCGCATCGAGCGCGACGACATCCCTATCTACAGCGTAGATGCCGCATACATGGTCAACGACTCGGTAGGTTACATCTCGGTAAGCCGCTTCGCCGAACACACCGACCGCGAGATGGTCGATGCAATAAAGCGCCTCAGCGCCAAAGGCATGCAGCACCTCATGCTTGACCTTTCGAGCAACGGTGGCGGCTATCTCGGTTCAGCATTCGAAATGGCAAGCGAGTTCCTCGAACCAGGTGACCCAGTAGTATTCACACGCGGGCTTCACGCGCGAGACTCATATTTCAACGTAGATGAACGCTCCGAGATAGATGTTGACCGCCTTGTGGTAATTGTCGACCAATACTCAGCATCGGCATCGGAGATATTCTCAGGCGCCATTCAGGAAAACGACCGCGGACTCATCGTGGGCCGCCGTACATTCGGCAAAGGCCTTGTTCAACGGCCATTCCCATTCCCCGACGGCTCCATGATACGCCTCACCACATCGCGCTACTATACCCCCACAGGGCGATGCATCCAGAAACCATATGAAAAAGGGCATGGCGAAGAATATCAGCTTGACATGCTCAACCGCTTCAACAGCGGTGAGCTATGGCATGCCGACTCAGTGAAACTTGACACATCCACACCATTCTACACCCTGCGAAACCACCGCGTTGTATACGGTGGAGGCGGTATCATGCCCGACGTATTCGTACCCGTAGATACCTCCCGCACATCACCTTATTACCGTGACATCATAGCCAAGAGCATCGTTAATAAATACGTACTCAATTACATTGAGACAAACCGCGGGACTCTGCTAAAAGAATACCCCACCGAAGACGACTTCGCAGCTCACTTCACCACTCCCGACGATATGCTCCGCGGACTTATCGACGCAGCAGAAGCCGATGGAGTGCCATTCAACGAAAAAGACTGGGAAACTTCCCGCGAGATAATAGCAGCCATGCTCAAGGGCCTGATGCTGCGCGACATGTATGACAACGGCACTTATGTGAGAGCCACAAATCCTCTTAACCCCGACTTCCGGGAGGCTCTTGACCTCATCAGCGACCCGGTACGCTACAAACGTCTGCTATCGGGTAAAAACTAAAACTTCACCCCAATGACATTTTCACAACAAGCCAACGACATTTTTGACAGCTGCGTGGCAGCCTATCATGTAAGCGACGACATTGACGCACCCGTTAACAACCCCTATACCACCGGCTCTGTCGAGTACACCCTGTTTGAGAAGAACCTTATAGACGCTCGACAGTGGCACATGGAAGACATCATACGTGACCCTGCCATTGACCCTGCTGAAGCCCTCGTACTCAAAAGGCGTATAGATACATCGAATCAGGAACGCACCGATCTGGTAGAGGAAATAGACACCTATTTCCGTAACAAATTCCAGAACGTGACCACACTACCCGGTGCCACAATCAATACTGAAACTCCTGCCTGGGCTATCGACCGCCTCTCAATTCTCGCACTGAAGATCTATCACATGGACCTCGAGGCACGACGCGCTGACGCCTCAGCCGACCACCGCGCCCGATGCGCGGCCAAACTCGACATACTCCTGCAACAACGCGCCGATCTCTCCGGAGCAATTGACACATTGCTTGACGACATCGCAGCCGGTCGTAAGTTCATGAAAGTCTACCGCCAGATGAAGATGTACAACGACGCCGATACCAATCCGGTACTTTATGGCCCTAAACAGCACTGAGAACGGTAATGACCGCGGACTGATATCCGTATTGCTCGCGCGGTTCTCGGCCATAGGCGACGTGGCAATGACAGTCCCTGTCATATACAGCGCCTGCCGATGCTATCCTGACGTGACTTTCACGCTGGTGACACGGCCGGCCATGGTCAATATATTTGTAAACGCGCCCGACAACCTTCAGGTAGTAGGGGTAGACCTGAAAGGCGAGTACAGCGGAGTGGGCGGAATGGCCCGGCTCATTGCCGACATGATACGCGAGCACCACATCGACGCATTCATAGACCTGCACGACGTGCTCCGCACCCGGCTGATGGGAATCTTCGCCCGCTTACGGGGTATAAAAGTATCACGCATCAACAAAGGCCGCGGCAGTAAGCGCAAACTCACACGCCGGAACGGCAAAGTCATGCTTCCACTCATATCCCAACGCGCACGCTACCGGGAAGCCTTTTTCAAAGCCGGCCTGCCGGTTACCGACCACTTCAACGGCCTATTCGATGGCCACGCCACAGCTGACCCTGCTCTTTTCGCACGCATCACACCATCAAAACCTTCCGGTGCGCGATGGATTGGAATAGCTCCTTTTGCCGCACATTCAGGCAAAATATATCCACCCGAAAATATGCGCCGGGTTGTAGAGACACTCGCCTCACGCGATGACACCACGATATTCCTTCTTGGCGGTGCCGGCAACGAACAGGAAACACTTGAATCATGGGCAGCCGCCATTCCACGTGCGATCTCTCTCGCAGGCAAGCGCTACGGGTTCGGTGCTGAATTGGCTCTGTTCAACCACCTTGACGCAATGGTAACAATGGACTCTGCAAACATGCACCTCGCTTCCATCGCATCAACCCCGACGGTAAGCATATGGGGGTCCACCCACCCCTACTGCGGATTCAAAGCCTGGCGACAATCAGATTCCAACATGATACAGTTGCCCATGACATGCCGCCCCTGCTCTGTCTTCGGAGACAAGCCTTGCTATCGGGGCGACTATCTCTGCCTCAACGCCATAAAACCTGAGATGATCGTCGAACGCATCGACCACATCATTAAAAACAAATCATAACCTCCGATCATCAACTTTTGTCACGGTGGCACACATGTATTTTTACGAGTAATGCATGTGTGTCACCGCAGATTTTTTTGACAGTACAGCTCCGTATCCATAAAAAATTACTAACTTTGCAGTCCGACCCATTGTCATGGGTTTAAACCAATTAAATCACCTGCATGGCTGAGATTAAGATAGCGGGCATTATGCGGGCGGGTGCGTTCTCGCCCAATCACATTGGCAATGACGCTGCAATATTCAATATTGTGGCCGAGCAGTTACGCAAGCGCGGCTGTATTGTCAATGTCTACTCCGAAGAGCAGTTTGCCACAGGAACAATCACCGAGAATATAATCCTGAACATGTGCCGCGAACAACGTTCGCTTGACAGGCTGCAAAAGCTCGAAGACAACGGCGCTATAGTCATAAACTCAGGCTATGGCATCGAAAACTCCATACGCGAGCGCCTTACACGCATTCTTTTGGCGGCCGGCATCCCATATCCGGAAAGTTTCATCGTTGATACCGACGAAGTGGTCAAAAGCCGGCTGCAACGCGCAGGCATAGGTGCCTGTTGGGTTAAGTTGGGAGAGGCTCACGCCCGTCATCGCGAAGACGTAGCTTATGCCCGTCATCCACAGGAGGCACAGGAAATCATTCAGGAATTCTTCCTGCGCGGCATAAAACACGCAGTTATCAACCGCCACATTGAAGGCGAGCCTGTCAAGTTCTACGGTGTGGCAGGGACACCTTTCTTCTATTGGTTCCATCCGTTCGACAATTCACAGCCACGCCACGGAGCCGCCACCCGCACTGACCAACAGACACATACACCTTTTGATGCCGATAAATTCAAAGACATATGCACACGTGCAGCCAATGAGATAGGCATAAAGATCTACGGCGGCGACTGCATCATAACTCCCGAGGGCAACACAGTTATTGTAGACTTCGATGATTTTCCGTCATTCGCGCCTTGCCGTCAGGAAGCCGCTCCGGTAATAGCACGCATGATCATAAACGAAATAAAAAACCACTGACACCATATGGCTTCATCTCACGATTCACAACAATTTCCCCTGCTTCCCAGACTCATCGCCACAACGGCAGGTTGCGGATATTGGCCATGGGGACCCGGCACAATGGGAGCCATAGGTGGTGTGGCAGTGTGGTTACTGACACTCATTTTCATCCACAGTGCCATGACTATGTGGTGCACAATGGCTACACTGATAACAGTGTTTACATTTGCCGGTGCATGGGCCGGCTCCATATCAGAAAAATATTGGGGCCCCGATCCCTCCCGCGTGGTCATTGACGAAACTGTCGGTCAATGGTTGGCAATGTTACCATTGTCAGGTTTTGCAGCCGCGGGAGACCCATGGCACGAATGGTCAATGTGGTGCGGCGTGACACTCTCTCTTGCTGCATTCCGGTTCTTTGACATAGTAAAACCACTTGGCGTACGCTCCATGGAGCGCTTTCCCGGCGGCTGGGGCATAATGGCCGATGATATTCTGGCCGGCATCTATAGCGCAATGGTTGTAATAATCTATATCTTGGCATTATGATCTCGTCATTCCGTAAAAAAGCTATTGACAAAGTGATGAATGGCCACGGATGGTTTACATTCCTGCGCTCATCCATATCATCACAGATCGCCTCATGGATTGACATGGGGTCTTCAATGCTCTTTTACGCTTTTGTATTCACCGCCCTTGATCCATTTTACCGCTCGAACCTCTCAGTCGCTGTTGGCGCAGTAATCGGAGGCATCGTCAACTGCTGCATAAACTACCGGTTCACTTTCCACGCCTCAGGACAATCAGTCAAAGCCGTGGCGGTCAAGTACGCCATGGTGTGGACCGGAAGCCTGTTACTCAATATGTATGGCACTACAGGCGTAGCCTCGTTGCTATCCAGATGGGAGTGGCTCCTGTCAATCGGCTTCAAGCCCGACGGAATATTCGCCGCCGCCCGCCTCACTGCATCACTTGTAGTATCGCTTGCATGGAATTTCGTGCTGCAACGCAGTTTCGTATACCGGCCATCGGCATTCGACCCATTTGCAATCAGATTCGTAAACCTGTTTATCCCCCACCGTCCACAGAACTGAGCAGTGGTCTATAGAAATAATACAATGGAAAAGATATCAACATTCAATCGGTTCCGCAACGCACTGCAGCAGGGAATCTACTGCATCATAAATCCATTCGTGCGTTTTTTGATAAAGATAGGAGTCACTCCCAATATCGTGACCACCATCGGCCTCCTCGGCAACATTGCAGCCGCAATCCTCTTCGCAATCGCCGGTTACACAGCCACACCTGCCGATGCCAAGTATGGACTGGTGACCTGGGGGGGGGCAGTGATCATAATATTCTCCCTTTTTGACATGCTTGATGGCCAGGTAGCACGTATCGGAGGCATGACCTCAACGTTCGGAGCTTTATACGATTCGGTACTTGACCGCTATTGTGAACTACTCACTTTGGGCGGCATAGCATATTGGATGTTCAGCACCGGCTTCCGCATCGGCGCCCTCATTACATTCCTTGCACTTATAGGGTCAGTGATGGTCAGCTATGTGCGGGCCCGCGCCGAAGGTCTCGGAATAGAATGCAAGGTAGGCTTCATGCAACGCCCTGAAAGAGTGGTGGTAACAAGCATAGGCGCAATCGCCGCAGGCATAACGGGGCTTTGCGATGTACCCGGAGATTTCTCAGCTACTTACATTCTTGTGGCAGCAATGGGCATAATAGCAGTCTTGGCCAATATCACCGCATTCGTTAGGGTAGGTCACTGCCGCACAGTTCTCAAACGATAATATAGATAGACAATTAGCCAACAATGATGAGCCACCAGGATATACACAGCCAACTCCCTCCACACCGCCATGCCCTGTTGTTAATCGCGTGCCTGGCCGTGTGGCTCATCGTCACAGGCTTGTTCATTGGATTCCGGCCCGAGCATTCAGTACTCGCCGTTGCAATCTTTATCCTTTTCATGGCCAACGCCTCCACCCGCCGCATCATTGTGGCGCTCGCTCCGTTTTTTATCTTCGGAATCAGCTATGACTGGATGAACCTCCTGCCCAACTACAAGGTTAATCCGGTAGACATACAGGATTTATATCTTACCGAAAAGTCCCTATTCGGCATCGCCGTATCAGAGACCCTCACGCTCACACCCAACGAATTCTTCGCCCTGCACAACGCTCCATGGATGGACATTTTGGCAGGCTTTTTCTACCTTTGTTGGGTGCCGGTCCCAATCGCTTTCGGACTATGGCTGTACTATAAAGGACAGAAACGCGCCTACCTGCATTTCGCGTTGGTATTTCTTCTCGTCAACCTTATCGGCTTTGCCGGATATTACCTGCACCCGGCAGCCCCGCCATGGTATGTAGCTTCTCATGGCTTTGATTTCATCGAAGGCACCGCCGGTGAAGTAGCCGGCCTCGGACGATTCGATGACCTCACCTCGCTTGGTATTTTCAGCGGACTTTACGCCCGTAACGCCAATGTATTCGCCGCCATGCCTTCCCTTCATTCAGCCTACATGCTCGTAGCATTCATATACAGCCTTCGCGCACATTGTCCTACATGGATGCGCATCGCATGGGCCGCGATATGCATAGGCATATGGTTCACCGCCGTATACACCTCCCATCATTACATACTTGACGTAATGGGCGGAATAGCCGTCACAATCATCGGATATCTGTTTTTTGAACATTGCCTCATGCGAATACCGGTATTCGCACGGTTCATTGACCGTTACACGTCATACATCTCACGCTCCTGAATTATGTTTGTAGACCTTAAACGCCAATATAAGCAATCATTGAAATCCTCCGACACAGAGGAAAACATTGACCTCGTATTCTACCGCCCGCTCGGCTTCGCATGGGCATACCTTTTCAGACGCCTGGGAGTCACACCCAATGCAGTAACCATAGCTTCCATATTCTTAGGTGTTGGCGCCGGCATATGCTTCTATCCCAACACTTTATGGATTAATGCAATCGGAATACTCCTGCTCATATGGGCCAATACCTTCGACAGCTGTGACGGACAGCTCGCCCGCCTTACCGGCAATTACTCACCGCTGGGGCGCATGCTTGACGGCCTTAGCGGCGACCTGTGGTTCGCAGCAATATATATAGCTATCTGCCTGCATGAGAATGAATTCTCCACATTCTTCGGCGAACACCGATGGGTTATATGGACACTTGCAGTATTAGCAGGCATCTGCCACGGCAAACAGGCAGCCATGGCTGATTACTACAGGCAATTTCACCTCTATCACGTCAAAGGCCGCGAGGGGTCGGAACTCGACCGGTCAGATGATCTCAAAACCCGTTACACCACACTCAAGTGGAGCGAAAACTTCTGGCCTAAGATTTTCTTGTTTTTTTACATAAAATACACAGAAAACCAGGAAATCATGACCCCTGCCATGCAACGTTTGCGCCGGATTACAGCAGCCACCTACCCCGGTGGAATTCTTCCGGAAAAATTGCGTAATGAATTTCGCGCTGCCTCAAAGCCCCTGATGAAATACACCAATATACTGACCTTCAATTGGCGCGCAATCACACTCTTTGCAACAGTCCTGCTACGCCAGCCGTGGCTCTACTTCATATTCGAGATAACAATTCTTAATATAATCCTCATCTATATGATGCGCCGCCATGAAGCCATATGCCGGCGATTCTATGAGGAAATCAGCTCCGGGCAGTTCCCAGCCTCGGATGATAAATTAACGCCTTCACTCGGGCTATAGCACATAACACCTTAAAAAACAACTATGAACGACAAATCTTTTACCACTGAGAAATTTCCTGCGAACTCCTGGGTCAACATACGCATAGGACAACGCCGCTACATGGGTCGCGCCATATGTAACGAACGTGCCCACATCGTATCCACTGTAGATGACTCCGGCAAGAGCGTTACATTCAGTTGGCCATATATCTGCGCCAACGCTGAAGAGGTACATGTTCTTGACATGGCGCAACTGATCCCATAAACTTTTTTGAACGAAAATTACGAAAATTTATTGGCTATTAAGTCGAAAATTTTGGCTTAAAACACAACATCGTAATTCACACATATTAACAATAAAAACAACAGCTAAAGCTTGAATTAACATATATTCAGCAAAACAAGCCATAATATGCAAAATTTAACATCTATTTACATTGTTTAAACTAAATTATTTTTTGCAATTCAAAAATTATCTCTAACTTTGACCGCTGAATCTCCGCGCATCAACCCAGCGGAAGCAGAAATTGTACATAACAAACCTCAACAATACTTAATTTGACCATGACTCAAAGCAAAGTAAAGCCCGCCGAAGGTAAACTCGGCGTTTTGGTAGTGGGCAACGGCGCCGTCGCCACTACCTTTATGACCGGCGTGCTGATGGCCCGCAAAGGCCTCGCAAAGCCCATTGGCTCAATGACCCAGTATGACAAGATACGTGTGGGTAAAGGTGCTGACAAAAAATACCTCAAATATGAAGATATCGTTCCCATTGCCAAACTTGATGACATTGTCTTCGGCACCTGGGACGTTTATCCCGCCAACGCCTACGAAGCAGCAATCAACGCTGAAGTTCTCAAGGAGAAAGACATCGAACCTGTAAAAGAGGAACTTGAGGCAATAAAGCCCATGAAAGCCGCTTTCGACCACAACTATGCCAAACGTCTCGAAGGTGAGAACTACCTCAAAGGCATGACCCGTTGGGAAATGGCCGAGCAGCTCCGTAAAGACATCCGTGACTTCAAAAAAGAGCACAACCTTGACCGAGTTGTTGTGCTGTGGGCCGCATCTACCGAAGTATACGTACCCGTTGACGAAAAAGTACACGGCACTCTCGAAGCCCTCGAGGCAGCAATGAAAGCCGACGATAAAGAGCACATCGCACCCTCAATGTGCTATGCATACGCCGCCCTGCAGGAAGGCGCACCCTTCATCATGGGCGCCCCAAACACCACTGTTGACATCCCCGCAATGTGGGAACTCAGCGAAAAGACCGGCATGCCTATCGCAGGCAAAGACTTCAAGACCGGCCAGACACTTGTGAAATCAGGCTTCGCTCCCATCATCGGAACCCGTTGTCTCGGCCTTAGCGGTTGGTTCTCAACCAACATCCTTGGCAACCGCGACGGTCTCGTACTTGACGAACCCGCCAACTTCCGCACAAAGGAAGTGTCGAAACTCTCGACACTCGAATCAATTCTCGTGCCCGAAGAACAGCCCGATCTCTATACCGACTACTTCCACAAAGTGCGCATCAACTACTATCCCCCGCGCAACGACAACAAGGAAGGTTGGGACAACATTGACATCTTCGGCTGGATGGGCTATCCCATGCAGATCAAGATCAACTTCCTGTGCCGCGACTCCATCCTCGCAGCTCCCCTCTGCCTTGACCTCGTTCTACTGAGCGACCTCGCAGCTCGCGCAGGCCGTCACGGCATCCAACGCTTCCTGAGCTTCTTCCTAAAGAGCCCGATGCACGACTATACCAAAGGTGAGGTTCCTGTAAACCACCTCTTCCAGCAGTATGTCATGCTCAAAAACGCTATCCGCGAAATGGGTGGCTACGAAGCTGACGAAGCTATCGACTAACGCCCTCCCGCTTAGCCAAAATTCCCGGGTCACATCCCGGAATCTATGAACAACCATCGCCCCGGTGCCACCACACACCGGGGCGATGATTTTTCACTTGAACCCAAATCTTGCCCGATCGAACTTTAAACACGCCAAATCTGTTATAAACAACGTAAAATTTCACCTGCAAATCTTCTCCTCCTTTTAAAATATTTATTAACTTTGCAAGCTGCGGATTTTACCGCATAAAAACCTTCAAAAATTCAACCCGCTTAAGCATGAAAAGACTGATACGCCCCATCTTAGCGATTTTTGCGATGGCTTGCGGCCTCACATCCGCAGCCGAAGCGCCCCAAGGTTATTACAGTTCACTCCAAGGAAAGAAAGACGGTGAGCTTAAGACCGCTGTATATCAGCTCATACACAACTTCACACAGGTATCATCTTATTCAAACCTGCCGAGGTATTTCGAGCGCACTGACGTATACCCTAATTCAATGCGTTGGTGGGACATGTACAGCGATATTCCGTTGTATGCACCCAGCTTCAAAGGCCTTAACCGCGAACACTCGTTTCCAAAAAGCTGGTGGGGCGGCTCAACCGACGTGCCCGCTTACGTTGACCTCAACCACCTTTACCCATCAGAACAAGCAGCCAACATGGCTAAAAGCAACAACCCTCTGGGTGAGGTTGACCGCACTCAAAAGATAAAGTTTGACAACGGCATCTGCGCCGTGGGTTACCCACTGCTCGGCCAAGGCGGCGGCAGCACATCGGTTTTCGAACCTGATGACGAATACAAGGGCGACTTCGCACGCACGTACTTCTACATGGCCACATGTTACCAGAATTTCACATGGAAATATACATACATGGTCACTTCAGAGGCATACCCTACCCTCACCGCATGGGCACAGGCACTTCTGCTCAAATGGCACCGTGAGGATCCTGTAAGCCAAAAAGAACTCGACCGCAATGACGTGGTCTACAGCATACAGAACAACCGTAACCCGTTCATCGACCGCCCCGAACTTGCAGAATACATATGGGGTAACAAGAAAGGCCAACCCTATCAGGCCAGTACCAGTGACATTCCTACCGGTGACCCGGTGCTCACCACTCCCGTTCAAGGCATGTCACTCGATTTCGGCGAGGTAGCCTTAGGGTCATCCACCGTATCCGAGATGTTCTTCAAAGGAGAAAACCTTACCGGCACACTTGACCTCGTAATCACAGGAGCCAACCGCACCATGTTCACCCTTCCGTCAAACAGCCTCAGCGCACAACTCGTCAACGCCATTGACGGCACGTGGCTCAAAATAACATACAAACCTACCGGACTGGGCGAGCATGAAGCACGCCTTATCATAAGTGAAGGAGGCATGTTGGGCGGATCACGAGGCATAACCCTGCGAGGCAAGTGTCTTGAAGTGCCAACTCTAAATCCATGCACTGCCACCGAAGCCACCGACATAACATCATCATCTTACGTGGCCAACTGGACATATCCTACAGGCGAAACCGTTGACTACTGGATTGTGACACGCGACCGCTATGTGGGAAATACTGTCACACGCGAGGAAATAGCCGCTGAAGAACCCGGGCTGCTCATAGAAGATTTCAATGACAGCGACAAAGAAGCGTATTCCGTACAATCAGTGCGACTCGGCTACCGTTCGCCAATGTCAAATGTAATATTTGTTGACCACAACAGCGTTACAGGCATTGAGAACGACCAGGCATTGCTCCTTCAGGGATTCAACGGATTCATACGGTTCCTGTGCAGTGCTCCTCAGACCGGTGCCATAATCTATGACACCCAAGGCCGCACGATAATGACAGTCGATGAGATTCACAACAACCTCGATATCGAAATCACAAGTGGCATATACTTCATAATCACTGATCAATGCCATACTCCCGTAAAGGTTGTGGTACGATAAGCAGCTAACCCTGAAATGATTAATATAACTCCGCTGTTGCGCCCCCGGTTTGTCGGCCGTATAAGGCCGGCCGGGGGCGTGGCTTGTGACGGTTGGTGCAAGAACATACAGACGCGGCAGCTGCATAAACTGCTCCATAAAGGCAGTGACACCGCATTCGGCCGAGAGCACGGACTGCACCCCGACATGTCGTATGAAGACTTCTGTCAGGCAATACCTGTAGGCTCTTATCCCGACTTCCGCAGCTATGTGGAACGCATGCTTTCAGGCGAGAAGTCAGTACTTTGGCCAGGATTGTGTAACAAATACGCACAATCATCCGGTACGTCTGACGGGAAAAGTAAATACATTCCCATAACCGACGACTCACTGCGGCTTAATCACTATGCAGGTGGAGCCGACGTAGTGTCTCACTATCTCGACCTATACCCCGACAGCCGCCTTTTCGCCGGCAAATCATTCATCTTAGGCGGTAGCTTCGCCAACGAGATATCAGATCTGCGCCGAGGTGTACAAGTAGGAGATCTCTCCGCCAACCTTATCGAAAACATAAATCCGGCAGTCAACCTGCTGCGCGTACCATCCAAGGAGATAGCCCTGATGTCAGATTGGCATGAGAAACTGCCGAAGCTTGCCCGTGCGGCATTGAAAGAAAACATCACCAACATATCAGGCGTGCCATCATGGTTTCTGACCGTATTGCGTGAAGTCATCCGCATAGCCGGAGCCGAAACGATACACGACGTGTGGCCAAACCTTGAAGTATTCTTTCACGGCGGCATATCATTTGCGCCGTATCGCAGCCAATACGAAGCCATTACCGATCCTGCACGCATGCATTATCTCGAGACATATAACGCCTCAGAGGGATTCTTCGCTGTCCAGGACACCCTTGACCCAGCCGCAGGCATGTCATTGTTGCTCAACCGCGGGATATTCTTCGAGTTCATACCCATTGATGATATAGACAATCCTTCACCTCGGATACTGGCGCCATGGGAGGTTGAGCCAAAGCAGATCTATGCTCTCGTGATCACATCATGCAATGGACTGTGGCGATACTCGATAGGCGATACCGTACGCATCGAGAACACATCGCCACTGCGCATCTCCATCACAGGACGCACCCGCAGCTACATAAACGCATTCGGCGAAGAACTGATGGTACACAACGCCGAGACAGCCTTGGCGGCAACGTGCGCCGCTACCGGTGCGTCAGTGGCCAACTACACAGCCGCGCCGGTATTCACCACATCACGCAGCAAAGGCCGTCATCAATGGCTTATCGAATGGACCAAACAACCTGACGATATAGAAACTTTCGCCGACATGCTTGACCATAACCTGCAGGCCGGCAACTCCGACTATCAGGCTAAGAGAGCGGGTAACATATTCCTTGACCGCCTTACAATAACCACTGCCAGCCCGGGGCTTTTCGACTTATGGCTTGAGGCGACAGGTAAGCTTGGAGGTCAACGGAAGGTCCCCCGCTTGTCTAACTCGCGCTCCACAATCGAATCTATGTTGAATCTGAACAATCAAAAATAACCGGTAATGAAACTGAAAAATTTACTTTGTGCAGCTGCTTTAGGCATGTCAATGACAGCCATGGCCGCTGAGAATGACGCTCCACGTTACGTTTTCTACTTCATAGGCGACGGCATGGGACTCCAGCCCGTAATGGCTGCCCAGGCATATAACCGAGACGTGCTCAAAAATGACAAACCATTGCTCATGATGCAACTCCCGGTGGTGTCATGGTGTATGACTTACTCAGCATCGGCCCCTATCACCGATTCAGCCGCCGCCGGGACAGCCCTTTCTACCGGATACAAGACACGCAACAACATGTTGGGAATGAACCCTGATACCGTGGCTGTAACATCCGTAGCCCGCCAATTCAAGGATGCAGGATACGGGGTGGGAATCGTGACCTCCGTAGCTGCCGATGACGCCACCCCCGGTGCTTTCTATGCGCACGTGGCCGGCAGGAAGATGTACTATGACATCGACATCCAGGCTTCAAAATCAGGTTACGACTTCCTTTCAGGCGCAGGATTCATAGGCCTTACGCAACCTGATTCCACAAAAATTCTCAACTCGCTTGCTGAAGAAGGCTTCCAGGTAATATATGGCCCGGAAGAGATTCCCTTGATAAATTCAAAACGTGTTTTTCTTAAGAATCCTCGCGGCACATCAGCCCATAACATAGGCTACACTATAGACTCAGTCCCCGGTGTGCTAACACTGCCGGTCATCACCGAGACATGCCTTGGATTCCTACAGAATACTACCCCAGACCGGTTCTTCATGATGGTTGAGGGAGGTAACATCGACCATGCCCTGCACGCAAACGACGGCGGTGCCGCAATAAAGGAAATTCTCAATTTCAACGAAGCTCTAAAGGTGGCTTTCGACTTCTATATGCAGCATCCCGACGAAACGTTGATACTCATCACCGCCGACCATGATACCGGTGGGATGTCACACGTACACTCACGCACCGGACAACACAATCCGCTCGGAGTGATCGACTATCAGAAAGTCTCCAAGGAAGCCTTCAGTTCATATTGCAAAAAGATATACGACAGCGGTGAGGATTATAGTTGGGAGCGTATGGAACAGTACCTCAAGGATAATCTGGGCCTCTTCACCCACATAAAAGTAAGTGACGATCGCGCAGCCACACTAAAGGAAATGTTTGACAAGACTTTCGCACTGCGTGACACTGCAGACCAAAAGACCCTGTACGCCAACTTCAACGCCTTTGCCGTAGAAGTATTCAAACTCGTAAATGACGCTGCCGGGTTGGCCTTTACCACCGTGGGGCACTCCGGCAACCCTGTACCAGTATTCGCCGTAGGTGTAGGCAGCGAGGAATTCATCCACCTCAACAACAACTGTGATCTACCACGCATGCTGCGCAAGATATGCGGTTTCAAACAACTCTGACACATCTCGTTTTAATAAAAATCACATGATGGAATTAGACATAAGTGAAGTTTTCAATGCGGCAGCCGTGCTAAAAGATGTAGCACGCAAGACCACCGTCATACCCGCACCGGCGCTCAGCGACGACTGTGAGCTTTTCCTCAAGACAGAAAACCTACAACTCACCGGATCTTTCAAACTTCGTGGAGCCTATTATAAAATCTCCAGCCTCAGCGACGAAGAAAAAGCTCGCGGAGTCATAGCCTGTTCAGCCGGCAACCACGCCCAGGGAGTCGCGCTCGGCGCGACCCATAACGGCATAAAATCCCTGATATGCCTGCCTGCCGGTGCACCTATATCAAAAGTGGAAGCCACCCGAGGTTATGGAGCAGAAATATGTCTCGTGCCCGGCGTGTATGACGATGCTTATGCCAAAGCAGTGGAATTGCGTGACAAGGAAGGTTACACGTTTGTACACCCCTTCGATGACCCAAAGGTAATTGCCGGACAAGGCACTATAGGCCTCGAGATACTTGAGCAGCTGCCTGAGGTGCAGGATATTGTCGTTCCAATCGGCGGGGGAGGCCTCGCATCTGGAGTGGCGTTTGCCGTCAAGACCCTTCGCCCTGACGTAAAAATTTACGGCGTGCAGTCAGCTGGAGCGCCTTCAATGGAAAAATCAGTCAAGGAGGGTCATGTATGCCATCTTGACAATGTTTCGACCATAGCCGACGGCATTGCCGTGAAACAACCAGGCGAACTCACATATGAACTGTGCAGCCGTTATCTCGACGATATTGTCACCGTCAACGACGACGAGACAGCAGCGGCAATCCTGGCACTGATGGAACGCCAGAAAGTGGTTGCTGAGGGAGCAGGAGCTGTAGCTGTGGCTGCGGTGATGTTCGGCAAGCTTCCTGTAAAGGGACGCAAGGTGGTCTGTATAGTCTCAGGTGGCAATATCGATGTAAACACCCTCAACAGAGTAATATCCCGAGGCCTTGCAAAGAGCGGACGAAAGTATACTTTCATAATCGATCTGGTCGACAAACCCGGACAGCTCTCAGGTGTACTCAGTGTTATAGCAGATCAAGGTGGAAATGTGATTTCCGTTACCCACGAGCGCACCAATGTAACCACAGAAATCAATGGTTGCTCGATTCGTCTTGAACTTGAGACCCGAGATTCAGCGCATATTGACCAACTACGCGCCGCATTGAAGGAAAAAGGCTATAACGTCACAAACTGACAACCCTCTCTCCTTTAAATCAACAGCTCCGCAGGCATCATGATGCCTGCGGAGCTGTTTTAGTTCAGTAGATTATCAGATTATTGCGCAGTGACACGCTCAAGCCACTTGACCATGGCGAACATCACCACCATCGAGATCAGACAAACAACAAGGAACACGCCCCATGCCTGCCAGATTGGCCATTTATTGTACATGAGCGGACCAACCCATAGCATAAGGTTGCCGACAGCAGTGGCACCAAGCCACAAGCCCTGACAAAGGCCCTGCATGTGTTTCGGAGCAACCTTTGACACGAATGACAGACCCAGAGGCGAGATAAACAGCTCGGCCACTGTAAGGAAGAAATATATCACGAACATAATCCACCAGCCCGAGCGGAGAGCGTCAGACACAGTTGGAGCCATGGCCTTGAATGCCTCGCCCGAAGGATAACCCTTGGCATAGCTGTAAATCATAAGGAACAGATATGTAAGACCTGCGATACCCATGCCGATGCCAATCTTGCGGGGAGTGGAAATTTCCTTGCCGCGACGGCTCAGGGAGCCAAATATAAACATCACGATTGGGGTAAGTACGATCACAAAGAATGGATTAACAGCCTGCCATATCTCGGGAGCGATAGCATCAGTCTTGACAAAGTCTCGGGCAAAGAGTGATAGCGATGTGCCATTTTGATGGAACGAGAACCAAAAGAAAATGGCGATACCAAGCACAGCGAAGAGAGCGTAAAGCCGCTGCTTGATTTCCTTAGCCATTGCAAGCTTCTCTTCAGGAGTATAGTTTACGGCAGCAAGGGCCTCCTTGGGTGCCGGGTTGGGAAGACCCTTCTTGCATATAAGGAAGATGCACAAAGATATAAGCATCGCTGCGATAGAAGCTATGAACGAGTAGTGGATGCCAGTATTGAACACATCAAGATATTGTGTGCAGAACTGTTGGAGACCGGCAGCAGCATCGCCGCCCACATTTGAGACGAGGGCATACAGGTTATTCATATTCTCCTCGGTCATGCTGTCCATCTCGCTAAGATACTGGTGAGCCATGGCAGGAAGCTGCGAATTATATGTAAGGTTATGCACACCCAACCACCATGAGCGCAGCATCGGAGCTACAAAGGGAGCGATAAGTCCGCCTATGTTGATGAAGACGTAGAAAATCTGGAAACCGGCGTCACGTTTGGCGGCATACTTAGGGTTGTCATAAAGCTGACCCACGATAGCCTGGAGATTGCCTTTGAACAAGCCGTTGCCAAATGCGATAAGGAACAGCGCGAAGCATGTGAGCACAAGCAGCCAGGTACGGTTATCGCTTGTGGCAAGAATGGGTACGGCGAGCACAGCGTAACCAAGAGTCATTACTATCAGACCGCTTATGATAGTGCCTTTGTAATTGCTCTTACGGTCGGCGATATAACCGCCCACAAGGCTGAGCACATAGATGCCGGCATAAAATACTGAATAGATAAGGCCGCTGGTCTCGTCACTGAGGCCAAATTTTGAACAGAGGAACAGAACGAGAACAGCATTCATGATGTAATAGCCGAAGCGTTCGCCCATGTTACTTAGAGCCGCTGGAATCAGCCCTTTAGGATGGTCTTTAAACATGATTGGATATTATATTAGGGATTAATAATTATCTGTTAACATCTGGCTGCCGATATGGCCTTGAAAGCACGCGCATAGTCACGCATCTGCTTCACCATGGCCAACAATCCATTGGAACGGGTTGGCGAGAGGTGCTCTCCCAGACCGATATCGTCGATAAAATGGAGATCGGCGTCAAGAATCTCGTCGGGGGTATGATCATTGAGCACGCTTATAAGCAGCGATATTATTCCTTTGACAATTATAGCATCGGAATCTGCGGTGAAATGCACCTTGCCGTTATCGTCAAGACGCGCATCAAGCCACACACGGCTCTGACAACCCTCAATGAGATGGGATGGAGTCTTTAGAGCCTCATCTATAGGTGGAAGTTCATTGCCGAGGTCTATGATCTGGGCATAACGGTCAAGCCAGTCCTCGATATCAGCGAATTGATCGACAATCTCTGCTTGTTTATCTTCAATAGTCATTATATCTCAGTTTTTTTCGTTATATACTACATTCAGAGTCACCCTGCCTACGGCTTCCATTGATGCAGGGTCAAGATTCTCAATGCCATCATCATGAGTGTGCCATGTTATAGGGAAAGCGCCTGTGGCTGCTGCCTGATTCTCAATGATATCTGTCACCGGTATACCTGCGCGTATCAGAGGTAGATGATCATCGGTGCATGCCCCCCCGACCTGCATGGGGAAACGCGAGCCCAAGCCAAGCTTGCGGGCCATATCCCACACCTTTGCCGTTGGAGCAGGCGCGAGACTTGCCGACAGGTATTCGCGGTGGAAACGCGCGTCGCGGCCTCCCACCATGTCAAGCAGAATTCCGAAACGCGGGAATGAACCCGGGGCATAAGGCAAATTACCGGCAAAATGTTGTGATCCGAGACACCATGAATCGGAATCAGAAGCCTGGCCGGAATCAGATCTCGCGCCATAATCCTCGCAATCGGTAAACAGGATGTCTACCCCCAATGCGGCCGGTTCTTGCCCCAATTGCCGGGCAATCTCAAGCAGTACGGCCACACCCGAGGCTCCGTCGTTCGCGCCATCGATAGGAATATCTCTTGCGCTCTCGTCCTCTTCCTGATCGGCCCATGGCCTTGTGTCATAGTGAGCCAAAAGAATAATCCGCGATGTGGCATCAGGGTTGAACTGTGCAAATATATTTCTCACAGGCAATGTCTTGCCGTTCCATGCCTCAGCTTGAGATTCAATGACCCGTACAGTATCGGCTCCTAAGCGCCGAAGTTCGCCCACAAGCCATTCCATACATCGGACATGAGCCTCAGTCCCCGGCACACGCGGCCCGAACGCGACCTGCGCGGCAGCATAAGCCATAGCTGAATCAGCAGAGAAAGTTCCCCGTTCAACAAAGGTATCAGACGGAGTTCTCTGCGCTGCCTCGGAATGACCTGCACGCGAGCATGACGAGGCTCCCAAAGCAATAAAGGATGCGACCAATGCCACAAATATCCTGTAATTAAGTTTCATATCAATCACCTGAAAGGTCAAGCACCACGTTATCAGAGCCTTTGTCATAATACTGACGCCTCAATGGCGAGCGGTGAGCCTCGTCAAAACGGTTACGGTTACGGAAAATGTCAACAGCCGCGTATATAGCCTGGCGCAGCGAGTCTTCTGACGCAAGGTCTTTACCGGCTATGTCAAATCCGGTGCCGTGGTCGGGGGATGTGCGCACAAAAGGCAGACCGGCCGTAAAATTAACACCAGAATTCATAGCTAATGCCTTGAAAGGCGCAAGACCCTGATCATGATACATGGCCAGGATGCCGTCAAATTTACGGAACTGCCCTGCACCGAAAAATCCGTCGGCCGGATAAGGGCCGAAAGCAAGCACCTTTTCATCACGTGCGGCAGCGATTGCGGGAGCAATTATTTCTGCTTCCTCTGCTCCGAGAAGGCCTCCGTCTCCGGCATGTGGATTCAGGCCTAAAACAGCTATGCGCGGAGAGTGTATACCAAAGTCACGCTGAAGAGAGTTGTTGAACGTCTTCAGTTTGGCAATAATTTCGTCTTTGGAGACAGTGGCAGCCACCTTGGCAATGGGGGTATGCGTGGACAGCAGCGCCACGCGCATTACATCATTACACAGAATCATGAGTGCATGCGCCGACTCGTCAGCAGCCACTGACTCAAGATACTCAGTGTGACCCGGGAATGAGAATTGGCTGCTTTGTATTGTTGATTTGTTGATTGGAGCTGTTACAAGCACATCAATGTCTCCGGCCTTAAGATCCGCAACGGCGCGCTCAAGAGCAATGAAAGCCGCTTTTCCGGCATCGGGCGACGGCACACCCGGTTCGGCATGCACTTCCTCACCCACCACGTTCACCATGTTATTTGCACCTTCACGCGCGTCGGAAGCATTGTCAATCTGTATAAACGGCACCGGACCCATGCCAAGTGCCTTGCGGTAGGATGCTGCGATCTTGGCCGAGCCATACACCACCGGCGTACATAACTCCAGCATGCGCTCATCAGCCAGAGCCTTGAGTATAACCTCGTAGCCAATTCCATTTATATCGCCGTGGGTGATTCCCACTTTTATCTTGTTCTGCATATTGTTTAAAGTTATGATTCGTTTTTATTATTACCCGCAAGCATGCCACAGGCGGCATCAATGTCCTCTCCACGCGATGCGCGTATCGTGGCCGTTACCCCACGCGAGTTAAGACGGTCGCGGAAAGCCTCCATTGCCATTTGCGAGGGGGGCTGCATATCACCCGAACCGGGCAACACATGATAACGTATAAGATTGACCCGGGCTCCGGTACCGCTTATAAGTCGTGCGAGTGCATCGGCATGAGCCATATCGTCATTTATGCCTTTCCACAGGATATATTCCACAGAGAGACGCCGCTGATGAGTGAAATCATAGTCCCGCAACATCTGCATCACTGATGCTATGGGAAAAGCTTTCTCCACCGGCATTATCTCAACACGCTCACGTGAATAAGGATTATGGAGACTCACTGCGAGATGCACCTTCGATTGCTCTGCCAGACGCTTGAGACCTGGAGTGTTACCGACGGTAGACACCGTGATGCGCTTCGGACTCCATGCCATCCCCCAGGGGGCGGTAAGTATTTCTATCACCTTGAGCACTGCGTCAAGATTATCAGTAGGCTCTCCCATACCCATAAACACTATGTTCGTCAGATTCCCACTGCCCGGGACCGATAGTATCTGATTCATGATAAGCGCCGGAGACAAGTTCCCGTGAAAGCCCTGACGACCTGTCATGCAGAAACTGCACCCCATGCGGCAACCGGCCTGCGATGACACGCACAACGTGGCACGTGGAGGATCCGGAATATAAACAGCCTCGACATCGTGGCCGGGTGTCCCTTCGAAGAGATATTTGGCAGTACCATCATTGCTGAGAGAGGCCGCTCTCGGAGCTGACAGACCCACATAATAACCCTGATCAATGAGCCGGGCACGTGCCTGCTTCGAAAGATCTGTCATAGATTCTATATCGGTCACCCTTTTCTGATACAGCCATGCGGCCATCTGCTTCGCTGCAAACGGCTTAAGGCCTACACTGATAGCCACTTGACGCAATTCATCAAGTGTAAGCCCAATCAATGGCCGGGAACAACAATTATCCATCATCAATAAATTTGCACAAAAATACGACAAAAAAAGGAAAAATGGAAGAAAAAAAGAGTACAAGCGCAAATATATGCCCAAAAAAAGTTGCCGCATGAAAAAAAATGCCTAACTTTGCACCGCGCCCGGATGGCGGAATCGGTAGACGCGACGGTCTCAAACACCGTTGGGGCAACCCATCCCGGTTCGAGCCCGGGTCCGGGTACTGATAATGACTGTTAATCACTTGATTTTCAGTCATTATTT
>JAMPHZ010000040.1 GCA_023663145.1 Odoribacter sp.
GGTCAAAAGGTTGGTTTGTACCCTCCAAGGGCGCAGACTGCTTTTTACTTATTTGAGCGTCAGGGCAATTCCAGAGCCTAATTAACCGAATGAGAAAAAGTTTGGCTGACGCTCTTTTTTCGTGTGTAGGTGTACGGAAACCGAAATATGGACTATAAATTAGATTACCTCACCCGTATGCTGACCAAGATCTCCCACAAGAGATTGGAAAGCTATGTGATACACCGCATCTGGAATGTTCTTGACAATCCCGACATTCACTTTGTATTTCAGCAATATGTGGTGCGAAAAGCAGGTAAATATGCTCTCGCAGACCTCTATCTGCCACAGCTCGGTGTTGTCATTGAGATAAATGAGCCTGCCCACTACAAGAACCAAGAAGCAGACAATATCCGCAACGCAGAAATCTCAAAACATGCTGATGTTGAGGTAATAGACTGCTATAATGTGGTTGACGGAAAAGCCATTGCTTGCACTCTTGCCGAACTCAACCAGCGCACTGACGCAGTGACAGCCAAACTAAGTCATCGAATTAAGAATGCCGAAATCAAGCCATGGAAAGGCGCTGACACTCCCGAAGAGATACGCAAAAGAGGTGTACTAAGAGTTGATGACAACGTATCGCTACAAACGATAGACGATATAGCCGCAATTTTTGGCACGAAACCAAAGCACCGGGGATTTCTGCGTGTGTCGGCTGTATGGGTGCCGAACAAAGAAAATCAGGAACTCGTTTGGTGGCCAAATGAAAATCACGCCAAATGGCACAATAAGTTGTCACCCGACAAACTTACCATTACGGAATACCCTAAAGCTGAGTCGGAACGGGAAGGACACATGAAATATCACCTCAATAAAGGTGTGAAACGAATAACATTCCTGAAATACACCGATTGGCTCGGTATGAACACCTACCGCTTTGTCGGTGTGTTCCAACTCAACAAAGAAAAATCCTTACAAGAAAACAAGTGTATTTGGGAACGTATATCTGATACCTATAAACTTGACATCTGACCATGAGCAAAGAATACTATAAGAAACGGATTATTGACCTCCGTGCTGCCATTGCCAAGGAGAGGGAAGCAAAGAAAAAAGACAATGCATATTATACCGCATTGATAAAGAGGACTGCAATACCCACTCACAAGGTTGGTTACCGCAAAACCAAGATTGACCGAGCCGCATCGCACGACAGGCGCATAGAAAGTCTAAAACGAGATATTGAAAATGCCAAAGCATCTCTTAAAAGGATGAAATAAACTAAACACTTCTGCATATGGGAATAATAAACAATCTTATAAACACCTTAAAAGACAACTTCACAATGGCTGAATTTAACATCAATGGCCGCATGACGGTCAGCAGTCTGAGAAAGCAGTTCAAGGACGCATTCGGGGCAACACTCCGAGTTTACAAGGGTCCGAAGTTCGCACCCGAAAATGCCACCCTTGCTTCTATCCGAAGCGGAGAGAATGTAAAGGGCGGCGAACTGACATGCAGAGGCAATCTGCAAGTTGCCAACTTCGAGGCCAAAATGAAAGACATTTTTGGCATTACCGTAAAAGTGGCCAATCCCGACAACACAAAGCTCGTGAGGGGCGACATGACCATTGCGGCCGCAGGTCGTGAGGTCGTGGAAACCGACAACTTGAGTGATGAGCAGTTGCAGTGCTACTTTTGGGACGCACTGCAAGACCAACTCATCGCCAAAGGGTACGAAATCGAGAAGAAAGACTTCTCCACCGAAGTTGCAGACTACAGCAAGAGCACTCGATACAAGCGTTACGGTGTGACCTTCAATATCTACCGCACAAAGAACCGAAAGAAGTACGTAACGTTCTCCATCATCATGAAGGAGAGATACTTCTTCGGCATCCGATACAACAACGACCCTGCAACGGGACCCGCTTTGGCAGCCGCACTGACGGGTGTTGATCCATCAATAGATGTATGCCAAAGTGATGACCCTAATTGGGGCGCATGTGCGACAGCTTCACCTCGCAATGAACTCAACTTCAAGACCATGAAGTCAGAAGGGTTTGGCAAACTGAAAAATCCCTCTGCGAGAGCCGCATTCATGGGTGGCATAGCCAATGAAATCGATGCCCTAATCAAGAAGATGGTAAAATCATTCAATGATAAAGGCCTGTAAAGTCTGAAAAAATGAGACTGATTGTACTCATTCTGCTCTACATGTGGCGCAACTTCTTCAAGATGTTGTTCTGGGGGCTTGTGTTCCTAATGTTCTACGGACTAAATGAACTCATCAAAGACTTATGAAAATCCCCGGACTAAGTTTTTCGCCCAAAAGAGCAGTCGGCATAACAGCCGTCAAACAGAAAGTAGCCCGAAAGACCGGTATACCCACTACAAGACAGGGGCTTGAAAGGAAAGTCGGTCGAATGGTTCTCGGTGCGCTATTCGGCAAAAAGAAATGACATCATCTTGAAAAAGCAAAAAATGAGGAAAGGTTAACGGCTTTCCTCATTTTTTTGCTTTATAAACCCGTCTACTTATTATCTCAACCTGGAGTAGCTGTCGGCATCAACCGGTTCAAGCCACTCATTGGAGGTGTTTTCACCATCAATCTCGATTGCAAGATGTGAAAACCAACAGTCTTTCTGTGCTCCGTGCCAATGTTTAACCCCTGCCGGTATATGGACTACAGTGCCTGGAAGGATTTCTTGAGCCGGCTTTCCATATTCCTGATACCATCCTCGGCCTGCCACACCTATCAGCATTTGTCCGCCCCCTTGCGTGGCATGATGTATGTGCCAGTTGTTCCGGCATGCAGGCTCAAATGTGACGTTGAATATTTTGACTTGTTCGGTGGACACAGGTGCGAGATAACTCTGTCCGATAAAATAGTCGGCATAGGCTGTATTGGGTGCTCCGATCGGGAAGATCATCTCATGCTGATGCTGAGCCTTTGCATCTGCGGCTGCTCCATCATCGGCCCATACTGTCTTGGCAAGATTGAATGCAGCCCAGGCTTTTGGCCATCCGGCATAAAAGGCTATATGAGTGATTATTTCCGATATTTCAGTACGCGTTATGCCGTTTTTCTTTGCCTCATTAAGATGGTATACGAGCGAGCTGTCAGTGATGCCCTGTGATATGAGAGAAGTGATGGTGACCATACTGCGGTCGCGAAGCGACAGCAGGTCGTTTCTACTCCATACCTCCCCGAACAGAATATCATCGTTGAGATGCGCGAACTCGGGTGCGAACTCGCCAAGCGCCTCGCGCCCAGCTGTCTGTGTTATTTTCAACTGTGCCATAATATTAATTGCAATTATCAGATGTAGGCCCGTTAATATTAATCGTTTCATATTGTATCGCGTGCCAAATGAATAGTTAAGTTGTCTTTTTCCGTATGTAATTAACCTTGACAAATAAGAGACATGGCTATTTAATTAGAATCTTCATACCATTGGCAATATACATACCGGGGGGCAAAGGCCGCTTTATGACTGCCTGACCCTGTAAGTCATACACTGTGCAAGTGTCTATGTCGGCCGATACTTCTTCCACACCGCTGAATGGCGACAATGACATTGTAAGTGATATGTCGCCGTTACCAACGAACTCCTTGACTGAGGCGGCTGTGGCATTGTCAATACGGCCCAGACGGGTATAACGCCAAGAGTTGCCGCCATAAAATATGACAATCTGATTTCCATTGTATAGCATAATGTCGCCGGGATCTGTGGAAATCTGATCATCAGATGCCGGTAACGCCTGAGGCAAAGGACCAACCTTTTCAAAACCACCGTAATCACTCATATTTACCGTTATCGGTCCTTGCTCAAGCATGGATACAAGCATCTGTGTGGAGCGGTTGTCAAGAAGTGATGCGGTAGTTGTCCTTTCTCCAATCGTCAGATATATCTTTGTCTGTGCATTCGCCATTATAGAAAAAATAGTCAAGATAATACAAAATACTGTTTTTCCCATAGCGGTCAGATGTGTCTGATGATTTTTGCCGGGACACCGCCAACTATCATATTGGCCGGAACATCTTTTGTCACTACCGCGCCGGCGGCTATGATTGCATTGTCGCCGATCGTTACTCCGGCTGTCACCACGGCATTCGCACCGATCCACACACCGTTGCCGATACGGATAGGTGCATGATGCAGATTCTGGCGTAAGGCCGGATCATGGTCGTGATTGAGGGTGGCAAGCACCACACAATGCCCTATCAGGCAGTTGTCACCTATATAGATACCTCCCTGGTCCTGGAAGTGGCAGCATGAGTTGATGAACACATTCTTTCCTATGTGAGTGTTGCGCCCGAAGTCAGTATAGAACGGAGGGAAAAGAGCAAATTCGGGATCCATCTCCTGCCCAATTATTCTGCCGAACAATTCACGTATCTCTTCAGGAGAATGATAACGGCAGTTCAGCTCAAATTGCAGTCGGCGTGAGATGTCGCTTTGGCGACGCATGAATTGAATCATGTCATCGCCTTGCAGCGGTTTGCCCACGGCAATCATCTGCCTGAATTTGTCGAGAGTCATCTCCATGTTATTTCAAATACTCTTTGTAGAATCCTGCAATTTCGTCGAAAGGTATAATGTCAAGCCTATCGTAGAGGTCGCAATGGCTTGCACCTTTGACGGTGAGCATCTGTTTGTTGTCGCCTTTGAGTAGGGCGAATGTGTCTTTGCCGAAGTAATATGAGTGGGCTTTATCGCCATGCACAATCATCACAGCGTTTTCAAGTTCGCCGGCATACTCAAAGAATTTGAAGTTCATAAAAGGCAAGGAGGACGTGAAGTTCCAACCATCGGTGGAGTTTCCACTGCGTTCGTGATAGCCACGCGGAGTTTTATAGTAGTCGTAGTAGTCCTTTACGAACTGCGGTGCGTCATCAGGCAGAGGATCGACCACACCTCCTGCACGCCGGCAGGATCCGGTGCGGTAGTCTTCGGTGCGTTGAGTCGCCATGGCGCCTCGGGCCGCATTGCGTTTTTCGACTGAGTTGTCGGCGTCATAATATCCGTTGGCGGTGACACGGGTCATGTCGTACATGGTTGAGGCAACGGTAGCCTTGATGCGAGGGTCGTTGATTGCAGCCTGGATTGCTATACCACCCCATCCACACACACCGAGCACTCCGATGCGCCCGGAATCAACATTTGGCTGAACTGAGAGGAAGTCAACGGCCGCCGAGAAATCTTCGGTGTTTATGTCAGGTGATGCCACGCGGCGCGGCATACCTCCACTCTCGCCGGTAAATGACGGATCGAATGCAACTGTCAGGAAGCCACGTTCGGCAAGTTGCTGTGCGTAAAGGCCACTCGACTGTTCTTTTACAGCACCGAACGGGCCGCTTACAGCAATAGCAGGCAGTAGACCGTCAACGCCTTTAGGGATGTACATATCGGCGGCAAGCGTTATGCCATAGCGATTTACAAATGAGACTTTCATGTGGTCAACTTTGTCACTCTTCGGGAAGACCTTATCCCACTCCTGTGTCAATTCCAATTGCTCCACCGGAGCAAGAGATGTGTCTGTATTCGGATTCATAGCTTCTGAGTTTATAATTGTTGCGCCCGACAGCAGGGCGAGTGCCATAATACTATTTTTCATATTGCAAAGTTATCACGGATAATATGATCATCACTTGCCAAAACCGCTGATATACTTACCATTTTAGCCGATACCGATTGTCATATGGATAAATAGCACTAATTTTGCATTATGGAAAGACAAAAACTGGATCTAAACTCAATAGATGCCTACAACCGCTTTTATGGCCTGGCGACAAGGCATCCGCTCGCCGCTGTCATTGACTTGAAAGAGGCAAAACAATGGCCCAATCATTTCACTGTGGAATATGGTGTCTACGCGCTGTATCTTAAAAACAATGCGGCATGCTCGATACGCTATGGCCGCAGGAATTACGACTATCAGGCGGGGACAGTCGTAAGTTTTTCGCCGGGTCAGACGGTGGATGTGGATATGGCAGAGGCTGAGGTCCAGCCTGACGTTGTAGGCCTGCTGTTCCATCCTGATCTGATTTATGGCACACCGCTGGCCGATAAAATCAAAGATTTTTCTTTTTTTGACTATACTGAGATGGAATCCCTGCATCTCTCCGATGAAGAGCGCCGGCAATTCCTGTTCTGCCTTGATCAGGTAAAACAGGAGATCAAGCACCCTGTTGACAATCATTCATCAGCATTGATCTCAGCCAATATCCAACTTCTCATTGAGTATCTGCACCGCTTCTACGACCGCCAGTTTATCACACGACACAAAGTCAATTCAGACGTTGTAGCCAATTTCGAGCGCCAGCTTAAAGCTTACATAACAACCCCGCAGAATGAATTGCCGGGTGTGGCTTTCTTCGCTGAGAAGGCCAATCTCTCACCGGGATATTTCTCCGACCTCATACGCAAGGAAACCGGCTCGTCGCCAAAAGATATCATCACACTGCACTTGATAAAAGAAGCCAAACACCGGCTTACCTCGGTCAACTCTGACATCAGTGAGATAGCCTACACCCTGGGCTTCGAGTATCCGGCCCATTTCACCCGTATGTTTAAGCGTGTGACCGGACTGAGCCCGACAGAATTCCGTGCGAAAGCTTCACAGAACTGACCATTGATCAGGATTGTAGTTTTTCATTAATGAAGGTAGCAGATCTTTAGTCTTTAAAGTGCTAATTTTTAAGAGATTTTGTAAATATGGCCGCTCGGATTCAATATATCTGGCAGCATAGATTTATAAATTTTGTCATGTGCGAGAATCTATAAATCTAATCCAGCCAACTAATTAATATCAAAGTGTATGAAGATGAATTCGAATTCAACCATCTCATCCTGGACTCCCACAAGACTTTGGGAACCCTTGCAAATATGGACCGTAAGTCTGGCAAATGTAAAAACTGCCATATCGAGTGTGGCTTGTGACTGGGGAGATCCATATTATGGAATGGATGACTTAGGTTCATATGCAAAGATAATTCTAATCTCATTCATAATCAGCATTCCTTTTGGTGTTTTCAGGAAAAAGCGCATTCAAGAGTTGACATTTCTATGTGCTGACATAGCATTGGCATACTATATTTTTATAATAGTTGGTCATATGGCCGGCATCATATCGGGATTATTGATGCTGATGACGACTGTAATATTAACATTAATATACAAACAACGTCAAAGGCTCCTTTGCGTTCCGCCAAGAGGTAAATTACAGTACTGCTGCTATCTGTTGGGATGGGCCGTGCTCGCTTATCTCTTATGAGCTAATGAGCAAGAATGCATATGGTTGCTGGAATTAGTCTGCTGAACCTTTTTAAGCCGCATCAGGAATGTCGAAGTTTTAATGTAGCAAACGGTGTGCAGTCAAGTGTGAAATCGGATTAAAAGCACATAAAATGGCGCATAGTAAAAAACCTGTGTTTAGGCATATAGATTGCAGAGGCGGAATATG
>JAMPHZ010000041.1 GCA_023663145.1 Odoribacter sp.
TGTGACACGGGGCGAATGTTCATTATTATATTCGTATCGTGGTAGAATTATGATTGTTGATTCGATACACCTTATACTATTATATAGATATATGTAGATCAGTCAGATCAATGAAAGTGCAAAATTAGCGAAATTTTCAGACACTTATAAGTCAGTTCAAAATAAATTTGAGCGGCTACTTATTTGATATTTTAGGGTGGCGTGTTTTTAAACACCCTCTAAAAATTTGGACTAAGGTTGAACTTTATCCGGAGAGAATCATTAAATTAGCAGATAAATTTGACAAATCAATGAAGTCTCTGTTCGCGATCATACCTATGGCATGCATGTGTGGCGCAGCATTATACGGCTGCGGTGATGCTACAGCTCCTGCCAATGTCATATATCATTCCGATGCATTTACAGTCTATACCGACAGTGTGTGTCAGGATGGATTCACTGCCTATGCCGTAAGTCCGTATGAGATATCCACCAACTACAAGAGTCCTGAAGAGAGCGCTATATCCCGATTGCTCCATTTCAGACTCTCTCTTAATAGCCGTGATAATGAGCTGCCTCAGGGAAGTATGCACACAGTGGTAGTAGGAGCCGACACGGTATTTACTTTCGGTGAAGCTCTCAATGAGGCCGATTCGATAAAAAAGGAGATGACGAAGGAGCATCTCGACACCAATACCCAATGGACACTGAGAGTAGATATGTCGCCCGTGTGCAGAAGTTTCAAGGAGAAGGGCTATTATGTGACACCGACACGCGACACCATCTATCGTGATGATTTCAAGGGTGTATGGGTGGCCGGAAGTGTCAATCCTCTTACCTGGGATTTTGAAAATCTGTATGGTAAGGATGACCGTAAACTTACTGACCGTGGCGATGGGGTGTATGAGGTGACGCTTAATTTGAATCCGGCAGTGAGCCGCCCTGCCGATCCTACCGGATGGCGCATAGATTCGTTGGCTGCCGATATGCCTGCATATCAGTCACAGCAGATGCTTGTCAATGCATTGTCAAATATGGCAATGGCTGAAATCGGGTCGAATATGCGTCCGGACAGCACCTACCGTGCCGGCAAGGAGTGGGATGGGGTATGGACGCGCGATGTGAGCTACTCGGCTTATCTGTCGCTTGCGCTGATCGACCCTTATGGCACATGGCGCTCACTTAAGGCAAAACTCAAGAACACACGGGATGGAAAGATTATCGTGCAGGACACCGGCACCGGTGGCTCATGGCCGGTGAGTTCCGATCGTGTGGTATGGGCAATGGCCGCATGGGAGGTCTACAAAGCCACGGGCGATAAGAATATTCTCAACGAAGCGCTCGAGGCTATAGAAAATACTCTCAATGCCGACATGCGTGTGGTATGGAATCCCGACTATAAGCTGATGCGCGGTGAACAGTCGTATCTCGACTGGCGCGAGCAGACCTATCCTCGATGGATGCAGCCTAAGGATATCTATGAGTCGATGTGTCTTGGCACAAATGTGATGTTCGCCGAGGCCTTCAAGGTGCGCGATGCCATGCTTAAGGAGGCAGCCGACAGCAAGATAGCCCCCCTTTGGAACGGTATTGATTGCGAGATATCAAATGCGATCAACAACAATCTGTGGATTCCTAACTTAGGCTACTATTCGGAATATCTCTACGGAGGTGTCTATCCGGTGCAGTCGCAGGCCACCGATAATCTCGGTCAGGCTCTTGCGATACTCTTTGGTGTGGCCAACGATGACATGGCGCGCTCCATCATCAGCAAGACTCCTTACACTCCTTACGGCATATCGTCGGTCTATCCTCAGTTGCCTGATATCAATCCTTATCATAACGATGCCGTGTGGCCGTTTGTACAGGCTTATTGGAATCTTGCGGCACGCAAGGCTGGAAATATGCAGGCATTTGAAAAAGGTTTTGGTGCCATGTGCCGTGCGGCCGCTATGTTCGGAACTAATAAGGAACTGTTTGTGGCTTCCAGCGGAGACTACCGTGGCACTGCTGTCAATTCCGATTCGCAACTGTGGAGTTGCACTGGCATGGCCGGCATGATACTGCGCGTTATAATGGGTATTGACCTACAGACCGATGGGATGCACTTCGCACCATTCGTGCCGGCATCGCTTACCGGACCGAAAACTCTGGCAGGATTACGCTACCGTGATGCTGTGGTGACGGTGCAGGTAAATGGTACAGGAGATCGTGTAAAGTCGTTTACCATCAATGGCAAGGCATCATCTGAGCTTATTCTTCCTGCTGATACTAAGGGAGCGGTGGAAGTAGTGATAGAGATGGCTGGCAACCGTGTACCTGTGCAGGATATAAATAATCAGCCGCAGGCATGGATGCCGGCGACACCTGATCTTAAATGGGAGAGTCCTGCTCAGGCAGAGGTGACCAACTTCGCCGAGGGAATAGACTACGATATTTATATCAATTCCAATCTGATGCAGCAGCTCACCACTCCCTCGATACCATTTGTGGCGCAGCCAAGCTATTCACTTATGGATGTTATGCCGGTGAGCAATGAGCATTTTGTGGGTTATACCTGCCGCCCCTACGAGTATATTCCGGATGGTGCGATGATCACGGTGTCTGCATCAAGGATGGGTGCTACCGGCACATCGTTGATTGCCGACAGGAAACTTGCATCGGAATTTGTAGAGACATCGGCTACGCGTAACCGTCGTATTGATTTCATGGTGAATGTGGCTGAAGCCGGCGATTATTTCATTGATTTCCGATATGCCAACGGCTCAGGTCCGATAAATACCGATAATAAATGCGCACTCCGTCAGCTTTATGTGAACGATGCTGAGGTAGGGGCGATAGTTATGCCGCAACGCGGTCTTGATGAATGGCTCTCTACGGGCTATTCCAACATGCTGCGCATCAAGCTCCGCAAGGGAGAAAACGCTGTGTCGTTGCGCCTCGATATTGATAACATGAATGTAACGACAAATCGCGCCCTGCTGCGTTCGGCGCGTGTGATCCGGCAATGAAACGTATAGGACTCCTTTCGGATACCCACGGATATTGGGATGACCGCTATGCTCTCCATTTCAAGGAGTGCGATGAGATATGGCATGCCGGCGATGTCGGTGATATGTCGATACTCACCCGCCTTGGGGAAGTGGCGCCGGTTGTCCGGGCTGTCGCTGGCAATATAGATCATGGTATGGTGAGGCGCAAGTGCCCCGAACTGCTCAACTTTGAACTGGAGGGTGTGAAGGTGCTGATGACCCATATCGGAGGCTATCCCGGCAAGTACTCTCCCGGTCTGAAACCATTGTTGCGCCAATATGGCACACAGCTTATGGTCGACGGACATAGCCATATACTCCGCGTAAAATATGATCATGAACTCAATCTGCTGCATATAAATCCCGGAGCGGCCGGGGTGCATGGATGGCAACAGGTGCGTACACTTGTGCGTTTCACTCTCGACAACGGCGCGCCTCATGATCTTGAAGTAATAGAACTTTCGAAAAATTATACTGCAAAATGAAAATATATCCATTGCTTGCTGCCGGTTGTGTAATGGCCATGACATTTGTTTCCTGCAAGACAAACGAAGCTAATTACCGTGCGGCTTATGAGGCCGTCAAGGAGAAGACCGAGAATGATTCCGGAATAGATGGCACGATCTATGAACGTATCCGCAAGGAATCGGTGAAGTCGCGCACCATAGTCGGTAATGACACGATTCCTACCATGATTGTAGCTGTAAAATGTGTGCCTGGCGTATCCGGGCCTGCCGATGTTAAGCAATACAATATCGCCGTGTCGCAGTTTAAGCAGGTGTTCAATGCCAAGTCGCTGATGGACCGGCTCAGGGCCGAGGGCTACGACAGCGCCACTCTTGTGGTGACTGCCGAGCCGCTCTATTATGTCATCGCTGTCACCACATCATCGCCCGAGGAGGCTGCTTC